>DIYZ01000290.1:1432-18694 GCA_002427845.1 Chloracidobacterium sp. UBA6041 | reverse complement strand
CTCCCAAAGAGTAACGGAGGCGCTCGAAGGTTGGCTCAGGCTGTTTGGAAATCAGCCGTAGAGTGTAAACGCATAAGCCAGCTTGACTGTGAGACAAACAAGTCGAACAGGTACGAAAGTAGGAGTTAGTGATCCGGCGGTTCTGTATGGAAGGGCCGTCGCTCAACGGATAAAAGGTACGCCGGGGATAACAGGCTGATCCTGCCCAAGAGTTCACATCGACGGCAGGGTTTGGCACCTCGATGTCGGCTCATCGCATCCTGGGGCTGAAGAAGGTCCCAAGGGTTTGGCTGTTCGCCAATTAAAGCGGTACGCGAGCTGGGTTTAGAACGTCGCGAGACAGTTCGGTCCCTATCTGGTGTGGGCGGAGCAGGATTGAGGGAATCTGTCCTTAGTACGAGAGGACCGGGATGGATCCACCTCTAGTGTACGAGTTATGGCGCCAGCCGTAGCGCTCGGTAGCTATGTGGAGTATGGATAAACGCTGAATGCATCTAAGCGTGAAGCCAGACCCAAGATTATTCCTGCCAGTGAGACTCCTCGTAGACCACGAGGTTGATAGGGTGGATATGTAAGTGCAGTAATGTACTCAGTTGACCACTACTAATCAGTCCCTTGGCTTGACCATAAAATTTACTCAAGCAACAAATTCGCGCTTGCGCGAACTGCCTTGGAAAGACAGCACTATTCGATTATCAAAGACCTTCAGGACTTTCGTCTTGGGTCTTTGGCCTTTGAACTTCTCTCGGTGACGGCTTCAACCTACGCGCACGAAGACAAAGACCAAAGTCCCAAGACCAAAGACCAATTTTTTTGAAAAGTTTTCCGGTGATTTTGTCGGCAGGGTCACACCCGTTCCCATCCCGAACACGGAAGTTAAGCCTGCTGGAGCCGATGGTACTGCGCGGGTAACTGCGTGGGAGAGTAGGAAGTCGCCGGGATTATTTTACAGAAGCCCGCTCGGTGTTATGCCGCGCGGGCTTTGTCTTTAGTAGGGTCTTCGTCGGCGCCTGCCTTGAGTTATCGCGGACCGCCGCCTGGTGTTAAGCTGGACGCGTTGGTTTTCTCCCATTTGCGCATGATTATCTCCATGGCTGCTGCGACTCTGCCAACTCTAACGACTCTGAGCGGCACTCTGGTTTCTCCCTCGGCGGAGAATGCCATCAGACGAATAGTCGGCGCCTTAGTGCTTTTTCTCTCCTTCACCAGTTTCCAATGCCAGCCAGGCCCGGCAGCAAATCTACCTGGCGAAAAAACCTCTGGCAATGGATCTGTTCCGATCTACGGATACGAGGTAATCCATGTTTGGCCGCACGACCCTGATGCGTTTACTCAAGGACTGGTTTTCCAGGACGGCAAATTGCTTGAGAGCACCGGAGAGGTGGGCCGTTCGAGTTTGCGACGCGTAGAACTGGAAACCGGCAGCGTGCTGCAGAAGGTTGACGTGCCGGAACCGTATTTTGCGGAAGGGATAACCCTCCTGAAGGGCAAGATCTACCAGTTGACCTGGCGAGATCAGTTGGGCTTTATCTATGACCCCTGGACTTTCGAAAAGATTGGTACGTTCAACTACGAAGGCGAGGGCTGGGGACTCGCAAACGACGGCCAATCGTTGATCCTGAGCGACGGCACTAATCGAATACGATTTCTTGACCCGGACAACTTCCAGGTTCGAAAAACGATCGCAGTCAGCGACGGAAGCACGCCGGTTAACGAGATCAATGAGCTCGAATACGTTCAGAGTGAAATCTATGCAAACATCTGGCACGCCGATCGGATAGCTCGCATTGATCCCCAGACGGGACGAATAGTCGGCTGGATTGATTTGACCGGGCTACTCTCGCGCGGTGAAGTTCATGATGGAGAGGCTGTACTGAACGGCATCGCGTACGACGAGACAAATGGCCGACTCTTCGTGACCGGCAAACTATGGCCAAAACTTTTTGAGATCCGCGTGACGCGAAAATAGCTGTCGCTGAGAAAGCGCCGGCGAGATTTCCAGCCGCGCTGGTTCCCGGGCGAAACCCCCAATCTGAAACGTGAAGGCTGATAGGGCTAGACCTTTTTAATGAGCTTCAAGACTTATTTCCAGACCTTCTCTTATGCGACGGTGGCCGTCGCGACGCTAGCGCTGCTGTTAGCCGGAGGCTTGCCGATTTCCATAGCTGTCTTGTTCTGGCTTTTGCTGGCGGCAGCGTGGAAGTGCGAAGGCACGAAGTGGCAGCTTTCAGAACGAGTCGGACTGGTGGTAGTCCTCCTCTCTATTCCCTTGTTTTTTCTGGATTGGAAATATCAAAAACTGATCGGAGAGCCGGCCGGAAGTGTGGGAGTCAACGCGTTAGCCCACCTGATTGTCTTTCTCTCGGCCGTGAAGCTCCTGCAGGTGAAGAAGGATCGCGACTGGGTTTTTTTGTATCTCATTTCTTTCTTCGAAGTGCTCCTTGCGGCCGGCTTAAGTTTCAGTCCCATTTTCCTGGGCACGCTGACGCTGTATCTCCTGTGTGGTCTTTCCACGATGATCGCTTTTGAGATCCAGAAGTCCAAACGCGCGATTGCGGCAACGGAAACCCGTCTGCTGGTGCCACCCGATTCGCGTATTTTCAAAAACCCAGCGCGACGCAGTGGCAGACGAAATGCTGAGGCCAATCGTCTTCCCTTCGTTGCTATCTTCCTGCTGGGCCTAATCTTCGTGCTCGCGCTGCCGTTATTTCTCGTGGCGCCGCGCGTAGGGTCAGTCGCGCTCACTCGCGCTTCCGGCGGACTTGCAAACTTCGTCGGGTTTTCGGAAAACGTGACGCTGGGAGAAATCGGTAGTCTTAAACGCGACAACACAGTGGTTATGCATATTCGCATCGAGGACTGGCAACCGCGTCGCGAGTTCAGATGGCGAGGAGTCGCTCTGGATGAATTTACCGGCCACGGCTGGAAAAAGTCGCCGGTAGCCAGACGCAGCTATCCACTGACGAACGAAAAGGGATTTTTTCAACTGGGCACCACTGAAGCGCTTCATCGCTTGACGACACAGACAGTTTTTCTTGAGCCTATTGAATCTCCGGTGCTTTTTGCGGCGACTCGGCCGGTTGCCATTGAGGGGGAATTTCCTTTTGTCCGCGTTGACGCCGAAGGTTCGGTGCAGACGAGCCGGCATGAGTTTGATCGAATAATTTACAAAGCCCTTTCCGACACAACGGAACCCGACATCGCCTTATTACGAGCAGATGCGCGCCCGTATCCGGCCGGCTTTGAGCGCTACCTCCAATATCCGGAATCCCTCGACTCGCGGATAGACGCGCGCGCGAATGCTATTGCCGTAAATGCCCATGCGCGCAATCGCTACGACGTAGCTAAAGCAATCGAATCAGAATTACAAAGCGACTATGGCTACACGCTGGAGATGAAAGCCAGCGGACCTGACCCGCTCGCCGACTTCCTTTTCAATGTTAAGGCCGGACATTGCGAATACTTTTCCACTGCGATGGCCATTATGCTGAGGACGCGCGGGATTGCGGCGCGCGTAGTAAACGGATTTCTTCCCGGTGAGTACAACGAAGCAGCCGGCGCGTTTACGGTAAGACAGAGCGACGCGCATTCCTGGGTAGAGGTTTATTTTCCCGAAAGTCATTCCTGGATTACGTTTGATCCGACGCCGGCGGCCGGCAGATCCGAACCCGTGCGAACCGGATTCACAGGGCAACTGGGGAAATACGCCGAGGCACTCGAGTTGATCTGGTTCCAGTATGTTATCGGTTACGACAAACAGGAGCAGCGCTCGCTCGCCACTTCTCTGCGTAATCATATGTTTGACTACGGTCGCTCTGCCGCTGCCCTGGTTTCCAGCTTTCGCGCGATGGTCTCTTCGTCGGCCCGGGCCTTCGGGCTTATCGCAGGCGGTCTTATAACGGCGTTGTTATTGGTCTTCGCCGCGAAACGTGTGCGGCGGTTCGGTTGGCCCCACTGGTTGAAAGTTTGGCGAACTGAAACTGGGCAGGAAAGTTCGCGCGTGGATTTCTACGAGCGCCTAATGGCGTTACTAGAACAGCGAGGTGTCAAGCGGGAGCCACATCAAACACCGCTGGAGTTTGCTACGTCGATCAATATTCCCGACGCTGTTCGCATTACCGAAGCGTACAATCGCGTGCGGTTCGGTGTGGAGAACTTATCTGCGAGCGAACTGCGCGAAATTGAGGCACGTCTTTCAGAGTTTGACAGACAAAACAAAGCGAGCCTCTGAAGGCTCCGTTAGGAGCCAGATGTTTATAGCTGTCGATGCCAAATTATTTAGTCAAGCTCCTTTAGGAGCGAAAGAATATGGCGCTCCCTAAAGGAGCTCGCGAAATCTTTCGGTCTCAATCGGAGGCTATAAACATTTCGCGCCCAACGGCGCTGAGACTCCTGGCGAAACGAAGATTAATTTTTTACTTAGGATTTACGATTTACTAACTAATGAAAATTGGATTCATCAGCCTCGGCTGCCCCAAAAACCTCGTCGACAGCGAGGTGATGATGGGCCAGCTAAAGGCCACCGGTTACGAAATTACCGCAGACGCGAGTGAAGCTGATACCGTCGTGGTGAATACGTGCGGCTTTATTGACTCCGCAAAAAAGGAATCAATCGAAGCGATTCTCGAAGCGGCAAGATTGAAAACTGACGGCAAAGCCACGCGGTTGGTCGTCGCCGGCTGTCTGGTCGAACGCTACCGCGATGAGTTGAAGGCATCGCTGCCGGAAGTCGATGCCTTTATCGGCACCAGCCAGATAAACGACATTCTCGCGGTTTGCAATCCGAAGACGGACACGCGTTCGCTTCCGGTGATATCGCTTGGCAATCAAAGCGCCACCTATCTCTACGACGAATCGACGCCGCGCGTATTGGCCACGCCGAGTCACTATGCCTTCATCAAAATCGCCGAAGGCTGCGATCGCCCGTGCGCATTCTGTTTCATTCCGCAGATGCGCGGCCATTTTCGCAGCCGGCGCTTCGGCTCGATCGTGGCGGAAGCGCAGCAGCTTGCCGAAGAAGGAGTGAAGGAATTAATACTCGTCGCACAGGATTCATCACGCTACGGCGAGGACCTGAGCAAGCAGGATGCGTTGGCCCATCTGCTGCGCGAACTGTCTCACACGGAGGGCATCGAATGGGTGCGCGTCATGTACACCTATCCGACGCACATCAGCGACGGCTTTCTCGATGTGTTAGCCGAAGAGCCGAAAGCAGTGAAATATCTCGACATGCCTTTGCAACACGCTTCCCAGAATGTTTTGAAACTGATGAAGCGCGGCGGCAATCGGGCCTCGCTTGAAAAACTCATCAAGCGAGTGCGCGATCGCGTGCCCGGCATTGCCGTGCGCACAACCTTCATCACCGGTTTCCCCGGTGAAACCGCTGCCGACTTTGAAGAGTTGCTGGCGTTTGTTAAGAACGTCGAATTCGATCGCGTGGGTGTCTTCACCTATTCCGATGAAGAAGGAACACCGGCGTTCGATTTGCCGGACAAAGTCGATCCCCGGACGGCCAGGCAACGCCGCGCGCGTCTGATGAAAGAGCAGGCGCGGATTTCACGGCGACGAAACAAGGCGAGGATTGGCGAACGGGTTCGGGTAATTTTTGAAGGCGAATCGAATGAGAGCGAGCTACTCTGGCAGGGTCGAATGGAAACACAAGCGCCCGATATCGACGGCTGCATATTAATTAACGATGCACCCGAAGGCTTCGCGTCATTGCCAGGCGATTTCGTTACGGTGGAGATTACAGAAGCGCAGCAATATGATCTGGTTGGACGTATTGTTGAGTAGCGCGCCGGTACTTTCTAAATACGTATTCTTGCGGCTCCGCCGCTGTCCGTGCGGTAAGGCTATGCCTTACCGAGTAGCGAGTCTCAACTTCTTCGCCGAGGCTAAGCCTCGGCGAAGGAGCTTGAATAGTACGCCACGGAAAGACCGAGCCTTTCCGCACGGAGAGCGGCAAAGCCGCACTGTTTGACTCTCGAGCCGCACAGCAATGGGCATCAAAGAATCCAGCGATGAATTGAACCCGTCGGTTATGACCGCCGACGCAGTCGTTCCCAAGCCGCGAGCCTCGCGTTCGGTAACGGATTATCTTGCCCTGACAATCGCGACCTGCGGCGTTGGTTATCTGCCACTTGCGCCCGGTACATGGGGATCGCTTCTCGCAATTGGCTTTTATCTTACGCTTGAATTTGTAACGTGGAAATTCATTCGCAACTTCGCCGGGCCTAACAGTTTTCTGCTGTTCTCGCCGTGGTCATTGTTTATCGCGGCGGAGTTGTTATTGATTACCGTTGTTACTTTGGTTGGGATCTGGGCCGCAACCCGCGCCGAGAAGCTTTTTGCCCGGAAGGATCCACAGAAAGTCGTGGTCGATGAAGTTGCGGGACAGTTAATAGCACTCTTGCCCGTCATGTCGCGATTCGATCCCGGATGGCTGAGCATTCTGACAGCCTTCGTGGCCTTTCGACTGTTCGATATCATCAAGCCCTACCCGGCGCGCCGGCTTGAATCTCTCGAGTCAGGCTTGGGAATAATCGCCGACGATATTGTTGCCGGTGCGTACGCGGCGGTTGTTGTGTCAGTTTTTGTATTGGTGCGCCGGCTAATCTAAGGAGGAAGAATGCAAGACCCTAAACAGGAAAAGGAGCACAGTACAACGACCCAGGAAAGAGAGGAGCGTCAGTCAGACGCAACCAGCAAAGAAACTCTGGCGGATGTGGAAAAGAGTGAGAAGATCTCGGATTCAACGTCGGAGTCACCGTCAGATGAAGCTGAACTGCCCGCACCGGATGGGACCGTGGACGACAGCCGCAAACAAAATAACGACGCCGGTCCGATGTGAAAGGCAGTTTAGAGCTCAAGCTTTAGCTTGCGACCTATCCGAAGCATCAAACTAAAGTTTGAACTCTGAACTTTGTTCATCCTTCCTGTTTAATCCTTTTCCGGGGTGGTGGGTTGCCAATCCAGCCGCGCTTCCAAAAAAGCAAAAGCATTCCCACGGCAACCACGATCATGATGCCCCAGACCGCGTAGTAGCCGTAGCGTGAATGAAGCTCCGGCATATTTTCGAAATTCATGCCGTACACACCGGCGATAAACGTTAACGGCAACATAATTGCCGAAAAGATCGTGAGCACCTTCATGATCTCGTTTAGCCGATTCGACACGACTGACAGGTAAGCCTCCAGCGAACCGCTGATCAGATCGCGATAACTCTCCGCCAGATCGGTTACGCGCACCAGGTGATCATAGATGTCGCGAAAGAAGGGGAGCACGGGACCGGAGATAAGTTGAAACTGACCATGGCTCATGCGATATAAAACTTCCAGTTGCTTTGAGGATATGCGCCGGAGTCGCAAGACACTCCGCTTCAGCCCCAGAATCTCTTCGAGTATCTGATCGTTTGGCCGGTGCAGCGTGAAAATGTTGTCTTCCAGTTCGTTTATGCGTTCGTCAAAGTCGTCCATCACCGGTAGGTAATCATCGACGATACTGTCTATTATTTGATGCAGAAGAAACGTGGCGCCACGCTGGCACGTAACCGGGCTCGACCGAACGGACTGCTTCACCTTATCGAGACTGGCAAACTTGTCGTGACGATAGGTGACGACGTAATTTCGTCCGAGAAAACCGTCCAGCTCGATGGTGTTGAAACGGTCAGGGCTTGCATCGGTCCGCACCGCGTGCACGATGAAATAAATATAGTCGGGAAACTCTTCGACCTTGGGATGGTGGCGGTTAGCCCGGCAGTCCTCGACTGTCAGCGGGTGAAAGTGGAAGACATCCAGCAGCACACGGTCGTCTGCGAGAGATGGTGTTTCCATGTCAACCCAGATTACCGCGTTCTCGTCCTGCAACAACTCCGGAAGCTGCGCGACAGTGAAACCTTCTTCCACTTCGTTTGAGCCCGCTCGATAAACGAAAATCTCCATGTCTTCTCCCCCGGTTTTCCGACACACTGTCCGACAAACTCTAGTTTGTCGTGAGGTCAGTATTGCCTGCTGTGGCGGGCGCGTGAGTTGGCGCCTCGCGGACTGAACCGATGACCCACCGGCTACCGCAGGTGGTACTGACAAAATCCACGACAAACTGAAGTTTGTCGGACATCAAGCAGACTGTTACCATACCACCTTCTTTGCAGACAATAATCAAATAATCTAAGGCAACTTCTTCATGTCAACTCCCCAAGTCAAGATTTTTGTAGCAGATGCAGTCAGCGATACGGGTCTTCAGCCTTTGCGTGACGCCGGTTTTGTTGTAGAGAAGCGCACCGGACTGAATGCGGCGGAATTGCGCGCCGCGCTCTCGGGTTGCGCCGGTCTGGTAGTCAGAAGTGAAACCAAAGTCACCGCGGATTTGCTGGACAGCGCAACGACGTTGCGCGTTGTCGGTCGCGCCGGTGTCGGCGTAGATAACATCGATGTGCCGGCAGCCACTGAGCGCGGCATCGTGGTGATGAACGCGCCCGATGGCAACACCATCACGACCGCGGAACACACGATCGCGCTTTTGATTGCGCTGGCGCGCCGCATTCCACAGGCCAACAGCAGTCTCAAGTCGGGCCATTGGGATCGAAAGTCTTTCATCGGTGTTGAGTTGCAGGGGAAAACGCTCGGCGTTGTAGGCATGGGCCGCATTGGCCGCGTAGTTGCCGCGCGCGCACGGGCTTTCGGAATGCGCATACTCGCCTTCGATCCGTTTCTCGCGCCGGAGCAGGCGCGCGATTTGGAAATCGAGCTGGCGCCGCTCGAAGACGTTTTTGCTAATGCAGATTTTCTGACGGTGCACACTCCCTTAACACCGGAGACGCGCGGCATCATCGGCCGCGACGCTTTCGCGAAGATGAAGCAGGGCGTACGCGTAATTAACTGTGCTCGCGGCGGGCTTGTTGATGAAAGCGCCTTATGCGATGCGATTAAATCGGGGGCTGTCGCCGGCGCCGCCCTGGACGTCTTTGCTAATGAGCCTCCCGCTTCGGACCACCCACTTTTGTTGCTCGATGAAGTAATTGTTACACCGCATCTGGGCGCTTCAACTACCGAAGCTCAGGAGGGCGTTGCCTTCACCGTCGCTGAACAGATGCGTGATTATTTATTGAGCGGCGCTTTGCGCGGCGCGGTGAATGTGCCGGCGCTGGGAGTGAAGGAATTAGGTGTACTGCGGCCTTATATCGAGCTCGCCGAGAAGCTTGGAAGATTCCAAGCCCAATTGGTTGACAGCGCGGTGCGTGAAGTCAAACTCGAGTTCGCTGGTGAAATCGTGGAACTAAATGCGGCGCCGGTGACGAGATCCTTCCTTGCCGGTTTGCTGCGCGACGTCAGCGCGCGAGTTAACGCCGTCAATGCATTTCTGATTGCCGAAGAACGCGGCATCAAAGTCACTACCACCTACTTTCGCGCCGGTGCGGACCTGGCGCCGGCGATACGCACACACGTTTTGGCCGGCGGCGGCGAACAGTCAGTCGCGGGCACAATCTTTGGTTTTGGTGAGCAGAGCCGCGAAGGTCGCATAACCGAGATTGACGGATTTCACATTGAGGCGATCCCCCAGGGCCACATGCTGGTAATGCGCAATCGCGACGTGCCCGGCGTAATCGGTCGGGTGGGCACGATCCTCGGCGAGCGTGGCGTCAACATTAGCCGCTTCCATCTCGGCCGGCAGGAACGAGGTGGGGAAGCGATGGCGGTGATTGAAGTCGACGCCAGCCTGGAACGGGAAACTCTCGCCGCTCTTCGTGCTCGTCCGGAAATTTTGACGGTTCGCGAAATTGAACTGGTCTAAAACGCGACGAGATAGAAGCAGGCAACAGCCACATGCCCGACGCGGACCTCCGCTTTGTGGGTACGGAATTCCTTGCCGAAGGATCGACGTTCCTGTGGTTTCCGTGGACGTTGGCCTAGCTGACCCGGCTTGCGTCTGATCAGAGATTGACGGCAGAGGAGCGCACGGAGGCTGCGCGGCTGCGGCTCGAGATATTGAATAAGAACGCTGACAAGCTGGAGAACTACCTGGAATCCGCAAACCTCATGTACGTCCTCGGCGAAAACCTCTACTGCATTTCTGCTTATTTGGATGAAACACAGAAAGCGGAAACAGCGAGCGGACATTGACGAACACCAATACGAACACTTTCTCAGAAATCAGTACTGCTCGCGGGCCTGCTGATCTGCGTCCGCAACCGCCATTGGCCGGCACGAGCAGGCCAGGATCCCGGCGCATCGATTCCATCGATTTGCTGCGTGGCATCGTGATGGTCATCATGATGCTCGATCACACGCGCGATTTTGTGCATCGTTACGCTTTGCAGGGTTTCGACCCTACCGACCTCGCGCATACCAGTGTGAAGCTTTTTCTCACTCGCTGGATTACACACTTCTGCGCCCCGGTGTTTGTATTCCTCGCCGGCACCGGCGCGTACTTGCAGTTTGCGCGCGGCAAGAGCAGGAAAGAGCTTTCGCGATTCCTGGTGACGCGCGGTCTTTGGTTGGTTGTGCTGGAGTTCACTCTGGTGCGTCTGGGTGCGACCTTCAGTGTCGACTATCGCTTTCTCGGCATGATGCAAGTGATCTGGGTTATCGGCGTCTCGATGATTGTCCTGGCTGCCCTGATCCACTTGCCGCTCCGCGTTGTGGCGGGTTTCGGCGTTGGCATGATCGCGCTACATAATTTGCTGGATCGTTTTCATGTGCAGGGCTGGCGCGGGCCAAACAGCCCGGTGCCAGGTTTCTGGGCGAAGCTTTTCATCATTCTCCATCAGGGTAACGAGCCTTTACCGATCTATGGGTTTCCCAGTCCCGTGTTTTACGTTTTGTATCCGTTAATTCCGTGGATTGGGGTGATGGCTGCCGGCTATGCGTTTGGCGCGATCTATCAATGGGACGCGCAGCGGCGACGGCGGATATTGCTGATCATGGGAAGCGTGGCGACTGTGCTCTTCATCATTCTGCGCGCTATCAATTACTACGGCGACGCGTCGCCATGGTCGCGGCAGAGCACCGTGGCATTTACGGTTCTATCATTTCTGAACGTAACGAAATATCCACCGTCGCTCGACTTTCTGCTAATGACTCTCGGACCAGCAATTTTGGCGCTGGCCTGGTTCGAAGCCAACAGCCCTTCGTCGGAATTTGAAACCAGCAACGCTTCAGCCGGGTCGCGGGCGTCCCGTCCCCACACGCTAGCCGCGCGAGTCCGCAACTTTTTCATCACCTTTGGCCGCGTGCCACTTTTCTTCTATCTCTTGCAGTGGCCCACGGCCCACTTGATTTCAGCTGGTTTGCACTTCGTCGCGGGTAAACCAACCGCATGGATGTTTGGGAATCTGCTCGGAATCCAGGGTGCGCCTGTCGGTGTGGGTTTCAATCTCGCGGTCGTTTACGCGTGCTGGATCGCCGGGGTGCTGCTGCTTTATCCGCTTTGCAAATGGTTTGCCGGGGTGAAGGCCCGCCGCAAAGATTGGTGGCTTTCTTACCTTTGATGTGAAAACCGTGCGATGAGAAATTCGGAGCGAAAAGCTGCTTGACTTCCACCAGCGGGATAATACCGCTTTGTCGTTATTATCAAGCTGGTGCGGGATAATATATGGTTAGATTTTCTGGAAGCTGTTAGGGTTCACAGAAACCGATTGCCGATTTGAAAAAATAGCTGACGTGCTCTTTAAGCGTTGAGGAAGAAATGAAATGAAACATAACAAAGCCGACGCCATCTTGCTATCTATCTTCTTGGTTCTAATCTGCGTTGTGATTGCGTCAGCTCAGGATCTTGAATGGAAAACCATCCGGCCAGGAGGTGAAGAGTTCACAGTTGAAATGCCTGGGTTGCCGACAAGGGTAGGATGGATAATACCAATCGAGAAAGATATTAAACTCGCTCCCAATGTCTATGATCTAGTGGTTAACAATGTCCGTTATCAGATTATGTCATTTAGTCACACTAGTCCTGTTTCTATGCCGCAGGACTTCAATTTGTTCGTGGGAAGGTTGGGGAGCATGAAGAACCCCAGGGCGAGGATGAAGGTTCGAGCAGGCAATCCTACGTTGTCACTTGCCAGTTTCCAGATGAGGAAGCAGATGCGAGCGGCAGCGGCACAAAGAGCGTCGGCCTCATCGTTGATGCCGTCGAAGGGACGCAGGAAGTGATTCGCTCGCCGCTGAAGCGCAGCGTTATGCCGGTCGGGTTGAACTCCCGAGAAGGAGGGAATGTCATGCAGTTTGAGAAGGGCAAATCCTTTCAACTCATCGTAGCTGCTGTCCTAATAATTGTTGTCGTCAGGACGACGTCCGCGCAGCCAAAGGATCGGGTTATAGAATGGTCGACCTATCCTCTTGGTCGCATCGGTTCTGCGGCGGAAGGAATCAAACCGTCTCCTGTTACTGAAGCTCTGGAAATTGTTGATATGACAGTTGCCGGTCGCTCAATTACAGTTGGCCAGCCGTTCGCCGCTGATAAAGATTGGTTACGGAGTTTGACTTTCAGAATGAGGAATGTCTCTGGACAGCCGATCACCGGGGCGCGGATCGGATTCGACTTGCCGGAGACGAAGACTGAAGATCATAGCCTCGGTTTTTCCCTCGAATATGGGAAGGGGCTGAGCACTGGAATTCCTTCGGACGAGCAGAAAGTGATCATGCCGAATGAAGAATTCGAATTGAAATTCAACGAAGCCCAATATGAACGTCATAGGAAGTTTGTTGCTGAGAGAAGCACGATTCCAAGTTTCAGCAAGGTATGGATTGGCGTGACGACAGTCAAATTTGAAGACGGATCGAGCTGGGCCAGCGGGTGTCTGCGCAGCGCCAACCCGAGTAACTCATGCACTCCGCGCGCGCCATAACGATTCGTTGGACCGGACCGCGGGCAGCTCGTTCTTCAACTTACTCTTTTGCTTTCGACGTTGTTGCTAATCGCCGCGCCCGGTTAGATGGCCTGTTGAATGACACAGGGCTACAGACTAATATTTAGCCGGTTATGATTGAGATCAGGCTCGAGGGTAAATAAGGAAGACAATAGCTATGTTTTGTCCGAACTGCGGTGCAGCCAATCAAAGTCCGAACGCTTACTGCAAACGTTGTGGTGAATGGTTGGCTGACAAGAAATCTTTCGGTGGCCGTGGTGCCTCTAAGCCTGAGGAGCGGATAACTGCGATGATCGTCTTCAATGGCGTGAGCGCCTTGCTTGCTCTCTTCTCGGCCATTGCTCTATACGCGACTTATCTGAACACTCCTGAAGCGAAATGGTCTGTGTACGTGGCCGGAGCTTGTTGCTTTGTCATTGCTATCCATCAGATGCTCAGCTTCGCTTTTGCGCTTGAATTAAAGTTAAGGCTTAAACGAGGTCATACCAATACTAGACAGGCGATTGGATCGGAAGCGGGGGGCAGTGTCGCAGCCTTAGGTAGTGGAGAGACGACACAGTTCGTTGACGCACGAAGTGTGACTGAGAATACTACCGAGTTGCTCGAAGCAGTGCCGCGCGTGAAGGAGCCAGGTAACTCACAAAGAAGGTAACATCGTCGCCATCTAACAACTCATTTGGAGCGGACGGCGAATAGCGCGGCTTTCATCCGCGAGGCTTGCGTGGTGATCACGTTTTGTACGCCGCCGCTCAATTCCCAGTGTTAGCCGCAGGGCTGATAATTTTGGTATCCTCTCACAGATATTTATAAAAACCTCTGCTCACGAAGGAGACTAGCTCACCATGCCCACCAAAATGGAGTTACTTAACCAGTTACACAGCTTACGTCACACAGGCTTTGCAACGAAGCTTGAGCAGCACGCAACAGCGCACGGCTTTCCGACGTCATTCTTCTTTGCGATTGCAAGTCGTGAAACAAACTGTCTCAATATACTCGGTGACCCCCAGCATGGCGAGTTTCATGGTGTGGGGATCATCCAGATCGATATTCAGCATCCGATTGCACGGCAGGCGCGGGACAGCGGCAGCTTTAAGACCGATCCCGATCCTCTCCTCGAGTTCGGTGCTCAGTTGCTGGAAGACAACATCAACAAAGCGCAGCAGAAATTCCCGAATTTCAATGCTCAGCAACATCAGAAGATTGCAGCCAGCGGCTACAATTGTGGGATGGGAAATGCTATTGCTGGGGCCTTACAGGGAGACAGTGACAAGCACACGACTGGACACGACTATGGTCGGGATGTCATGACACGGATGGCTATCTTCGAAGAGCTGATTGCGGACGGCAACTAGCGTTAGTTGCCTTAGCGGTCATTTAATAAAGTCTCTTAGTACGCTTTATTCAGGAATTCCCTAACGGTTGAGTGCGGCTATTATTGAAAGGTGAAGCGAACGGTCGATGGATTCGCTCACCGCTGAAGCGCAGCTTAGGTTGCTATCTCGAATATTTATAATTTGCCATGCTTCAAACTTTCTCGTCGAAATGCTTGTGTATTTTTCTTATCCTCTTAATCCCTGTAAGCACTTGCGCGCAAAGTTTCAAGGTGACTCTGCTAGGTACGGGGACGCCTATTCCAATGGTCGAACGGTTCGGCCCAAGCATCCTGGTCGAAGCGGGCTCAGAAAAATTGCTCTTTGACTGTGGCCGCGGCGCGGCAATACGTCTGTGGCAGCTTCATATCCCGATGCGCGATGTGACTGCCGTCTTTTTCACCCACCTCCACTCCGACCACATTGTGGGCTTCCCCGATCTGTGGTTGACGGGGTGGCTCCCGCCCCCTTTCGGTCACCGGACTGAGCCAATGCACGTGTATGGTCCGAGGGGAACGAAACAGATGATATTACATCTGGAGAAGGCGTATCGGGCCGACATCCGTATTCGTATTGCGGACGAGAAACTTCCCCGTTCAGGAGTGACCATCGTCACCAAGGAAATTACAGAGGGTGTGGTCTACGAAAAGAACGGCGTCAAGGTCACGGCATTCAACGTAGATCATGGTGAGTTTATCAAGCCAGCGTTCGGCTACCGCATAGACTATCAGGGCCGCTCAGTCGTGCTCTCTGGTGATACGCGCTTCAGCGAAAACTTGATCAAATTCTCCAACGGAGCGGATGTATTGTTTCATGAAGTCGCAGCGGCGAAGCCGGAAAACCTCAGGACATCGGAGGCCGCACGACGAATCATCGGACATCACACGACGCCCGAGGATGCGGGCAGAGTGTTCAACCGCGTGAAGCCCAAACTGGCCGTGTACACGCATATAGCATTATTGTCGACCGACCCAGCGATAAGCGCTCCGACGGTTGAAGACCTTGTGTCTCTTACACGCAAAACCTACTCCGGCGCTTTCGAAGTGGGTGAAGACTTAATGAGTATTGAGGTGGGAGACAAAATTACGGTACATCGGTTCACGCCGCAATCGCATTAACATTCAGGCGCAGGTTCGTCTTAACATTGACAATTTGACTTTATAAGAATATTTTTCCTCGCGGTTCAATTCACGTCCTACTGCTTACGAAAGCCCGACTTTTGTTAGCCTCACGTCCACTTGAGCCTGGAATTTTCTTTTGCCGCCTCGTTGCTGGAACATAAGGTTCAGCTAGTCATGCAAAGGCATGTCACGGCGTCGGACTATTGTTTTTCCAGCTAAAACGCTTACGGCTAGTGTTGTCGCCAACCGCAGAAACTTTGGAGGTATCAGAGCAATCGTTACCTCACATCTGATCTTCACCCTACACTCTGTTCTCTCTTTCAGGGAGCATCTATGAGGAGAAACTCACATGCCAGACATGAAACTCTCTAACCAACCGCCACACAGCAGCCCCAGCCCACCAGAGCGTTTTCACGGCATCCTCCCGATCCGTGGTCTTGAAGATGTGCCGCGCTCGACTCTGTACGAAGGACGCTTTGGGCGGATGTTTCGCAACCTGCCGCCTTTCGCCCCGGACGATGCAGATCTTCTGTCGTTGGGCGCAACTATGATCGAGACGCAGGCCCAGGCCGACGATCCTAATCTGGACAACCCGGACATCCCCGCGGGCTTCACCTACTTAGGTCAGTTCATTGACCATGACATCACCTTCGATCCCAACTCTAAACTCCAGCGCGACAACGACCCGGATGCCCTACGCAACTTCCGCACGCCGCGCTATGATCTTGATTCGCTCTATGCGGACGGGCCGGACAACAATCCCTATCTCTACGAGCAGCCCGACGGGGTTAAGCTGCTCGTCGGCAGGAACGCCGCTGGCGAGGACGATCTGCCGCGAAACGCGGCGAGCCCGAAGCGAGCTCTGACAGGCGATCCACGGAACGACGAAAATGCGATTGTCTCTCAGCTCCATCTGGCGTTCATTAAGTTTCACAATAAGGTCGTGGACAGCCTGCCCCCGAGTACGCCCAATCGTTTTGACGAGGCGCGCAGGATTGTGCGCTGGCATTACCAGTGGGTCGTCTTACATGACTTCCTGCGAAAAATTCTTGGCGGCGACGATGTGGTCAACGACATCGTCAAGCTTGATAAATATAAAGTTCCGCTCGGCGGTGGCACCAAAGATATACAGGGAGCCCTGAACGTTGATCTGAAGTTCTATCACTACCGGAATCAGCCGTTCATCCCAGTCGAGTTTTCAGTCGCGGCCTATCGCTTCGGCCATAGCATGATACGCACCGATTATCAGCTCAACCCGGCGACGGAAGACCCCAACGATGTTGAAATCTTCGGCGCCGAAGGCGAAGACCTGCGCGGTTTTCAGGAGCGTCGGGGCGGGCTGGAAATCCAGTGGGCGCGCTTCTTTGAGTTCTCTGGCAGCGCACAGAAGCCACAGCTCTCACGCAGGATTGATGCGAAGATCGCCGTCGGTCTCGGTTCGCTGCCCTTCATCACTGACATGTTCAAGTCGCTCGCGCAACGCAATCTCTTGCGCGGCAAGGCACTGGGCTTGCCCTCGGGCCAGGCTGTCGCACGGGCTATGGGCATGACCAAAGACAACATCATCCTGACGCCTGCCGAATTGGCTCTGCCCACAAACGCTCCGGGGGGCAAGCCCGGTGACCCGCCGCGCAACCTCGCCACAGCCTTCAACGACAATACGCCGCTCTGGTTCTATATCCTCAAAGAAGCGGAGGTGCGTTGTAATGGTAAGAAGCTTGGGCCAGTCGGTGGTCGCCTCGTCGCGGAGGTGCTCATAGGTCTGCTTGACGGAGACCCATCATCGTTCCTGAGTGCCGAGCCAACGTGGCAGCCCAGGCAAGGACAGTTTGGCGCTCCGCAAGACGGCAAGTTCTTCATGGCGGATCTGCTGCGTTTCGCCGGGGTGAAAATTTCGTAGGCACCCGAC
>DIYZ01000290.1:0-1258 GCA_002427845.1 Chloracidobacterium sp. UBA6041 | reverse complement strand
CCCGACTCCAGTGATCGTTACGATCAATGAGCGCCGCCCCGCAGACGTGCCGAAGATTGTGGCAGCCGTGGCCGAGGCGGTGGCGGCGCGTTGTGGTGATTTTCCTGTGCGGGGCAGCATGCAGGCATACGTTTGCACCGCCGTGCGCTAGATAGAGCACGGTGAGATGCGCAGCTGGTTCCGCGCTCGGCAGATGCGCCGTTGCGCTTCACTTCACGCACTACAACTTTGTAAGAATCCACCCAAGCCTAAGGTGTAGTCCGGCAATGGCCGCTGGCTCGTTAGCTCAAAGCTATGGTCTATTGAGGATATTGTGAAGCTGCTAGACAAGTGATTTACTGTTGAATGATGGTTCCCACATAACGGCAGTGTGGATTCTCACCGTGCGAACAGCATTACTTAGTCCTATCTTGAACGGTGAAAAAAGCTAACGATCATCGGCGACTTCGCGCTTTCCTTAATAGCTGTTGCTAGAGGCGCTGGAGGAACAGACATGTGGCTACTCGTTTTCCTTGTATTCTTCGTGCTCGGTGTTTTATCTCTGCGCCGCGTCCGCTGGGCCTACATTACCTTCGTCTTGCTGGGCCTACTCTTCTTCCCCCGATCCACCCAACAACCTAGCGGCCCGTTCAACATTGAAAATGACACGCTCAATTCCTTGCATAAAACAATCTGCTACTGAAATAAAATTGCTATTGACACGACGCCCGTCCTCGCATAAGGTGCGCCGCGAATCCGCCGCTCAAGTATTAAGTTGGACCACCCCTCAGAGTACGCTGTTATGTAACGCAGTTATGTAAACAGGCTGGTAGCGCAAACTGTTAGTTTGCGTGCTCGCATTCGCTTTCGCTTCACCCTTCCGCAACAGCCATGCTTGTTTCAGTTCTTGTAACGCAAACTGTTAGTTTGCGTATTCGTCTTTTGCCGTCGCTTTACCGCCCGCAAAGTAGCGCTCTTATTTCTGTTGATGTAAACCCGTCTTGGTTTGCGCGTTCGCCAACCGCTTACATTGCAGAAAGCAGCCGGACTCTTACGCGCACCAACCACCGCTGAACTTTCACCGCTGAAGTCCCCATGTCCGCTTCGCTCCGCGGGAATCAATCTCAGCAAGAGAGGGCAGACTCATGGACATTACTCACAGCGAACAGCGGCGTAGTTTCTGCTTCCATATAATTCAGAAATTTCATCGGCGTGACCTGTCCTGCCGGTTGCTCTCACTGTTATTGAGTTACACGCTTCTCCTGCAATTCATTCCCCA
>DIYZ01000166.1:62609-65526 GCA_002427845.1 Chloracidobacterium sp. UBA6041 | reverse complement strand
GTCCGGGGTTAGGCGTCCATACAGAAACGGGCGCAGTACGAGTTTCGGGTTTCTAGTTTCGGGCTCCGAGTTCGCTCGCACAAGTTAAATGCGCACGGCTCCGGCTGCTGGCTCGACCCTCGAAACTCGAAACCCGAAACTGTTATATGAACGAGAAGATTGTCGTTTACTGCCCTGAGGTAGCGCGAGTACGCAGGCGTTCCATCTCCGACTCGCTGGAGATTTCAGGATTCAGCATGAAGTTGAGCAGCTTGATTATGTAATCGCGTATTTCTCGTCGATCGACGATTGCGTCTACCATGCCATGATCGAGAAGGAACTCAGACTTCTGAAAATCCCGGGGTAGTTTTTGACGTATGGTTTGCTCGATCACGCGCGGGCCGGCAAAACCGATGAGCGCTTTTGGCTCAGCGATGGCAATATCTCCGAGCATGGCAAAACTCGCAGTGACACCGCCGGTCGTGGGATCAGTCAACACGGAAATAAAGGGAAGGCGAGCCTCATCAAGTTCGGCCAAAGCGGCGGCGATCTTGGCCATCTGCATTAACGATAGCGCGCCCTCCTGCATGCGCGCGCCGCCGGAGGCAGCGAAAACTACGACCGCTCCGTGTTCCTTCAAGGCCCGCTCGATCAGGCGTGTGACTTTTTCGCCAACAGCCGAGCCCATCGAACCGCCGATGAACGCCATATCCATCGCGCCCGCCAGTACCAGGTGATCGCCAACCTTTCCGCGCGCATTAATTATTGCCTCGGGCAAGCCGGAGCTTTTCTTTGCCTGGTTGAGCCGCGCCGGATAAGCTTTAGTGTCAACGAAGTCCAGGGGATCTATCGAGATAACTTCGGCATCCAGCTCTTCATATTTCCCGTCGTCAAAAAGCATGGCGAGCCGCTCGCGTGCGCCGATGCGAAAATGGTAACCGCAGTGGGAGCAGACCTGTAGCGATTCCTCGAGTTCGCGTTTGTACAAATGGGCTTCGCACCCGTCGCACTTAACGAAGACGTTCTCGGTTTTGACTACCCGCTCTTCCGGCGGAATAGCCTCGATTTGCTTAGTTTTTTTACTAAACCAGGGCATAGGGAAACTAGTTAATTAGAAAGAACTGGCGCCGGGAATCAGTTCTTTTTGGGATGGGGCAGAGGTTAGCACAGACGGGATACCGCGGAGAAGCAGGTAAGCGGTGCAACTATTCCCCTGATCAAAACTCAATCCCTTGCTGGGCGCGGATGCCGGCGCTAAATGGGTGCTTTATCTCGGTCATCTCGGTAACCAGGTCGGCGGCTTCAATCAACGCTGCTGGCGCGTCGCGGCCGGTCACGACGATGTGCAATGCGGGTTGAGTAGCACGAACGCTGCGAAACTCTTCCAGGACTTCATCAAGCGGCAACAGGTCATAACTCAGCACATAAACCAGTTCATCAAAGACCAGTAGATCGTAAGCGCCGCTGCGCAGCTTCTCGACGCAGAGGTTCCAGGTCTCGCGGGCAGTAGCGCGATCCTGTTCCGGGTTCTTGGTGTCCCAGGTGAAGCCATCACCCATCGTGTGTACTTCGATGCCCAATTTCTCCGCTGATTCGTGTTCACCGTAGCGGTCGTTGCGCGACTTCATAAACTGAATCATGCAACACTTCAGGCCGCGCCCCGCCGCACGCATCATCAGCCCGAGGGCACAAGTGGTTTTACCTTTGCCATTGCCGGTGTGGACCATCAGCAGGCCGCGCGTCTTTTCCTGGTAGGCTTCGCGACGCCACTTGTATTTTTTTTCTTTGGAAGACATTTGGAGAAGAGCAGTCAGAAGACAGAGGTCAGAAGTCAGAAGTCAGGAAAAAATACAAAATGGATTCCCGCTGCCGCTGCTTACTCGCTACTATCCAGCGCGTCCTCGGTGATGTCGGCAGAGCCGTTAGCGCGTTCGACTGCATCCTGCAGCAAGGCAATGATTTTTTCCTCGGCTTCTTCCCACGTACCGCGCAAGGTGCAGCCGGCCGCGTTGCGGTGGCCGCCGCCGCCAAACTTTTCCGCCACCTTCGCGACGTTTACATCACCTTTAGACCGCAGGCTGGTGCGGTAAACTCCGGGCTCGCATTCCTTGAGCATCGCGACGGCTTCTACCTCGCCGACCGTCAGCGGATAGTTAACAAAACCATCAGCGTCTTCGTCGGAAGCTTCGGCGCTATGCTGCATTTCGAGACTGTGCCGCAGACAGGCGATGCGCCCGGTGGCGTCGCGGCGCGCGGTCGAAAGCACGGCGCCCATCAACTGAATCCTGCTCCAGGGGTAACTCGCGAAAACAGCCTCGGCAGTCTTTGCGGGCTTCACTCCGGTGCGCAAAAGCTCGGAAGCGACCTTGAATGTTCGTTCGGTGGTGTTGGAGTAGTGAAAAGAGCCGGTGTCTGTGATCAGGGCGGTGTAGCAGCATTCAGCAATTTCTTTAGTCACGCGAACGCCGGTAGCTTTGCACAGGTTATAGATCATCTCGCCAACCGCGGACGCAGTCGAGTCGATCCAATTGATCTTCCCAAACAGTGCGGTAGTGGAATGGTGATCGATGTTCGCTACGAACTGCTTGTCCAGATCAATCAAGCCGGGACGCGTAATGTCAGAGCACTCGATAACAAAAACTGCGTGGTACGGACTATCAACGGCGGGTGTGACTCTTACTTCCCGAGCGCCCGGCAATTTCTGATAAGCATGAGGCACCGGGTCGCGCATGATCACTTCCACGTCTTTATTCAGCGCGCGCAGCAACCAGTAAAGACCGAGTGACGAACCCAGACTGTCGCCATCCGGACGAATGTGGGAGGTGATCGCGAACTTTCGCTTCTCCTCGATCAACTCAACAACTTGACTAAGCATTAGTAAGCGAGGACGAAGTGTTCAGAGTTCAACCGGGGGTCCCCGCGCGGGCAGCCCGCGTGG
>DIYZ01000166.1:37037-62282 GCA_002427845.1 Chloracidobacterium sp. UBA6041 | reverse complement strand
CCGCGCGGGCAGCCCGCGTGGGGTGGTAGCCTTCAGGTTGCTGCTCTTGATAGTGAGCAAGCTAAAGCTTGAACTCTAAACCTTCATCCCTCGTCCTTTCCATGGCCTTCCCATTCTTGTTCTATTTCATGCAATAACTTGTCGATGCGCTCGCCGTCCTCTTCAACGTGGTCCCTGACAAAGTGTATCTCTGGTGTGCGAGGAAGGTTGAGGGACAGCCCGAGTTGTTTACGAACGTAAGGAGCGGCGTGACGCAGTGCGGTAAGCGCAAGCTTGTGTTCCTTTTCGTCTCCCGCAATGGTCACAAACACGCGCGCATCACGGAGATTGTCGGAAAGGCGAACGTCGGTCACGGTTACCATTGTAAGCCGCTGGTCTTCCAGTTCGTATCCAATAATCTGGGAAATCTCCTCACGAAGAATATCTGCAACTCTCTCTGGGCGGCGCATGACTATAACCAGGAGCAGGCGGCAGGAGCAGGCAGCAGGAAAACTTTATTCGTACACCTGCCTCCTGCCGAGTGCCCCTGCCTCCTAAAGTTCCGTCGCGGCGACCTTCTCCACGATGTAAGCCTCGATCTGATCGCCGACTTTAAGGTCGTTGAAGTTTTCCAGACCGATGCCGCACTCAAAGCCTTCGCGCACTTCCGACACATCGTCTTTAAAGCGACGCAGCGAGGCGATGTTGCCTTCCCAGCTAACAACGCCATCGCGAATCAAGCGCGCGCGCGCATTGCGGCGGATGTTGCCGTCGATCACCATGGAGCCGCCGACCACGCCCGCTTTTGGTACTCGGAAAACTTCGCGCACATCGGCCTTGCCGATGATCCGCTCTTTCTCAATCGCTTCAAGCATGCCAATCATCGCCGCGCGAATTTCCTCTTCCACCTTGTAAATTATCGAGTGGAGGCGGATATCTACGCTTTCCTGTTTCGCCAGATCGGCGGCGCGCGCGCCCGGCCTTACGTTGAAGCCGATGACGACGACGGCCGAGACCGCCGAGCCGGCTTGCGTGGCCGACGCGAGCAGCACGTCAGACTCAGTGATCGCTCCCACACCAGAGCGAATAACCTTGACCTTCACGCGATCGGTGGAAAGTTTTTGCAAAGTGGATTTGAGAACTTCGACTGAACCCTGGACATCAGCTTTGATAACGACGAGCAGCTCCTTGACTTCACTCTCGCCCAAAGCTTCGATGCCGCGTTTAGTGGATTGCAGCAGCGTAGCCTGCCGGTTCAACATTTGCCGGTGACCGGAAATCTGCTGGGCCCGAGCGATGTCGGCAACAACCTGGAAACTTTCGCCTGCCTGCGGAACGCCTTGCAGTCCGAGCACTTCAACTGGTGTAGCCGGAGCCGCCTCGGTAATCGCCTCGCCCTTATCGTTGAACATGGCGCGCACACGGCCAAAAATCTGACCCACGATAAAAGGTTCATGAACGTGCAACGTGCCTTGTTGGACCAGCACGGTAGCTACCGCACCACGCCCGCGATCCAGTTTCGCTTCCAGCACCACTCCTGACGCCAGGCGCGTCGGACTGGCACGGAGATTAAGAATGTCGGAAGTCAGCAGGATAGTCTCAAGCAACGTCTCAAGATTTTCGCGTTTCTTAGCCGAAACCTGGACCATTTCCGTCTCTCCGCCCCACTCCACGGGGTTCAGACCCTGCTTGGCGAGTTCCTGCCGCACACGATCGGGATTTGCATCTGGTTTGTCGATCTTGTTGATAGCGACAACGATGGGAACGCCGGCAGCGCGCGAGTGTTCAATGGCTTCGATAGTTTGCGGCATGACGCCATCGTCGGCGGCGACTACGAGGACCACCACGTCTGTAGCCTTTGCGCCGCGCGCGCGCATCAGCGTGAACGCCTCGTGACCGGGCGTGTCCAGAAACACAACTCGCCGCGTTTCACCCGATTTATCCGGGCTGGGCACTTGCACGCTGTAGGCGCCGATGTGCTGGGTAATTCCGCCCGCCTCGCCCGCAGCCACTTCCGTGGTGCGGATTGCATCCAGCAGCGAAGTCTTGCCGTGATCGACGTGGCCCATTACAGTCACGACCGGTGCGCGCGGCAATTCGACGTCGTCAGCGTCAGTGGCAATCAGTTCTTCGAATTCCTCTTCGGCGACCATCTCCTCAAAAGGAACGAAGGTTACTTCGTAACCAAAGCGCTTACCGAGATCGACGGCCACGTCGTCGTTGAGCGGTTGATTGATAGTGGCAAAGACGCCGCGCTGCAACAGCAACGTCACGACATCTTTGGGTTTGATTCCGAGTTTTTCCGCAAATTCCTTGACGGTCGAACCTTCGATAATGCGAACGGGTTTCAGCTCGCCCGGAATCGTCGGGGCTTCCAACCTGCCGGCGATGCGATCTTCCAGCGATAGAGCTTTCGGAGGAGGAATAAAGTCGCCCTTGTCGAAGCGCCCGGCTTTACCGTCCATCTTCCGGCCACCGCGGGTAGGCGCGCGTCGCGAGCGACGTCGACCAGCATCGGGAGGCGGAATATAGGTGGTCTGTGGGGTCGCGGTTTCTCCAGGAGTGCCCATACGCTCGGTTCTTGCGAGTGGTGTACGTTCTCTAACACGCGTGCCTCGCTCGGCCCGATCGCGCGGCGCCGCGGGAAGCGGCACGAGGGGAGACGGCGCCCGCTCTCCTGGGCGGATTCCTGCGTTGAGGGCAGCAACAGTTGGTCGAAGCACTCTGACCTGGCGTGATGGTGGTAGCGCACTGACTGTCGAACCAACAGTAGTCGACGGCGCAGCGACGTTTGTTTCCGCGGCGCCGAACTGGGCGGCACTGCCATTGGCGTCTTCGATCGGGGACGCAGTTTCGGCGGCTGATGCCGGAGGCGCGCTGGTTTCTGCAGCCGGTTGCTCGGCACGCGCTGCCGGTGCCAACTTCCTGAGCAATCTAGCGGTTGTCAGTGGTTTGGCGACCTCCGGGGCGACTGCGGGAGGAGCGCTTTCCGCTTGCGGACTCTCAGTCAAGCCCTCTGCTTCAGGCTCAGCGGCCACCTCAGCCGTTTCCAACGCCGGCGACTCTTCTACTGCGCGCTCCGCACGCTTTACGACTCGCACACCTCGCTTGGCAGCAGTCTCTTTCTTGGGGAAATACTTGTTTCGAATCTTCTCTGCCAACTCTTTCGAAACAGAGTTGGAGGGCACACTGACATCCACACCCTCACGTCTCACTTCTTCAATGAGTCGCTTGGTGTCAAGCTTCAGTTCTTTGGCGAGATCGTAAATACGAATCTTAGAGGAAACGGTCATGCACTCCTTCTCAGACGCTGATAAGTCGCCGCGTCTTGCTTCTCAAGTGGTTTAAAGAACCTGCGCTCCTAACCACCTTTTGAAGCGTGCCTTCAGAAGTGCAACGCGCAGTGGTAGCAGTGGAGCGGACAACACGACCCACCGGACAAACCGGTCTCTGTGTTGAAACTAATTTGCCGCATCTGGGGAAGCATCCTGCTTCTCTTCGTCAGTGCTCTCGCTTGATGCAGCATCTTCCAAAACTGCGGGAGCAGATTTTTCGGCTTCGTCAGTTAATTCTTCGGAAGCAATATCTTCATTCGTTACAAACTCTTCGAGATTCTCAAGCGCAGCGGCGCCGCTCGATGTCATGTCTGGTGAAGGCACCACCGTATCGGGTCGTAAATCGCGCCCTACTTCCTGGAGAATAATCTCGTCTTCGGTGAATGGTTCAGCTTCGGTAAGCGCCACTGGGTCGGCCGACTCTTGCGCCAGTATTTCAGGTTCGGCCCTGTACGGGAGGCCCGTTTCTACTGCTTCATCGTAGCCTGCAGCCGTTTCGTCGTTAGAGCCTTCAACTGTCTCGGTTTCAGCAACACCGGCGGTTTCACCAACCTCCGATTCGGCGCTCGTCTCAACAGGCTCCGTCTCGCCGCCGCCTTCTTCCCCTTCACCCTGCGGCGTCTGGTTGCGCATGGCGACTACGGCCACAGCAGCGTTGAGAATCGTTTCCGCTTCGTCCAAACTCAGATCCAGGAACTCTACGAGATCGTCAACGGAAGTTTGCGCAAGCGCATCGATGTCGTTAATGCCATGCTCGGCGAGCGCGTCTGCTTGCTGCCCAGTCACTCCTTCGATCGCTGAAAGCGGCACTGACTCGCCAGAAGCGATCAGGGCTCCCATTTGTTCGGTAACCTCGCGTTTGATTTCTTCTTCGCTGCGAATGTCGATGTTCCAGCCGACCAGCTTGGTTGCGAGCCGAACATTTTGTCCGCGCTTGCCGATAGCGAGCGAAAGTTGATCCTCGTTTACGATCACTTCCATCTGCCGATTTTCAATGTCAGTAATGCGAACCTGATTGACCTTCGCCGGTGACAATGCGTTAGCGGCAAACACTGAAGGCTCGTCTGACCATTCAATAATGTCGATCTTTTCGCCGCGAAGCTCCCGGATGATGGCTTGCACGCGCGAACCCTTCATACCCACGCACGCGCCGACCGGATCGACGTCGCGCTCATTTGAGGTGACCGCAATCTTCGCGCGTTCTCCCGGCTCGCGCACCGCAGACTTGATTACCACAGTGCCGTCGTAAATCTCAGGGACTTCCATTTCAAACAAACGCAACAGAAGTTCCGGAGAGGTCCGCGAAACTTCCACCTGTGGCCCCTTGGATTCCTTGGAAACGTTGTTGATGACGACGCGAATTCTTTCCCCCTGGTTCCACTGTTCGCCGCGCGATTGCTGGGAACGGGGCAATATCGCCTCGAGGTTTCCCAGGTCAACGATGATGTTGCCGCGCTCAAATCTCTTCACGTAACCGTTTACGAGGTCGCCGATCTTGTCAATGTATTGTTCGTAAACATTGCTGCGGACCGCGTCGCGAACTTTCTGAAAGAGAATTTGTTTCGCGGTTTGCGCCGCGATGCGTCCAAGCTCTTCCATCGGGAGCGGCAGCAGGAGAGCGTCTCCTAATTCGACCTCTTCACCGGCGAGCTCGCGGGCTTCATCGATCGATAACTCTGTGGCCGAGTTTGCTACTTCATCAACCACGACTTTCGTCGCCGAGAGCTCGATGCCGGTCTCGGGATTCCAATCGACCTGAATGTCCTCGCCCGAGCGAAACTGTTTCTTGGCAGCAGCCCGAACAGCTTCTTTCATTGCGTCGATTACTAGATCTCGCTCGATTCCTTGCTCCTGGCAGAGCGCTTCGATATTTTGTGCGATGGATGAACTCATGAAACTATTTGTACTCCGGTTTAGCTCGACGCCAATGTTCGCGTCGTTGAGCCTATTCAATTGTTATTCAGTTGTAAGTAGCACAGGCCTAACCTGTGGTTTCTGTTTTCTGATGTATCGCAAACTGTTAGTTTGCGTTACTCTGCACCTCGGTGCGGGCGGCGAAATTCCTCGCCCACGTCCAATTCCAGATTCGCTTTTGCAATCGAGTCAAGAGCAATTCTGACGCGCCCACTCGTGCGATCTTCAAACAACACTTCCTCGCCTTCTATTCCCAGCAGCCGGCCGCGGAAATTACGCTGGCCATTGACCGGTCGGCGAGTTCGGATCCGCGCCAGGCTTCCGGCGAAACGTTCATAGTCGTTCCGCTTGTAAAGACCTCTCTCGAGACCGGGCGAAGATACTTCCAGTGTGTAGGAAGAGTGAATGAAATCTTCGACGTCGAGGACGGTGCCAACGTGCAGGCTCACCTGGGAACAATCCTCGTGTGTTACCCCCGCCGGCTTGTCAATAAAGATGCGTACGATGGGCTTATTATCAGGCCCGGCGACTTCGGCGTGAACCAATTCCAGTCCGTGGTCAATGGCTACTCGTTCAGCGATTGCCTGTACGCGAGCTTCAACTGAACTCGACCCCATCAACTCCCTCCGAAAAAGCACTCGCCCAAAAGAAAAAGTGGGCGCGAACCCACCGGACGATACCGCCGCGCTTCGAGCAAGCCGTGAATTATACGGAAAGGACAGGGGAGAAGCAACCTGCCACAAATGCCGGTTTTACGCTATGAAATCGCGGGGCGGGACCTATTGAGAGGCAGCTAAGACGTCGTGGTAATGCTACCTGAATCCGCACGCTCCAGGCGTTACCTCCGGGATACTCTGGCAGGTGTGCGAGGATTGTGGGACTAACGCTTTTCTCGCCGCCGCGCGAGGAGATGATCCAAAGGGAAGCGATCGTCTTCAGCGGGAAGCATCAAGACAAAAAGCAGCAACGCCAAACGGGGCGCCACGCGAAGAAGATCGCCCAGCTTCGGTTTACATTACTTCTCATGAGTTGATGGTGGCAGCCTGTCAATCGTTTCTTTACTTGCCCCCGACTAATCCCGCCAGCGAGCACAAAGTAAGGATTATATAGGGCTTATTAGACCACGACAGTGCGCCGAAAGATGTATGCGGAATCCGGCTTCCCTCGCGCTGCTTTGCGCCACAAGATTCAACCCGTTCTCTAGCCAGGATTCTTGTATAAAGGATTGAAAAGCCTGGGGCTCTGTCGTAGTATTCGCGCGTACTGCAACAATCTTCGCGTTTTAGCTTCCTTGCTGGGTTCCCACCGTCGTGACAAGGGCGACAGAACAACTGTTGGTTGTGCGTTGACACAAGCCAATGATCGGGCAAACGGTTTCACATTATCGTATTCTTGAGCCCCTCGGCGAGGGCGGCATGGGAACCGTCTACCTGGCCGAAGATACCCACCTCGGGCGCCGGGTCGCCATCAAGTTTCCCTCGGTAAACTCGGATTCCCATGACTATCGCGCTCGCTTCCTGCGCGAAGCGCGCGCCGTTTCAGAGCTCAGTCATCCCGGCATTGCGACCCTGTTTGATTATGGAGAGACAAGCGAAGGCCGGCCCTTTCTGGTTATGGAGCTCGCGCGAGGCCGACCGCTTACGGAGCTCATGCAGAAAGGCGAACTCAGCCTCGCGCGCGCCGTCGCGATCGTGACCGACGTCGCAACCGCACTGGTGGAGGCGCACGCGCGCGGAGTGGTTCACCGTGACATCAAGCCGTCCAACATAATGATCGATGAGCCCGGGCAAGTTAAGGTGCTCGACTTTGGTCTTGCCAAGCAGCTCAACAAGGACCACGTCGGCAGCTCAGAGCCCGAAGCACAAACTCTGCTAGCAACGGAAACTCGCAGTGGCGTTGTGCTTGGCACGCCGGCATATTTGTCCCCTGAGCAGGCAATTGGTGGCGCCGTTGACGGGCGCAGCGATTTGTTTGCGTTGGGCACGCTCCTCTACGAATCAATCACCGGTCGCACCCCGTTCGCCGGGAACAGCTTCATAGAAATTGCAGCGAATGTGCTTCACGTTGAGCCGGCCCCGCCATCGCGGGTCAATCCGGATGTGCCGCGTGAGCTCGACTTTATTACGCTCAAAGCGCTCGCTAAGAAACCGGCCAAGCGTTATCAATCGGCAAAGGAAATGATCGCCGACCTCAACGCCGTTAAGGATCAACTGGAAGAGAACTCGGGACAGACCTTGATCAGGCGCACCTCGCCTTCGCTTTTTTCGGTCCATAGCAAGACGCTCAATAACATTTCGCAGATTCTGCAAAGGCCGCGCATCCCCATCTCTTACCTTCTGGTCGGCGCTGCCATTCTCATTGCGATTGGCGGAATTGCTTTCAGGATCTGGCGTCCATCGCCGCATACGCCTCCGGCGGAAGCGCAGCGTTGGTACGATATCGGGACGGCCGCGTTGCGTGACGGCGCGTCCTACCAGGCAAGCCAGGCACTCGAACGCGCCGTCGCCGCCGACGACAACTACATGCTGGCTCACGCCCGTTTGGCTGAGGCCTTGGTGGAGCTGGACTATGTTGACCGCGCCAAGGATGAGCTGCTGCGCGTGAGCGGTGCCGATCGCGCCAGGTTACAAACCATCGACGCGCTTTACCTGGACGCGATCACAGCGACGGCCCGTCATGACTTTCCCAAATCAATTGAACTCTACAACCTCATTGCAAAGCAGACACCTGACAGCGAGAAGCCTTTTGTGCTGCTCGATCTTGGCCGCGCATACGAGAACAACAACGACGTAAAGGAGGCGATTCAAATCTATCAGGAGGCGAGTACGCGAAACCCGCAGTATGCCACCGCTTACCTTCGCCTCGGCATTGTCTACGGACAACAGGGTGACTCCGCCAGGGCGTTGCCAGCCTTCGATACGGCAGAGTCAATTTATCAGGCGTCGGGAAACATGGAGGGCCGTACGGAGGTAATCCTCCAGCGTGGCAAGCTCTTGAACAATCGTAACAAACTCGCGGAAGCACGGACACAGCTGGACCATGCGCTGACGTTGGCAAAAGCAAACGACAATAAGTCGCAGACTATCAAGACGCTTTTGCAGTTGTGCAGTGTCTCTTTCGATGCCGGTGAAATGGTGCGTTCGACCGAATACGCCCGGGAAGCGGTCGAGCTGGCACAGAAGAATGGAATGGAAAACTTGAGCGCCCAGGGCCTGGTAGATCTGGGTAACTCTTTCCTAATTCGTGGCGAACCAGGCGAAGCAGAAAAATATCTGTCCGAGGCGCTGGAGTTGGCGCAGCGGGCCAGGGCCCGGCGTAATGAAGCGAGAGCACGCGTCTCGATTGCGAGCTTGCGTCAGCAACAGAATAAACCTGACGAAGTAATACGGCTCCTGGAACCGGCGCTGGCGTTTTATCAGCAAGGTGGGTATCGCTCGGAAACGTTTTCCTGTCTGGCCCTGATCGCGCGCGCAAACCTGCAAAAAGGCGACTACGACGCGGCTTCACAAGGTCACGAACGGTTGCTGCAACTTGCGCAGGATTCTAATGACCAGTCGCTGGTGGCGCTTGCGCATGCTGAGCGTGGTTCAGCGCTGGCCACTGAAGAGAAATTTTCTGAGGCACTCGATCATCTGGACAAAGCGTACGCTATTTATAGTGCGGAGGGCGTGCAACGCAGTATTGGTTACAACTTAATCGATCGCTGCAATGTCCTCTGGCGATTGGGTCGCTACGGGGAAGCTCAAACTCTTCTGGATCAGGCGGCGGCAATAGCTAACAAACCAGGCGGTGAACTCAAACGGTTATCGGCGGAGGTGGATCTTATCGTCGCCGAAATTGCGTTGAGCCAGGACCATTTTCCGGCTGCAAAAGCGGCAGCCGAGACGGCCCTGGGAAAAGCGGGAAAGGAATTTGAAAATCTGGCACTGGGAGCAAAGATGGTCTTGGGATTGGCCCAGGTATATAGCGGCGCAGGAGCCGCTGGAAGACAAGCAGCCGAAGAAGCGGTTGCGATGGCAAGACAGCTTGCCGATCCGGTGAAGCTGGCCTCGGCGCAGCTGACGCTCGCGAAGGCGTTGCTTAACTCGGGAGACTACGCGGGAGCATCTACCAACGCGGTTGCGGCGGCCGAGGCGTTCGCTCGACTCGAGCTGATGGCATCAGAGTGGCAGGCGCTTCTTATTGCAGCGCAGGCTAATCAGAACCTGGGAGACAAAACCAAAGCGCGCGAGTATGCTGTCCGCGCAAGAGATTCGCTCTTCAAACTTGAGCAGCGCTGGGGCAGCGATAACTTCAAGAGTTATCTCGGCCGCTCAGACATTCAGCGCTTGCGCAAACCACTTGACCAACTCGCTGCGGAATGAGATAAAAACGTTCTGCCGGCGACGGATCTGTTTTGTTGAAAAGTTGACTGAGCTTCGTGTGCGCTTCGGGCGTTGGCGTGAGCGGTAGTCAGGCCTGGCCTTAGTTCTTTCAGCCCCCAAATAAACAAGGAGACAAACAAATGCGTCAATTACGCTTAGTAGTCATCGCGGCTGCTGCTATCTTTGTGCTGGCCCTCGGTGTCTTTGCGCTTGTTAATCAAACTAACATGGCCCCTGGCGACGACATCATAATCAAGGGTGGCTCGCTGGAGATTCAATGCGGCAGCAATCAGGGAACCGATTGCCTGGGCACCAACGACAATACGGGAAAGTACAAACACAAGCAGTCCGGAAAACACATCACCAAAATTGTCGTGAAAGATTCAAATGGTGTGAAGATGTTTGATAGTTCGGTTTTTCCCACGTTTGGGAACAAACCGGAAATCGATATCACCTACAAGTAGGAATAGGTTGTTGTCAGTGGTCAGTGGTCAGTGGACAGTGCGCGGTGGGCAGTGGTTAGTGGGCAGTAGTTAGTTGTTCTTAGTTAGATCGGAGGTCCGACGTATAACTTCCCACCGACCACTGACCACTTACCATACATCTAGTCACTAAGCTTTGCCTTCACTACTTCGCTGATCATCCGCCCGTCTGCATTCTTGCCCGCCAGCGCTGCCTGGGCGGCCTTCATTACTTTGCCCATATCTTTCATCGAGCTGGCGCCGGTCTCGGCTATAGCCGCATTGACTGCTTCTTCGATCACTTCACGGGAAGCCGACTGCGGCAAGTAAGTTTCTATCATTCCGATTTCAACCTTCTCTTTGTCCGCAAGATCCTGGCGCCCGCCCTTCTCATACTGCTCCACTGAATCACGGCGCTGCTTAACGAGCGATCGCAGCAGCTTCAACATTTCTTCGTCATCCAGCTCCGCGCCTTTCTCAATCTCACGGTTCATCATTGCCGCCTTAACCATCCGCAGCGTAGACGTGCGCGGCGCGTCCTGGGCCTTCATCGAAGTCGTCAAGTCCGAAACAATCTGCTGTTTCAATGTCATCTGGTAGGTTCCTCCGCCAACAATATCCGCCGCGAATATACCGCAGAATTACTTACGGCGTGAGCGCAGGTATATTCAAGTCAGCCAGCACACGGTTGGAAGCGATGAGCCGCAACAGCTCAGAGGCGATAAGCCGATGGCCCATGTGATTCGGATGTATCAACTCGCCAAACCATCCTTCGTTTGCAGGATAGGCCTCCTCGGTCAACTCCCGGATCTCCAGAAACGGCACCTGCTCTTTTTCCATCGCCGCTCGCAGCGCCGCGCGGTAATGCAACATTAGCTGGGCTTCAGTGGTATTTGTGACCCGATCGCGATACGGCGCGGCGATTACAATAACCGGCACCTTTCGCTCCCGGGCAAGGTGGACCATCCCTAACATGTTATCTAAATATTCTGGCTGGGAAACCCGGGCCGTCGATCGCACTCCTGCCGGCGGCTTAACGGAGGTTCGTCGTCGCAACCAACTGGTTGCGTGGGCAAATGCCTGACTGTACTCAATCAAACGACGTACGCCGACTGCGTACCAGTTTGTCCGTATCGTCTCCCGATCCGGCGCGTCGCTAAAGCTCGCATCGTTCCAACCAAAACTCACGGTGAGAAAATCCGGCTGCAATTGATCGATATCGCGTCGTAACCAGGCGAGCCCCTGATGACTGGTGTAACCGGGCACGGCCAAAGTGATCACTTCGATGTTGCGGCCAGGATTAGCCGTGCGTAACTGCTTTTCCAGCAGCATTGGATAGGGCAGGTACTCGGGATCATACTCCGTCGGTTTATCCGGCCAGACCACCGGGACGCGATAACCAAACGTGACTGAATCGCCGAGACACACAATGCGAATCGTTCCCGGTTGCTTCGCCGTTAATTCGTGGTCCATGCGAAGGTATTGGGAATTTGTCGAAAGTACGGTGAAGTCCCAGACAACGTGGTGGAGATTCGGCTTCAGTCTCCACAGCAAAAGAGGATCGCCCTCGAATATTACTGACTGTTTTGAGTTGCCGACCTGCGCTTTCTGCTGCGGCGTGTTGACGAACAGATCAAGACTGGAAACATGAGGCAGCGTCAGCCTGACACCTATTTCCAGCACCACCAGCAGGAGAAGAAAGCAAAGGTAGGATATTAGGACGTAAACAATCCTTCGCTTGACGGTTATTGGCGCTGACTCGTTTTTTTGAATGGTTTCCAAAGGACTCACGAAGGGAATCGGTCTTCGATTATGGAAAGAAGGTTGGCCAAAGACTATCCGTCGCCTTCCCTCGCTTTGAAAATGTTGAATTGCTCGCCTCGGTTAGTAATAATGGGCCGTCTTTCGCAGCCTCCAGCAGTGAACCCGGTCTTCGCGCCCTGGCTAGCCATTCCTCGCTGAATGGAGGGTAAAAAACCTTACGACTGACAGGACCGACCCCCAATGAAGAGAAAAACTAAACGGCTGAACACTGGCAAGCCGCTCAATCGCCGGCAGTTCTCTTCCACGAATTCAAACGATAAATCCTCGTTAGCAAATAGGAAAGTAGCGAGAGCGACAAGTCTCATGCTTCGCGTAGGTGCGTGTCTGACGCTAACAATCATTGTTATTCAGGTATTCGGCGATGGCACACTTCTCTACTCAACGAACAACAATCTGATGTCAACGGCGACGGGGGCGGGGTTGTACAACAACTCCGCCGGTCTGGGCTTAGTGAACCGTTGGGATACCTTCGCCGTATTTAACGCGCCCTAACCGAGAGGCAGGGAGATCTCGGCTCACTTCCGCCCTGGCCAGCTACTTCAAGGCGCCGTGGCCATTCGAGCGAGCCGAATATTGGCGCAGGAACCGCCCGGTGTGGGATGCCGCTACCTTCATGATTTCTTCCGGCGTGCCTGTGGCCACTACGTGTCCGCCCGCGTCGCCGCCTTCAGGTCCCAGGTCGATGATGTAATCGGCCGTCTTAATTACGTCGAGATTATGTTCGATGACGAGCAGGGAACCGCCCGCCTCGATCAACGCGCGAAATGCTGCCAGCAGTTTGTTGATGTCGTCAAAATGTAAACCTGTGGTGGGCTCGTCGAAAATGTAAAGCGTCTTTGCGCCCGTTCGTTTCGATAGTTGAGCGGCCAGCTTGATTCGCTGAGCTTCGCCGCCTGAAAGCGTGGTGGCTGACTGGCCCAGACGCAGGTAACCAAGTCCCACTTCATCCAGCACCCGTAGCCGATTGGTGATCTTTGGCACTTCGCGAAAGAAAGTGATTGCCTCGCGCACTGTCATATTCAAAACTTCATGTACATTTTTTCCGCGATAACGCACGTCAAGAATCTGTTGTTTGAAGCGCGTGCCTTTGCACTCTTCGCACACCAGCTCAACATCTGCGAGGAACTGCATTTCTACCGTAACCGTGCCGTCACCCTGGCAAACGTCGCAACGGCCACCCGGCAGGTTGAAAGAGAAGTGGGATGGATTGAACCCGCGCGCCTGCGCTTCGCGCGTCACTGAAAAGACTTCACGGATGGCATCGTAAACTTTTATGTAAGTAACCGGATTTGAACGCGGTGTTCGTCCGATCGGTGATTGGTCAACGAGAATGACATCGTCGATAAGCTCGGCGCCCTCCAACCTGGAAAAAGCTCCGACGTGGCCCTGCCAGTCTCCTCTTTGTTTCTTCAGACCCGCATAGATGCAATCGTGAATCAAAGTGGACTTGCCGGAACCGCTAACGCCGGTAACACAAACCAGCATATCGAGCGGAAACTCCAGATCGATGGACTTCAGATTGTGCTCGCTCGCGCCGCGAAGAGTTAGACGGCGCTTTTGAAATAGGCGGCGTTGCTTGGGCTCTTTGATTTCAGATTCGCCGCGAAGGTAACGCGCTGTCAGAGAAGCTTCATCAAGCAACAACCCCGGGAAGTCGCCTTCGTAGATCACGCGGCCGCCGAGTTCACCGGCTGACGGTCCGATGTCAAGAATATGATCCGCGGCACGCATCATATCTTCGTCATGTTCCACCACCAGCACCGTGTTTCCAATATCGCGCAGGTTATGCAGCAAGCGAATGAGACGATCATTGTCGCGCGGATGCAGACCGATTGACGGTTCATCAAGCACGTAGAGAGCGCCCACCAGCGACGAGCCAAGATTCGTCGCCAGTTGTATGCGTTGGGCCTCGCCGCCCGACAACGTAGAAGCAAGCCGCTCCAATGTCAGGTAATCCAAACCGACTTCCACCAGAAAACGCAGCCGACGCCGGATTTCAAACAAGATGCGTTCGGCAATTGCACCCTGTTCGGTAGAGAGCTGTAGCGACTCGAAGAATGCTGCTGCCTCTTTGATAGAAAGCGCGCAAACTTCCGGCAGCGTGCGGCCGCCAACTTTAACGTCGCGAGCCTCTTGTCTCAGCCGGCCGCCGCCGCAATCGGGACACAGGGTGTAGCCACGATGCTTGGAAAGGAAAACGCGCACGTGAAGCTTATATTTTTTCGTCTCCAGCCAATTGAAAAAGCCACGCACGCCGCCCCAGTCTTTTTTGCCTTCGACAATCGCGCGTTGCTCGCTGCGAGAAAGCTGAGCAAAGGGGACCGTCATGGAAATCTTTTCTGACTTGCAAAACTGCTTCAGCTCATCCAGCGCCCACTCGTACTGCGGCTTGGTCCATGGCTCAATCGCGCCTTCCTTGAGACTGAGCCCGGGATTGGGGATAACCAAATCGAGATCGAGTCCAATCGTGTTTCCAAAACCCTGACAGGTCGGGCAGGCGCCATAAGGATTATTAAAACTAAAAAGGCGTGGCTCGGGCTGAGCGTAAAGCGTGCCGTCATACTTACACTCGAACCGATCCGAGAATTTCAGCGGCGTTCGTTCGGCGTCCGCCGTCTCAATGTTGGCCGTGCCGTGACCTTCCTGAAAACAGATTTCCAAAGAGTCAACCAGACGCTGCCGGATGTCGGGACGTGCCACCAGTCTGTCAACCATCACGAAGACGTCAGCGAAACTTTCGAGTTGGTAGTCGTCAAGTGAGTTGAGCTCGATTATTTTGCCGTCATGGAAAAGACGTGTGAAGCCTCTCTGCATGAGGCTCATGATATGAGCAGTGATGACCTGACGCGCGGTGATGCTCCGGCCCGGGCGTGCAGAGCCGCGGGAAATGGTAGATTTCGATTTGTTTTTCTTCTTCGCGGCATCTCCGTTGGCGCGGGTCTCCGCCAGGCCCGCCTGTGCAGGAAATAAAACGTAGAAACGCGTGCCCTCGGGAAGTGTTTTTAGGATTTCATCAGCGACGGACTCGGGAGAATCTTTGTAGACCTCGCGACCACAGACGCGGCAATAGGTTGTTCCAACTCGAGCGTAGAGCAGGCGCAGGTAGTCGAACACTTCAGTCTGCGTACCGACAGTTGAACGGGGGTTCCTGGTTGAATTTTTTTGCCGAATCGCGATCGCCGGCGCAATGCCGCGCACTTCATCAACGTCGGGCTTGTCCATGCGCTCGAGAAACTGCCGGGCATACGCCGAGAGAGATTCAACGTAGCGGCGTTGGCCTTCGGCATAGATCGTGTCGAACGCCAGAGACGACTTGCCCGATCCACTGACCCCGGTAACCACGGTCAACTTGTTAATAGGAATCGAGAAGGAAATGTTCTTGAGGTTATGGACGCGGGCGCCGCGTACTGAAATGGCTTCTTCCGACATAGCTCAAAACCGGCCGGAACTCCACAGAGAGCACCAGGGCCTACTCCGAAAACCTCAAATAATACCCCGAATGTTCCCGAGACGCGAAATGGACGTAAAAGCAGAAAAGAATTAGCCGCAGATTAAGGCGGATAAGACGGATAAGCAGGACCGACAGTCGGAGCAGAAGCAAGCCTTTCCGATCATCTCGTGAAAATCTTATCCGTGTTATCCGCCTTAATCTGCGGCTAATTTTCGTCCTTTTGTCCGAGCCTATCAGTGTTCATCTGGGGCCGATTCCTGAGGCCCTTATTGACAGTCGCAACGCCGATGCTCAACAATGCGCGCACATGAAGACATCGAGATTCCTTTTGCGTGGGTTTAAGCGGCCACGTGAAGTAGCGAGCCAGGCTTTAGGCAAACTGGAGTGGCAGGTCTTAAACGAGATCTGGCGACGCGACGAAGTGAGTGTACGCGATGTTTATCTCGCATTGGGTGAGAGCGTTGCCTACACGACCGTAATGACCACTCTGGACCGGCTCTTCAAGAAAAAGCTCCTGACGCGCAGGAAAGATGGACGCGCATTCGTCTACCTGCCTGCTGTTTCACCGGATGAGTTTGAACAGGGAATTAGAGAAGACGTCATTGATGGTTTGCTCGGCCACGGCGCCGACGCTGTGCAGCCGGTGCTTGCCTGTATTGTTGACACCGTTAGTGAGCACGATCGGGAACTTCTCGACGAGCTCGATCGCTTGATTAAGGAAAAACGCAGAGAGTTAAAACAAAGGCGCTAATTGATGTTCGAACTTCTCGGACTTTCATTACTACTGGCTGCGTTGCTGACCTTTAACAGTTTTGCATCGCTCGTCATGGCGACACTGTGGCGCATAGCAGGCCGGGCCACACACAACTGCACCGCAGCCGCGCGTGCTCGTTTGCTTTTCTCCCTGCGCACGCTGCCGGCGCTGCTGGCTTTGCTGTCCGTCACGCTTCTGCTGGTTCCTTCCTATCTTGCCTATGAACCGCGTCACACTACCGAGGGCGTGAGCTTCAAACTTGCCCTTCTGGCATTTCTATCGGCTGCGGGCTTAGCCGTCTCGCTCTATCGTGGCATCGCCACCAGACGAGCGACGGCGAAACTTACTGCTGACTGGCTCGAGCATGGCGAGCGCATTCAAATTGCGGGCATTGACATTGAAGCCTACAAAATCAAACATGCGTTTCCGCTAATTGCCATTCTCGGTTTTCTGCGCCCGCGACTTTTCATTGCCAGCCAGGTTTTGGAAACTCTTACTCCAGAAGAAATCTCGGCTGCGGTGGCGCATGAGAACGGACACCTCGTGGCGCGCGATAATCTGAAGCGGGGGTTGTTGCTGGCCTGCCGCGATGCTTTGCTGATCATTCCCAGCGGTCGTTTGCTTGATAAAGCGTGGTCAGAAGCATCCGAAGAGGCAGCCGACGAAAATGCCGCACGTCAAGGCAACAACGTGGCGCTGGATCTCGCGTCGGCGTTAGTGAAGATCGCGCGCAGGATTCCGCAGGGCGCCAGGCCCACAATGCCCGCGGGGGTTTTTCTACTCGGGGATGATGAGACAAAAGGCATCAAGTCGCGCGTGCGCAGACTGCTCGCCCTGGCGGCCAACGAGTATCCGCCCGGTTCGCGCCACGAAGTTTTCACCAGATTTTTCATTTGGGCGCCGCCAGGTTTGCTGTTAGCCGCGCTCGTTATCTCGGCCAATAGTCCTTTGCTGCTTTCCAAAGTGCACTCCATCATCGAGCGCGCAGTGTTTGCGTTAAGATAATGAAACAAATGACCGACCGTCAGGCAGGGCTCCGCAGGATCCTCAATCGATAGCCCTGCCTGGCGCTCGGGCTTATGCTTGGATAGGCCTACCACTCACATCCATCAATACTACATGAGCGGACATCTGCCCGCGCGCTACGATGGCTGGTAGTAGCTCCGCCTCGCCGCTATCGTACAAAACCCCTGTCCGAAATAACTGTTTCCCGGGGATGGCCGTCCGTGGATCTACTCTTTTTCTAGGAGGGAATAATGACCTCAACGACATCACGATCGCTGGTGAACGTAATCGTCGCTGTTTGGATTTTGCTGGTGCTGGTGACCGTGGCTGTCGCGCAAACCACGCAAGGCGCGCTGGTCGGGACGGTCAGCGACGTGAACGGCGCTCGTGTTCCCGGGGCAACAGTATCGGCGGCCGCAGCGGGCTCATCTCTTAGACGGCAAACCACTACGAATTCTGCCGGAGAGTTTCGGCTGGAAGCACTCCCACCTGGTGATTATCGGGTTACCGTGTCGGCTCCGAACTTCTCGGCGGTTACCTACGCGTTAAGACTGAACGTCAATTCGTATCCTACTCTGCCCTTTATCTTGAAACCTGGTCCCGTAACAGCGACGGTGCAGGTTCCAGAAGGTGAGAACACGCTTTACTCGCAGCCTCTTGAGACCACCAGCAGCGTCGAAAAGACTGTGATCTCAAAAAAAGACCTGGCGGACATTCCGCTGGTCCATCGGAGTTTCGCTAACATCGCTTATCTTGCGCCGATGACCCAACCGGTCGAGCCTTCGGATCCTACAAAAGCGCGGATCACGGCTGTTGCTTTTGGCGGCAGCTCCGGCCTCAATGTCGATCTCTCGGTTGATGGCGGCGACAACAATGATGACTACATCGGAGGCTTTCTCCAAAACTATTCCCCCGACGCGATGCAGGAATTCGTAGTCCGCACCTCGCAGTTCGATGCTGACACTGCACGTACAAACGGTGGTTCGGTGATAATTAGCACCAGGCGCGGCACCGACCAATGGCATGGTGATTTTGGTTATTATCTTCGCGCGCGCGCCTTCAATGCGCGCAACAAGCTGGACAATCCGGAGCCGAATCCAAAACAGCCGTTCTCACGTCAGAACGGAATCGCCGCGTTCGGCGGTCCGCTCAAAACGGGAAAGCTTTGGTTCTTTTCTTCACTGGAATACGTCCACGAAAATGCCAGCGTGGCCTATAGCGCGCTCAGTCTCAATGAATTTTGCGCTCTGGCCCGACTAGCGTCGCTGGGATTGATCCCAGGCGTAACATCGATTGACGTTCCGACTTCCGTGCCGGTGCCGTTTCGCGACGTGCTCCTTTCAACGCGGGTAGATTGGTTTCAGTCGGCCCGATCACAGTGGTTCTTCCGCGGCTCTCTGGATCGCAATCACACGCGCAACGATCTGATCCAGCAGGCAACGTTGCCATCGACAGGAGCTTTCACCCGCTCGAATTACTACAGTTTTCTCATCGACAATCAGTTTCTCTTTAACTCAAAATGGTCGGGCACACTGACGGTTCAGGCCAACAACTTTCATCACACCAAAGAAAGGAATTCGCACATCGGTTTGGCCCTGGCCTTTCCGTTTAGCACCACAGTGATTACCACGTCAGGGTTTGAAACCTTCGGCGATAATCAATTTGTTACCGGCATCACCGCTTTCCCAATTCAACGCGATCAGCGCAAGTATCAGTTCCGTTATGATGTCGCGCGAGTGGGCGGAAACCACGCGGTCAAATTCGGGGTGAACTTCATCCATGAGCCGGTGCTCAGCGGCAGGCTGGCTGATGAAGGCGAGACGCTGGTGGCATTTCCGGAGGACCCCAGCTTCTATGTTGCCAATCCCGCGGATTTCACGGCGGATTTCGCCGCGGAAAGCGAAGTCATTCCCGCAAGCAATGGCAGGTTTTCGCAGAAGGTGAAAAGGCTCGGATTCTATGTCCAGGACTCGTGGCGCATACGTCCCAGCTTCACCATGAATCTTGGGCTGCGCTACGACACAACCTTTGGACTCTTCCGCGCCTCGGGACGCAATCAGGATCAGAACCCGGCGGTCGTCACGCTGAACGCTTTGCATATTCCGCTGTCGCCGGGCATCCCGCACGATTATCGCCGGGCCTTCGCGCCTCGGCTGGGCTTTGCCTATTCGCCCGGTCGTTCGACCAGGACGGTGATCCGCGGTGGCGTTGGTTTGTACTACAACGATCTGAATCAAAACGGTTGGGTTGATGCATTTCGAGCAGTCAACGAACCTTTCAGCGGGTTGCTGGCGCCCGCCGAGCGAGGCGCAGTGATCGATCCGAACTACCGCACTCCTTATGCATTACAGGCCAGCCTCGGCGTGGAACGAGTGCTGAGTTCGACGTGGCGATTGAACATTCATTATGAGCATCAGCAGGGAGTGCATCAGTACCGGCGTTATGAATACGTCAGCGACTTTACTCTGCCGGCGACGGCGCCCAGCATCTCTCTTTTTCGCACTGACAATCGTTCGCGTTATGACGGTGTCGCGTTTCAGGTGCAGCACAGCTTCTCAAAGCGGTTCGAGCTTTCCGCGCACTACACGCTGTCAAGCGCAGCGACGTGGGGAGCAACGGTCGGCGAGCTGGCGGACTATGTTAACGGCGTCAGTGATGTGCGCCACGCTTTTGGCCCCGGCGATTACGGTCCATCTGGTGAAGACGTGCGGCACCGGTTTGTGCTGGCCGGCACTTTGCGCCTACCGGGGAAGGTTGAGTTGATCACTCTTTCGCAGTTCGAGAGTGCCCGTCCCTATACGCTTGCAACTCCGGTGGACCTCAACGACGACGGCCTCGACACTAACGATCGCGCAGTCGTCAATGGAGTGCAAACATCTCTCGATCAGTTTCGTGGCACGCCTTACTCCCAGATCGACTTGCGTGTGAGCCGCGATTTCCGTTGGGGTGAGCGCGCTACGATCAAACCTTTCGTGGAGTTCTTCAACCTGCTCAATCGGACCAACCCGGGAAACAATTTCATCCCGGACCTCTCGGCGTTGCCGGTGCCCGCCGGCGAGCTTGATAATGCGTTGCACATTTGTGTGGATTCGGCTTGCACCGTCACCCGACCAATTCGTAGTTTGCGAGATCTGAGAGCACCAGCCGGAGCGCTCGGCGACTTCTTCGGTCCGGGCACGACCGTCGGCATTCCTTTCGCAGCGCAACTTGGTGTGCGGGTCAGTTTCTACTAGTTAGCAGCCGCTGAGTAGTCTATCAAAACAGTTTGCGGACGAGATTCGCTGATCTCTGACAATAGTTTGAGCAGGTGTTCCGCTAATCTGACGGATTCCGAACTGGGTTGCATGCGCATAGCTTTTCCTCTGAGGCTCTGGCTGTGGGATTGACGCTCCGTCCAGGCGAGTGAACTTAGCCGCGCGGAGAAACTACTACCAGCGGTCGTAGACTTCGAAGGGAGATTGGCGCAGCAGGTCAGTGAGAAGAGATGCGGGCCGGGGGCAATTCCTGCTGCATCGATTGGAGTGTTTCTGCAAACGGCAGAGCTGCCTGGGGCCGGCGAGGTCTGACAACGTAGAGTCGCATAGCCAGCCAAAGTATTCCGACTGCGATGCCGATCCAAATAACCGACCATACAAGCGCGGGGATGCCGGTCGCATTTGCCATGTTCACTGCATCAGTAGGCCCCGAAGGAGCAAACGGGGACGACAAGAAAAAGACTGTTTTCAAATCGAGCAGGGCATTGAGCACACATTGGACCGCCAGAAAACTGACAAAGAATTGCGCCACACGCGCGCCGGCAAACCTTGCTACCAGGACCAGGCCCAAAGTGAGCAGCGTTCCTGCCAATAAGGTGAAGGGAATTCCGGTCCATTCCACGCCGGAGAAAGCTGGTTTGAAGACTCCGTAGATAAGCGTTAACGCAAAAATGAATGCCGCGGTTGCCACCATGACGACGCGCGCGGCCACGCTCCTGCGAATTAGCACCAGCAATAAAGCCCCGTAGGCCATCGAACCCAGATAGCCGGCGCTGGCCACGAAGACTTGAGAGATCGTGCCGCCCTGTGAAGTGTAAGTTTCGCCGCTGGCATTCGTGGCAATGCTCAAGCTTTGGACGGAGTTTCCCGTCAGTAGTGCGGCGAGGGCGTGTCCGCCTTCATGTATGAACGTTACGAAAATACGGAAGGGATAAGTTAGAACTTCAGCGAACGGAATGAACCACAGCACAATTGAAATTGCCGCCGCAATAAGCAATACGCTGACCTGGGGACGCGCATCTCGGGAAATACTTAATTTCATGTTCAGTCTCCGTTCAAACCAAATCGTTTCACTGAAGTAAACGCCGGAGAAATTAATGATGTTCCCTAATTCTTATCGCTTCGGACATAGTCGCCGGATTTCCCGCCCGTTTTACTTTCCAGGCGCACGTCGGAAATCGTTATTCCTTTGTCCAGCGCTTTGCACATGTCATACACGGTGAGGGCAGCGACGGTAACTGCCGTGAGCGCCTCCATTTCAACTCCGGTTTGGGCATTGGTTGAAACATTGGATTCGAGATGAATACCGTAATCTGCTACGCGTGCCTGGACGTCGACATGCGTCAGTGGCAGCGGATGACAAAGGGGGATCAACTCCGCCGTTCGCTTGGCTGCCATGATGCCGGCCAGACGCGCCGCTTCCAGTGGATCGCCCTTGGGAGTTCTATGTTCTGCAACGGCGGCGACGGTTTCTCTCGCCATTATCACACGCGCCGACGCGACTGCATGCCGCGTGGTCGTGACCTTATCGCTTGTGTCGACCATTTTTATGCGACCTTGATCGTCAACGTGCGAAAGCTGATTCATAGTGAACCTATAACTGCTTTTTGATCGTATATGTGGAAGGTAACATTTGACTATTGCCTTTTTGCGCGCACAACAGAATAATCTCACTATCGCCTGTTCGGCACAATCCAGGATGGGTTCTAACTTCAGTTCTTCGCAAACTGTCAATTTGTTAAAGAACCGTGCGGGTGTGCCCCCGTCACTACGAAATCCGATCACTGGGAAGAAATCGTAAAGTAAGCGATCGAACAAGATTGCGGCACGGAATTATCCTAGTTCAGCGATGTCAGCTTCTGTTAAAGACAAGGTGCTTCTCGAGCGAAACCCGTCATCCGGTTATAGCGGCATAGAGGAGCACTCGGGGCCATGGCATTCCTTTTTGGAGTACTCCACTTGTTTGGTTTTCCCCGTACTGTTTGGCTTGAATGTCCACTGGGCAACATCTCGCTTGTACGAGCTTGAGCTGCTCTGGCTGGTGGCGTTGGCGATTCCTCTCGGCGCGGTGGGAGGCGACCTTGTTTCCGGCGTGGTCCACTGGGCGGCGGACACTTACTGCTCCGAGAAGACGCCGGTCGTTGGGCCTAGTCTAGTCAAACCCTTCCGCATGCATCACATTTACCCGCGAGATATTTGCAGACACAATCTGGTGGAGACGGTTGGAAACGTCTGCATTCTCGCCGTTCCCGTGCTTGGGCTTTGCTTGTATTTGATGTGGATAATGCCGCAATCCGGCTGGCTTGCGTTTACCGTGGTATGTGTTGCTCTGGTTACGGTCGCCACTGTCGCGACGAACCAGTTTCACAAATGGGCGCATCAGGAACACCCTTCAACAGTTGCGCGGTGGCTGCAACGCACGCGACTCGTGTTAGAGCCCGCGCATCATCAGTTGCATCACACTGAGCCTTTCAATAAGCACTACTGCATTACCAACGGGTGGCTAAATCCACTTTTGAACAAGATTCAGTTCTTTCGCAGGCTTGAAGCAACGCTGACGTTTGTGGGAATTGAAACTGCAAAAGCGAAGGATAAACGCTTGTCGCGGACGACAACAGCGGAATGAGAATTAAACGGCCTGGGCTTTTTCCCCGCGCACAAGAACATACTCGAGCAAGCCCATCGTGAATCCGCGGTAGACGGCAACGTCCAGAAGTAAGCTGAGCCTTGCCAACATGAAGCCGCGAATCCTGGCGATCGCTCGAATAGTCTCAGGCTTCATCTGCTCGAAATAGTAGCCCGGAATCACCAGGGCTCCCATCTCCTTGATCGCAATTTTTTCAAATCCCGCACTTTGCATTTTTTGGCTGTAGACTTCCGCCGTATAAACATTCGCGCGAGGGACTTTCCATAAACTGCGGGCAGCTTCGGCAACTAAATTTTCGATTAAGTTTTTCGGCGGGCGTTTGACGATAAAGTCCGCCATGGCAATGACTCCACCGGGCTGTAAAACGCGCCGCGCCTCGTGTAAAAACTTTTCCCGCGTATCGAAGTGCTCCGGGCCTTCAATACTTAGCACGTGCGTGAAGGTGTTATCAGGGAAGGGAATCGCGGTGGCCGTGCCGTGATGAAAGCTGACTCGATCTTCCCGGTGCGCTTCGCGAGCACGGCGTCGGCCGTGTTCAATGTGTCCCCAGGTTACGTCGAGCCCGTCGATCGATCGCGGCGCAAACTTTTCAGATAAATAAATGTCCTGCGTACCCATGCCGGGCGCGACGTCGAGCAGTTTGCTCGTTTCGTTGAGCCCCAGGATAGTTCCCATTCGCTGGACCAGGTTCTCGGCGGCTTTGACGTAATCGCTTATCCCATTTTCCCAAAGTCCGAAGTTCAAGTAACCATTGTGATGATCCAGGTAGTTTTCGATCCCGCCGGAGTAAAGATTCTCCACTTTGCGTTCGTGCGCGCTTGCAGTCCAACGTTTTCGATCAGGTGTGCTCATTCAATCTCTTTGCTGGCTGTTAAAGGAAATCCTTCAGGGCAGTCTTATGACCTCGACTGCGGTTCCATGCTCGATTGTTTTAGTGTTGGCTGGCACAACAACTAACGCCGTCGCTTTTACAAACGCGACAAAATCCGATGAGCCGCCCCATTTTAAGGGCAGGGCCATGAGCCGACCTTCCTCGTTTGTGCTCAATTGTGCGGGAAGGTAACTCTCGCGCTCACGTGCTCCCTTTACGCTTTTTTCCAGAACCGCGGTTTCTTTTGGCAACTCCGTCTGTGTCGCCCCCTGCATCGCGAGGATTGCGGCGCGCGCGAAAAGATTGAAAGTAACTGATACTGAAACCGGGTTACCCGGCAAACCAAAAACAAGCGCGCCGTTCGCAAGTTTGGCAAACACCGTAGGCTTGCCTGGACGTAACGCCACACGCTCAAAAAAGAGCTCCGCGCCCAACTCCTTCAGGGCCGGCTTAGTGAAGTCGTAAACGCCAACAGAAACGCCGCCCGAAGTAACGACAATGTCGTTTCGCTCCGCCGCCTCGGCAATCTGCCGCTTCAGTAAGGAAGTGTCGTCGCCAGCGAGCGGCAAGCGTTCGGCAATCGCGCCGGCAATTTCGGCATAAGCGGCAATCGAAAAATTATTTGAGTCGCGAATTTGGTCGCGGCCTGGTTTGTGATCGACTGTCACAAGCTCAGTACCCGTTGCCAACACGGCGAGACGCGGACGGCGACCAACACTTACCTGCGCATAACCAAAAGACGCAAGCACCGCCATGGTCGCAGCCGTAATCTGTTCGCCGGCCCGCAGCACAATTTCGCCAACCTTAATTTCGCTGCCGCGTTTGACAATCGATCGTCCTGGCAATACGGGCTCGAGAATCTCAACTTGCGTTCTGCCCTGGAGTTCGCGTGTCAGTTCCACTTGTTGCACGCTGTCCGCGCCTGAGGGCACGGGCGCGCCGGTCATGATGCGGACGGCCTCGCCTGATTTCAGCTCCTGATGCCAACCACGTCCGGCCGCGGATTCGCCAACAATATGCAAACGCGCAGGAGCGTTTGCTACATCGTTCGCACGAAGCGCATAACCATCCATTTGCGAGCGATCGAAGGGTGGCAGATCTGTATCGGCGATTATATCCTGGGCAAGAAATCGACTGCGAGCGTCAGTGATTGCGACAAGCTCGGTTGGCAACGTGCTGGTGTGCTCGGCAACGATTCGAATGGCGTCGGACACAGGAATCATGGGGTCACCGTTTAGCGTTCAGCGTTTAGTCCGCCGCAGCCACAGCAGGCAAGCTAAAACTTAAACTTAAACTTCGCAAGCAAAATCAAAAGCGGTTGCGCTTCATTTTAACTGAAGAGCAACCGCTTCAAAGTGGCGGAGCCGACGGGATTCGAACCCGCGA
>DIYZ01000166.1:18971-36882 GCA_002427845.1 Chloracidobacterium sp. UBA6041 | reverse complement strand
ACCCGCGACCTCCGACGTGACAGATTAGCATCCCCAAATAATGAACCCAATAACTTAGCTTTGCTAACACCATACGTGTTCGGGGGTATCCGCGCCTCCGCGCTTTTGTGGCGGTCGGGTGCATGCCTCCGTTGGACGGCACGCGGCCAGAGCGGGTCCCGCCACGGCCAGCCTGGACGTGACTACTCTCATCGAGCGTCTACTTGTTGCCCGCTGCTGCAGGCTGATTCGGCGGAGGCGTCCCAACCGACGCATGATCGATGACATAAAGGGTCTTGCGTCCTTGCTTCCTGATGATCTCGGTGCTGCGAATCTGCACGGTCTGTTTCTTGCCGTCGTCATTCGTAAACGAGATCTCCCAGTGACCGACCGTGGCGATGTAGCCGTTACCGAGCGGAATGGCTTCCTGCGATTTGAAAACAACTCTACCGTCCTTCGGGAAGCTCTTCATTGCATTTGTAAGCAACTTCTCAATCTCAGCCTTTCCGTTCGCCTCCTCTCCCTCATCCGACCAGATTACCCGTGCGTCGTCGGCATAGAGAGCGAGCACGCCCTTTACGTCGCGAGCGTTCCAGGCACGTGCGAATGCTTCCGAATGGGCTTTCGCGTCAGCCGCTGGATCAGCAAAGGCCGGCATGGCCACGAGCGAAAGCAGCGCAAGCAAAGTCCAGGTTTTCATCGCAGATTCCTCCTGTCGTATTCAATGAACGGGTCGAAGCGGTTCTCAAGCCTCGGACGGCTGCTGAAATCATGAGTCACGGCGCGAGGCCAACGCGCTGCAGTAGGTTTTGAAATCTCGGGTCTGAATGAAGACTGGAAAAGTCTTCATCAACTTTGAGGAGCATTAGATAAGTAACACGCTCTTGATAGGCTTTTTCTAGCCATTGGAACGCCTGGTCCTTTTCGTCAAGGCCAGCATAGATCCGCGCTATGTCGAGCGGCGAGATATAGCGATGCTTTGAAGTTTCAATTAATTCCGCGAGCGTTTTCTGCGCCTCGGCTCTACGTCCTGAAACTCCATACGCGTGCCCGAGAGAACCTTTATTCCAGGCCTTTTGAAACTCTGAAATGGCTTCGACATACATTCCTTTTGTCAAATAAATCTGCCCCAGGTACTGATGGGCGGCCTGAAAGTTCGGGTTCAACTCAAGCGCTTTACTCTCTTGCTCGATAGCCTTGTCATATTGGCCCGCATGTAAGTATGCAGAGCCCAAACTTGCGTTTATTTCGAAATTCAGTGGATCAAGCTCTAGAGCGCGTTTTCTTTCTGCGATGTTTTCATCTTGCCGCCCCATCCCTTCTAAAAAAAAGCCGTACCAGAGATGTGCCGTCGGATAGTTGGGGTCCAACTCAATGGCTCGCTTAAACTCTCTCTCGGCTCCCGGCCAATCGAACTCGGTGATTTTATAGGTACCCATCGCCGTGTGAGCTTCCGCAAGATTATCGTCCATCTCCAGAGCCTTCGTCACTGCTTCTTTCATCTTTTGCGCGCCCTCCAAAGGAGGAACATAACCGCGGGCTCTGAGGGCAGTGTAGGAATGGGCGATCCCGGCATATGCCAGTGCGTAGTTCGGGTCTATTTGAATAGCCTGCTCGAAGTACTCCACGCTCTTCTTCATCGCTTCTTCTGTTCTCATTTCCCAAAAGTAACGGCCCTTCAGATAAAGTTGGTAGGCTTCGACGTTGTCGGTGTAGCGTTTGGTCAGGCGTCGCATGTCCTCGCCCGTGAGCTTGAGCGCCAGCCTTTCCGCGATCTTCTCGGAAATTGAATCCTGCACCGCGAAGATATTCGCAAACTTCTCGTCGAACTTCTCCGCCCACAGTGGACTGCCATCCTCGACGCTGACAAGTTGCACGGTCACCCGAATCCGATCATCCAGCCGCTGAACACTGCCTTCCAGGACTGATGCCACCTTGAGTTCTCGGCCCGCCGCGACCGGGTCTTGTTCCAGTGCTGTGTACTTCCGCACGGCGCTCGTCGGACGCACGACGATCTGTCTCAGGTTGCTGAGCTTGGTGATCAAAGCATCGGCCATGCCCAGCTCCAGAAATTCATCTTGGCTGGTTTGGTTCATCGGTTTGAAGGGAAGCACCGCAATGGTCTCGGGCTGCTTTGCCGTCGACTCAACCCGTTTCGGTCTGCTGGAAAATAGAAAGTACGCGACGACGCTCAACAGCACCACGCCGAGCGCGGTGATCGCGAAGACTTTTGGGTTGGGCCTCCACCGGTGCAAGTGCGCAGGCAGGATGTCTGGCTGACTGAGCGAGCGTGCTCTTAAGCTTTCCCCTTGCTCGTACGCTTCCTCTTCGATGACGACCTTAACGCCCTCGATCTGTTCCCTGTAAACATGGCCAGTCTTCGTTGTGTTGTCTTCACTCCCTTGCGCGTCGAAGATGTAGCCACGCCGCGGTACGGTCTTGATGTAGTGCTGCTCGTCATCGCCCAGCGCCTGGCGCACTTCACTCAGGCACCGCGCCAACTGGTTATCGCTGGCATTCCATTCGGGCCACACCGCCTTAATCAACTCATCTTTGCTGATGAGCCGTCCGCTGTTTTCGACCAGGAATTTGAGAGTCTCAAAAGTCTGTGGGCGCAGCTTTATCTCAACGCCTTCACGGAGAAGGCACCCGCGCGTCAGATCGAGTGCGAAGCCGTCGAATGAATGAATTTGGTGGGTAATCTTTTGCAACTGCGCGAACCAAGCTTGTTAGGTGGCTGTCGGAAAAAATGCCGGAGGCAGGAAATGTTTATAGATACGGAAGTCGTCGATTTTTTGAACTCTGCTGAACGGAGCGAAATGCGCAGCCTTGCGCTCCGTTCAGCAGGCGATGAATGAGTTTCGCTCCAAGGCTATAAACATCTCGCCGCTACGCGGCTTTTTCCGACGGACTCGTCAGAAAGAAAAATGTCTAAAACACGCTCTTTCCGATCTTTCATTGAATTTTCATGGTTCTTTCAGCCTTTTTGCATCACTTCCCGGGACCTCTCCAGCTAATCTGCGCGGCGCACGAAGAAGTTCAATGCAATCGTCAGTGGACAGGGAAGCAAATCCCAGCGGCCTGGAATTTCCTGAATTGTAAGACAGGTCCAGGTCTCAGACAAAGGCCACACACAGCTAAGGAGACAGGCTTGAAAAAGATGTGCCGCATAGAGATCACCGCTTTCCGCCGTCAGGTCACGATCTACTCCGGCGAGGAGCCGTGCACAGATGCCAACGATCTTTCCCCATCTCGTGATGAGTCGCGGCCGAACACAGACGGCACGGATCGACTGACGATTGATTTAGGAGAGGGCTGCGATGCCTCTCTCAACGCCGCCCGTGCAGGTGAATTGGCTTTACTCGCCGAGGCTTTGCTTGAAAGCGAAGGCCAGACGAGCGTCGCCGCGCGACGACTCAGTCTGAGCCAGAGCGGTTTCCATTCGAAGCTACGCTCGCTCGGTCTTTCGATGAGGAACCTAATAACCGATCTCAACCTGTTCAGTGATCATCGGGCAGCAACAAAGCGCGTGAAGGAACAAGCAACTTGTTCTTCCAGGAAGTGAATGCAGAAAGAGGAGGGAAAAATGAAACGCAATAAACTCATCCTAGCAACTTTGGCGATAGCAGCAAGCTCGCTTTTAATTATTATCCCGTGCGCGAGCAACAGAGTTCGCGCAAGTGCCGGGCAGGTAGATCGTGAGGCATCTGTCCTGGTCTTCCCGAACGATGTTTTCGTGCTCGATGGGGGATTTCTGAGAAACCCTGACGGTTCTACTCCGCCGGATGCGCTGCTTCACAACGTGAGCGGGACATCGCTCGGTGTTACCTGGGGCCAATTCAAGAGCGCGTCTGCAACGGCAACCGCACATTGTATCGGCGGCGGCGAAGGTCCGCGCACAAGCGTCCGTATCACGCTGACCGGACTGATTCCGGGAGGAATCTACTCGATCTTTTACGCGACGTTTGTCCCCGACACCGATAATCCATTGTGCCCAGGGGTTGAACGGACCTTGCCTTTGACGGCCTTCCATCCTGAGGGGCAACTACCTGACCCATCTTCTTTCGTCGCGGACGAAACCGGTGAAGCGCAGTATCGCGGTCAGGTCGAGGGCTGTCTTCTGGACGCAACCACACTGGTCTATTCGGCTATCTACCACTTTGATGGCCAGACGTATGACCCACTTCCCAATCGGGGCGAATTTGTTACCCAGGGTTCCGACTGTCGCAGTTCATTTGGCGCAGATGCCATGCGGCAGCTTCTCATCCAGCAGAAGTAATCTCACCCGGAAAAACATCGGGGGCAGGAAAGGGAAGTGTTCCCCTAAGGAGTCACTGCTTTGACTCACCTGAAAACAAAACTTAAACAAAAGGAGAAAAATCATGATGCAAAAGTTTCTATTCACAGCAAGTTTCATTTTGATAATGTCGCTGGCCATGCTCGGCTTGACCCGCGGCGGTCTGCTCACAAAAGCCGCAGCGAAAGTTGCGACGAACACTTCCAACTCAGAGTCACGCCTTGATGCAGCCGCTGCTACCGAACCTGCATTGATGGGCGAGCCGCAGAATCAGGGCGCTTGCGCCATCTCTGTGCAGATCATAGAAGTGAGCAAGGCAGGTGAACGTCCAAACGGAGGTCTCAATATATTGGTGAGGTGGAGACTCGGCCCCACTGCTACTTGTATCAGAGCTCAGGAATTCAAGGTTCATGTCAGTTTGACTTTCGCCAACAATGTTACCAGAGAGGGGACAGCGGTCGTCTTCGGCGACAAAGATGACGCTGTGGTGCAAGTAAAGAGTACTCGCGCCGACGGAAGGATTCTACAGGATACGACTACCGTTGAAGCCATCGCCCGACCAATTATCACCGGAAGTTCTATCCTGCCGGGACAGCTTAGACAACCGTAGCTGGCCTGCTCTAACACAGTGATGAAAAGACCGCCTCTGAGCGCGGCCCTCCATTGAACGCATAGATGGAAGGGTCAGGGAACCTTCTTGAGAATAAAACTCAAACCGAAAGGAGAGAACGTCATGCCAAGCAAGATCCTATTGCTAGCAAGCAGTGCTTTGATCCTCGCACTAGTCGCTGCGAACTCCATCCTAAACACCCAGCCGGCTAAGGCCGGTGCAAATAGTGATGCCAATGCGCCCGCGGCACAGCTCGAGATCGAGAGTGGTCCTGCTGAAGCTTCACAGCCAGCCGCATCCCCGATTGATAGTTGCGACATCCCTGTGAAGATCAAGGGCGTTAAAGTCACAGCCGTCGCCGGTCTCGGTGGGAATAACAACGTCTCGGTGGAATGGGAGATCGGTGAACTGCCGCGTTGCGTCACAATTGATAGCTTCAATGTGATCGCCAACATGGCAAGCGGCGTCAGGCGGGAATTGACGGTGAGCGGCCATACGCGCACCGCCATACTGAGAGTCCGGGGGAAAGACAACGGCGGTGATTGCGCTGTCACCGTCACGGCGCGCGGGCACGCCACTGTGACCGGAACCTATCAGGTCAAAGGACGGTTCTGGGCCAGGTAGACGATGACTGTTTCCAAATCAAACCTGGCTGAAAGGAAAAACCATGATTCACAAAAAGTCATATCTGACAGTTTCTACTCTGGCGATGTTGATGGTCATACAAAGCTCGGACCTGCGGGTATTGCCGAGCGAAGCATCCGCCTCCAGCCTTCTCGATCAGAGCCAGAGCAAAGCTCACCGTTCAAGGCAGACTAACGCGCGACCTAAGGCGCGACCTCCGATTGCTATCGTCCCAGCGCGACCTCCGATTGCTATCGTCCCAGATTTCTCACTCGAGATCAGTGACGTGAAATATATGGGCTTCAACGTCAATCCTTCCAACTCAGAGCTGGGGTTACGTCGAGACGAAGGACTTCACTGGATGAAGGTCTTCTGGAAACAGTTCTCCGGCTGCTTCTCTTATTTTGAAGACGTTCAACTGGTAGCCAAGCTGATTCTCCGGGATGGCACGGAACGGGTCTTCCATGGGAAGCTGAATCCCGCTCAAGACTGTAAGGATGCTAATTGCTTCAGCACTGTGGCCCTACCGGGGTTGTCGGGAGACGGCCATCCCGCCAGGTACGAAGTTCAAATTACTGATGGGGCGACCTTCCACTCAGGAAGCTCGGATAAGAAAACCATCGGTCACTTCCCGCAAGCCCCCAGGGAAGAAATTGACATTCCGCCGGGGGCCATAGTTGGAACGCCTAGAACGCTTAGCGGCCCTGGCTCTATTGATCAAGCGGTGAAGATCACGGACGTAGAGTATGCGGGGCTGGCGGGAAGTATCCACGCATTAAAGGTGTATTACACGTTTTCTAACTTTACCTGTTTCAACCAACGCCCTCAAATTATCAGCTCTCCACTGGACGTCTGGTTATTTGTGAAAGATAAGCAGAGCGGGGCCAACCACACAATAAGCAATAATGGTGGGGTCAATTACTACAATGACTGTTCATCAACAGGCGATTGCCTGTCTACGGTGAGGGTAACCGGCAAAGCGACCGACGATAGACCTACGGCAATATTTGTCTATATTCAATCTATTGTTATCGTCAACGCACGTGGAGTTGGCATAAAGAAAGGCGAGTTCTGAAAATAACAAACGAACTTAAAGAATAGGATGAACAGACTTCGACGAGTTCCGCTCGCGATTGCTCCCGTGTGAAGGACACATATTTAGAGGATGTATGAAACAGTTTATGAAGCAAGCTGCATTCAAGTTGTTTGTAGGGTTGCTTTGTCTGGCAGGCTACGTAAGCGTGAATTTAAAGTCGAGCGCGGCCAATGCGACCTATGAGAACTAGGTCGCGCGAGATGAAGCGATCGGGGAGTTCCCTCAGGGTCAGAAGATCGTGCCTTTCAGCGCTTCAGGCAGAATTGCCAGGGCCAACGGAGCCGGTGTCGGCGGAGTGACCATAACGTTTGGATCTGAGCCTGGGCCAGGAAGAGACAGGGCACCCGGCTCAGTCGTAACCAATGCAGACGGTCGTTGGAGTCAATCCGGCTTCGAGAGCGGCACGACATATACAGCAAGCGCAAGCAAACCAGGCTTCACATTCCAGCCACCGACTCGAGTATTCAGCGGGGCGAGAACCGACCTGAGCTTCGACGGGACAACTGATCCGTTTAGCTTCAGCGGCAAGGTCACGACTTCCGTCAGCAACATTGGTTCACGTAGCTCGAGCGAAGTCGGAGTTTCTGGGGCAACGATATCGTTCGCCCGCGTATCGGGAGCGGGTAGAGTGCCCACCGCTGTGACAACGGATTCGAGCGGCCACTGGACTCAATCAGGCTTCGAGGGAGACACGGTTTATAGAGCGAGCCCGAACAAGCAAGGCTTCGACTTCAATCCGACCAGTGCTGAGTTTCGGGATGTGAAGCCAATACGTGATTTGAATTTCGAAGGGCAGTTTAATTTCTTTGTCGTCTCGGGAACAGTCTCGGGCTTCGGCGGTGCAAGAGTTAATGGAGCGACGATGACCTTTCAACGAGTATCAGGCGCAGGGCCTGTACCGCTTCCTGTGCAGACTGATGCTCAAGGCAACTGGAATCAGAGGTTAGAAAAAGGGACGACCTATCGAGTGACGCCCAAAAAGGAAGGTTTCATCTATCATAGCCGGACTCGGGATTGGATTCTTATTCGGCAGCATAACTCTGACCCTCACATACTATGCCGGCAGTGCACCGGCCTCATCAGCAGCCCTTCTCTCGTTAGCCATTAACGAGATCATCCATCCAGTGGGCTGCTCTCTTGTTCTAATGGCTGCCGACGCTTTGGGCCAAAGGGCCAGCGCTGTGAATCCAAACCAGTATCAAGTACTGATGAGGTGAAAGTTCTTGCAGCGATTTACTTATACTCGAGACTAACGTCAAGTAGCGCGATACATCATTTTTGAAGACGCGCGGCTAAATCTCGCGTCCTTACCGGCTTCAATTGGCCCGGAAATCTAAAATCAAAAATGCAAAAGCGGTTGCGCTTCATTTTAACTGAAGAGCAACCGCTTCAAAGTGGCGGAGCCGACGGGATTCGAACCCGCGACCTCCGACGTGACAGGCCGGCGTTCTAACCAACTGAACTACGACTCCGCATGAGAACTGTTTTTCATAGTCCGACAATGTCCGACAAACCTTTAGTTTGTCGTTGTTCTCGGCTCGCGACAAACTGAAGTTTGTCGAACACTAATAGTTGGTAGGCACGGAGGGACTCGAACCCCCAACCTCTTCCTTGTAAGGGAAGCCGTCTACCATTGACGTACGTGCCTTCAGCGGGACAGACGTTTCTGTGTGTCACTATCTATCAGGGACAGGCAGGAATGCCTGTCCTACAAAATCTTCTCGTGGCACGTATCGACTAAAAAGATCATTGCCACAGGCGAGATAAGCACATGGCAAGCGAATCGTCATGCTAAGAGAAGCGTAGTGATACTGTCAAGGTGCGCCTTAGCCTGTAACGCAAACTGTTAGTTTACGGTTTTATGGCTGGCGCGGGGGTGCACGCAAACTGACAGTTTGCGTTACAGGTCGGACACGGTTGCGTTACACGTGGCACCCGCCCAGATTATGTTGCATTCTGATTTTGCAGTCGCAGGTTTTCCCGTTATAGTCTTATCCAAAGTTCGTCTGATTTAGCTCCCCATAACCGTGGCGAAAGATTCAATGCGCCCCTTTTCAAAATTCCAGGCATTGCTGTCGGCTGCGGCACGCGCTTTACTTTGCGTGCTGCTTTTCGCTGCTTTCGGTTTCCCGGTGAAGGGCCAGCAAACAAACCAGCAGCGCCCGCGCCGGGCGACGCAGCCGCAGGAACAGTCACCTGCGAAGGGTCCTGATAAACCTGCTTCGGAAGAAGTTGACGAAGGTGACGTCGTGCGCGTGGAAACGCAGTTGGTCTCAGTTCCGGCCGTCGTAGCGAATAGCGCCGGGCGACCTTTAACCGGTTTGCGCGCCGACAACTTCCTGCTTTTTGAAAACGGCGAGCAGCAGAAAATTGCGAACTTCGCTACCACGGAAGCGCCCTTTGAAGTTGCCCTCCTCCTGGACACTTCCGGCTCGACGCGCGAGGACGTGACCTTGATTCGTCAGGCTGCTAATGCCTTCGTCGATGCGCTGCGGCCGGGCGACCGGGTGGCAATAATCGGCTTCAACAACGCGCAGCAGGGACAGACAGTCGCTGCGAAAGTCGAGATTCTTTCGCGGCTGACCGGTGATCGCAAGCTGCTGCGCAACGCCATCGCAAATCTGGGATCGAGTAACGGAACTCCGTTTTACGATGCGCTCGATCAAATTGCTGACGAAGTATTTCGCGAGGCGCCGCGAGCAGAAGTGCGTGGCCGTCGTGCGGTCGTTGCTCTAACCGATGGCGTTGACTCGACCAGCGATTCGGATTTTCCGTTGGCCCGGTTGAAGCTGATTCGTTCGGGGGTTGCTTGTTACTTCATCCAGGTTAATACCGAAGACTTCGTGGAAGATCGTCTACTGAAAGACTGCCAGGATGATGGCCGTTTGACGCTTTCGACGAAACAGTTGCAGCGTTACCAGCGCGTTTTCTTTCCGCGGGCGAAGCCTGAAGATTATGTAGATTTTTGTCAGATGGGCTCTTTCGAGAGAATGCAGATTAGCCGCGACCTGTATAATCTGGCGCGCCGGGAAATGGATGAACTGGCAAAGGCGACGGGCGGAAAGAATTTCCTGGCGGCGAGCTCGCAGGATGCGCGTGCTGCCTTTGCGCGCGTCGCTACTGAGATCGGCACACAATACAGTTTAGGATACTACCCAACCAACAAAGCGCGTGACGGAAAGTTTAGAACAATCCGCGTAGAGGTTCGTGGCCTTCCGGAGACGCCGCAGGTTCGCGCTCGCGAAGGTTACTATGCCCCGAAGGGCTAGTAAGCAGTAAGCAGTGGGCAGACCAAAGACCGAGATTTTCCATTTCTCATTTGACATTTCTCATGATTTCTCATTTGTCATTGAAAGACCGCTTCTCAATGACAGATGAAGTCTCAAAGAATAGGTGGAAGGCCGTTGGTTCGGTGCGGACTTCGGTCGCGTACGACCGGCTCTAGGTTTTCCGTTTTTCATTCCGCAGAATCAGTCGCCTTTGCGATCACCCTCGCGTTTAGGCAGGAGGTGACGCATGGGAGACGATAGATTTCTAGTAGGCCGTCAGTCGCGAGCGGATGAGTTGGAGGAACGCCTGATAGACTTTGCTGTTCGCGTGGTCAATCTTTCCGCGAATTTGCCACGCACGCCAGCCGGAAAACATATTGCCGGACAGATCATACGGTCGGGTACGTCCCCCGCGCCGAATTACGGTGAGGCGAGAGGTGCTGAAAGCCATGCGGATTTCATTCACAAGTTGCGAATCGTTCTGAAGGAGTTAAACGAAACTTCGATATGGCTGCGCGTGATCGAACGTAGTCAAATGCTAAGAATAGAATTGATTGTAGACATTGTTGGAGAGAACAAGGAATTGTGCAGAATATTCACCGCGTCTCTTAGAACCGCGCGCAATGCAAAATGACAAACGAAGCCTTTCCAATGACAAATGAGAAATGTCAAATGAGATATGGAAAATCTTCTTCTCAACTCAACAAATGATTAATCACAAGAATTTTAATCGCATAGCCTTAATAGTGCTCGATGGCGCCGGTATCGGCGCAATGCCTGACGCGCCCGAATGGGGCGATGCCGGCTCGGATACACTCGGCCACATTCTTCAGTCACGCGCGGTTCGGCTGCCCAACCTTCAGCGTTACGGTCTTGGCAATGTCCGGCCACTTCAAAATGTACCTCCGTTGGCCCAGCCTGATGGTTCCTACGGACGTTGTGCGTTGAAGTCTAATGGGAAAGACACCACCACCGGACACTGGGAGATGGCCGGCATCATTCTCGAGCAGGCTTTTCCAACGTACCCAAATGGATTCCCGCCCGCGGTTATTGATCGGTTTGTAGCCGAGACTGATGTGCCGGGAATACTCGGAAACATTCCAGCGTCTGGCACGGAGATCATCAAGGACCTGGGAGCGGAACACGTTAAGACGGGCAGACCGATTGTTTACACTTCGGCCGATTCAGTTTTTCAGATCGCCGCGCATGAAGAAGTAATCCCGCTCGACCGACTTTATGAGATGTGTGAAAAGGCCCGGCGCATACTCGACCGGGAACACCGGGTTGGACGAGTAATAGCGCGGCCATTCCTCGGCAATCCGGGAAACTTTTATCGCACCGAGAATCGTCATGACTATGCCGTGCCGCCGCCGCGCGAAAATCTATTGGCCGCACTGAAGGACGAGTCGCTGGATGTCGTCTGCATCGGCAAGATCGCTTCGATCTACGACTCCGTCGGTGTGACTGAAGATTTGGCCGCCAAGAACAACCAGCAATCGATTGATCAAACGATACATGCGCTGCAACAGAACACGCATGGCTTAATCTTTTCCAACCTGGTGGATTTCGACATGCTTTACGGCCACCGCCGCGATACCGAAGGCTACGCGCGCGCTCTGGAACACTTTGACGCGAGCTTGCCGGCGATTGAAGCCGCGATGCGCGCAGACGATTTGATGATCATCACCGCCGACCACGGAAACGATCCCACGTTCCCCGGCAGCGACCACACACGCGAATACGTGCCGCTGCTGGTTTACGGAAAAAGCGCGCGCCGTGGTGTTAACCTGGGCACGCGCGTTTCGCTTTCCGACATCGGTCAAACAATCGCGGAGAATTTTGGTATCAGGTTAACGGCGGGCGAAAGTTTCCTAGCCCAGATCAAGGATGTTTGAAGAAGTAAGATTGGCGGTTTAGAGACGGGCGCTGTCCACCGATTCAGGTCCGAAGCAAAAAAAAAGCAGGCGGGCAGCGCGCGCCTCTAAACCTTCACACAGTTCGAATAGCTTTCGTCAAGAGCGCTTCGCCGAGAGGCTGCGGTAAACCAGCTCGAGCCAGACATCCGTCTTGATGAAGCCCGAGCCCCACGTCTTCCATTCGTCAGGCAGACCTTCACTCTTAATTTGTTCCAGCGTCTTGCCGGCGGCCATCCGCTTCCGCACGATGTCGGTCGTCTCCGCCAACATGCGGTGAAACGCCTTCAGGCCTTCAGCGTCTGAAAGTGGGCCATGACCCGGAATGATCTTCACGCCCGGACGCAGGTTGCTAATAATGTCGCCGACGTTCTTTGTCATGCCTTCCACATCGCCGCCGGCTTCCAGATCAACTACGGGAAATCTCCCGGCGAAGAAGTCGTCGCCCATGTGCACTACATTTGAGCCCGTGAAGAAGATGACGCTATCGCCATCGGTATGCCCGTGCGGGAAGTGAATTACCTTGATCTCCTCACCGTTGAAGAATACCGAGACTGATTGATCAAACGTGATAACGGGCAGCGCCTCTTTCGGTGAAGCCGGCGTGGTCCGGTTGAAGAACTTCGACTTCTGTTCCGTCGAAAGCCGATTGCGCACGTTTGTTTGCGCGATGATGGGGGCGTCAACACCAAAAGCAGCGTTGCCGCCGGTATGATCCCCGTGGTAGTGAGTGTTCAAAACAAACTTTAGCTTGCCTTCGCCCAGGGTCTTCAGTGCGGCCTTGATCTTGTCTGCGAGTGGAGCAATTGATCGTCAACTATCAAGATTCCGTCGGGTCCTACGGAGACGCCGATGTTTCCACCGGAACCTTCAAGCATATAAACGTTGCCGGCGACTTTGGTAACCTTGATCTCGACTTTCGAGAAATCCTGCGCGTAGGTGGTTTCAACGCCCACGCAAAGCAGTAAGGCTGCCAGTATTAAAAGATGGTTTCCGTTTCTCATTGGGATACTCCTCTGATGCTGGCGGCTCGCCCGTAAGCGCGAGGCGTAACCTCATAAATTGTTGCCTGCCGCCGGAAAGGCAAAACCTTTCCGCACTGAAGGCGGCAGAGCCGCGTTGCGGACAAGTCCGCTCTCTAAACGATCGTATCGAGTTTCAGGATGCGGTTTCCGGATTTTTCAAGACCGCAATGAAGGGCAGGTTGCGGTAGCGTTCGGCGAAATCCAGCCCATAGCCGACAACGAAATAGTCCGGGATAGGAAATCCCAGGTAGTCGATCTTCACGTCCTTCTCGCGCCGTTCATGTTTATCGAGCAGTGCCGCCAGTTTTACGCTGGCCGCGCCCCGCGATTTCAGGTTTGCGAGTAGATAGCTAAGCGTCAATCCCGTATCAACAATATCCTCGACTACAAGAATGTGACGTCCTTCAATCGGCACATCAAGATCTTTCATGATACGAACTTCGCCTGACGTGCGCGTGGATGAGCCGTAACTGGAAATCGCCATAAACTCGATGCTCAGGCGCGTGTCAATCGCGCGCAGGAGATCGCTCAGAAAAAAGCAGGCGCCTTTTAACACACCAATCAGCAGGGGATTCAGGCCGGCATAATCGCGGGTGATTTCGGCGCCAAGTTCTTTAATCCTTGTCTGAAGCTGCTGCTCCGAAAGCAGCACTTCGAGATTTGGATTGCTGAATTCCGATGGCATCCGTACGGAAGAGGTAGCCAAGTATGTAATCTCCTAAACTGAAACGAAGGTGTTGTAATTATCAGAAGTTAACACTGTTGCGAATCTGCCTTGTGGTGCGACATACTATTGAAGCTATCCCTCCAGGTCAATCGGGTGCAAAGTTTTGCCCTGTTATATTTTCGCTTCGGCTGAAAAAGGAATCATCTTAGTGTCAAGAGCTAAACTCGCGCTGCTTGGTTGGGCGCTTTCGCTTTGCGTAATTGGAGGAGCAGCGCAAGCGGTGCTTGGCCAGGCTGCCGCACGCCCGGCTCCCGTTCCCGCTAACACACCGTCTGACGTCCACGCCAAGGTAACGGAAACTGTCGTCGACTCGAGCATTCCTGATGATAAGGCTGTCGACAAGATGCTGGAAGCCTACGCTCCCAAAGTGCGCGCGCTGGACGAGGTCATCGGGAAACTGAAAGGCGATCTTAAGAAGAGCGGGATTGGCGCGGGATCGCTTGGCAACTTTGTCACTGACGCGATGCGCGCTGAGGCCACTCGCAAGCTTGGTAAGCCCGTCATGCTAGCTGTGACAAATGGCGGAGGCCTGCGCAAAAGTGTAATGGCTGAAGGCGAGCTTAGCCAACGAGATATTTTTGAACTCTTGCCGTTTGAAAACGCACTCGTAGCTTTTGATCTGACAGGAGCACAGGTTGTGGATCTGTTGCGCGTAGTAGTTTCTTACAAAGATGCGCAGTCCGGCGCGCGCATCAAATATCGAATTGGCAGCGATAAGAAACCGGAACTCGAAACAGTTGGCTTGTTGATCGATGATAGGGAAAAAGAAATCGATCCGTCAGCGACGTATACTGTCATTAGCATCGATTACTTATTGAATCGTCGCGCCACAAAACCTTCGGAAACAGAAGGCGACTATTCGGTTTTGCGTGAAGCAAAAAACATCAAGCCGCTTGGGCTCACGATTCGCGACGCAATAATCCAGTATGTGAAACGCGAAACGGCAGCCGGCCGCGACATCAAGGCCACTTTTGATGGTCGTTTCGTTTTCGATAAAGCAGCATCTGAAGCGACGGAGGAAGCGCAGCCATGATCACGAGACGCGCGTTTCTGAAAGCTTCACTTGCGGGCGGAGCGGCCGTCGCGTTTCCGCAGACGGCGTTGCAGTTGTTTTCTACTCCCATCTGGTCGGCGATTAGCGCCCCACTTTTGGAGGTAGCAGCCGGCGAAACACTAATTACCATCCTTCACACCAATGACACCCACTCGCAAATCGATCCCTTACCCAGCAACGACAAGCAGTATCCGGGCAAAGGCGGCGTGGCGCGCCGGGCCACTCTGGTGAAACGTGTGCGCAAAGAAAATCCGAACACGCTGTTGATCGATGCCGGCGATGTGTTTCAGGGAACGCCGTACTTCAATTTTTACAAAGGCGAGGTTGAGTATAAGTCGATGTCGTTGATCGGCTACGACGTTGGCACCCTGGGTAACCATGATTTTGACAACGGTGTGGATGCGTTGGCAGCGGCCATGAAATTTGCCAACTTCGATTTCGTGTCCAGCAACTACGATATACGCGGCACGCCGCTGGAGAGCCGCGTAAAGCCTTACGTTGTGCGCGTGATTGGAGGCGTGCGTGTGGGACTCTTCGGGTTGGGGATAAGCCCCGACAATTTGATCACGCCAGAGAATTTTAAGGGTGTGAAGTACAACGATCCGGTAAAAGCGTCGAGGGAGGTTGTTGGAACGTTGCGCGGGCGCGAAGGCTGTACACTGGTCGTCGGTATGTCGCACCTTGGTTACTATCCCAACGCCGCGGAAGGCGAGATTGGCGATACGCAGGTTGCCGAGCAAGTGGACGGTATCGACTTTATCGCCAGTGGCCACACGCATACGTTTATGAAGCAGCCGGTGATAACAAAGACACCGTCGGGCGGCAACACAATCATCTTTCAAGTAGGTAAAAGCGGTATTTACGTGGGCCGCGTGGATCTGAAAATGCGCGACGGCAAACTGGTCGCCGCGGCCGGCAAGCTGCTTGATTTGCGTGATGAATCCCTGGGCTAGGGAGTCGGTGGGCAGTGGGCAGTGGGCAGTGGTCAGTGGTCAGTGGCCAGTGATCGGTGGCCAGTGGTCAGTGGTCAGTGGTTGGTTGTTCTTAGCTGTCCGTGTTCAGGGACACGTCAAGGTTCATATCCTGGACGACATAGTCTCGGAGGCCCGACGTATTACTGTCCACTGACCACCGGCCATTGACCACGGACCACGGACCACTGACAACGGACCACGGACCATGGACGGACGCGACCACCAACATGCTATGGACGACAACTCCACACGAGACCGCATAAGAGCCCTGGTTCGGGATGTCTTGGACAAGGCTCTTCCTCAGGAAGGCGAAGGCGATCAGCGTCCGAGTGAGACTTCCAGCCGTTTTATCGACACGGCCACTAAGAGCCGGGACACAGCCTCGGAGACAACTACGACGCGTGATGAATCGTCAAAAACGGTCATCACCGAAGACGACGTCCGCGATCTGGCAAGCGGTTCTGTGCTGCGTATTGCCGAAGGCGCACGGTTAACTCCTTTGGCGGCGGACATCGTAAGCGAGAAGAAGATCGAGATTGTTCGCCGCGTGCCGAGGCGCGGGTCGAAGGCTTCCCGGTTGATTGCGGTCGGGGCCGACCACGGCGGTTTCAAAATGAAGGAAGAGTTGAAGGCTTTTCTGAATGAACTGGGCCATCAGGTCCATGACTTCGGCACGAATTCGGAAGATCCCGTTGACTATCCGGACTTTGCTTACGCGGTCGCGCGAAGCGTTGCGGAAGGCACGGCAGATGTCGGCATAGTCATCGATGGCGCCGGGGTTGGCAGCGCGATGACGGCGAACAAGGTTCCCGGCGTGCGCGCCGCGGCCTGTTACTCGGTGGCAGTTGCGCGTAACTCGCGTGAACACAACGGCGCGAATGTCCTTACCCTCGGAAGCAAGACGATAAGCAGCGCGGAAATGCGCGACATTGTTCAAGCCTGGCTGGCCACTGAATTGACTGAAGAGCGACACCGCAAGAGAGTAGGAAAAATTGAGGCAATCGAAAAACAGTATCTGCGTTAACTCGTGTTAGACAAACGATAAAGGCGTGATGCTTTGGGACGCGAAGACCGGCTCGCGCAATTCAGACCGGCGTAGTTTTAGGGCAGGGAAGGTATCCCTGCCCTTTTTTGCATCTTCGGGCAACGCCGCAACTACAAGCACGCGCAATAACTGGTAACCAGTACACGTGTTAGAATATTGAATCAGGGGAACGACCAACGCCCCATCTGCTCGGAGTTTTATTTCCAATGGCAAACTCGTCCAATGGCTCGCCTAACGGCGACCTCGAACTCTTAATCGAACAGATCACCGACGCCATAGTAGCGCGCCTTAGCGCGGATGGCGGTGATGGTCTGCATCAGGCTTCACTTTGCGGTTGCACTTCGGAATGTTTCAACCGGTGCCCCGAGCGGATGCATCGAATAGTTGATGCTGGGGCTGCACGCATTGGTTTGGTGTTAGGCCAAACTTCCTCCGCCAGAGACTGGGCCAGCCTCATCGATCACACGTTGCTGAAACCTGAAGCGACCGATGAAGACATCAAGAAGTTGTGTGAAGAAGCCGCGCGGTATCGCTTCGCATCAGTTTGCGTCAATCCGACGTGGGTGCGCGCCGCGGCATGTAATCTTCAGGGCACGGGCGTTCCTGTTTGCACGGTAATCGGATTTCCCCTGGGCGCGACGCTCTCGGACGTGAAGGCTTACGAAGCGCGACGCTCAATTTTCGATGGCGCGCGCGAAGTTGACATGGTAATCAATGTGGGTGCGCTGAAGAGTGGCGACGATTGTCTGGTCGAACACGATATTCATTCAGTTGTAGAGGTCGCGCACGAATACAACGTCACGTGCAAAGTGATTATTGAAACCGCTTTGTTGACTGACGATGAAAAGGTGCGTGCCTGTTTAGCCGCAAAAAACGCCGGCGCCGACTTCGTGAAAACGTCGACGGGATTTTCCAAGGGCGGCGCTACCGTGGCTGATATCGCATTGATGAGGCGCACCGTCGGTGCGGACCTGGGCGTGAAAGCATCCGGCGGAGTGAAAGGTCTTGATGACGCGCGCGCGCTGGTCGAAGCCGGAGCGACGCGCATCGGCGCGAGTGTCGGCGTGAAGATTGCACAAGAAGCAGCCGGCGTCAGAAGTAACGCCGGCGCTCCGACGCAATACTGATTGCATACCGACGGGTATGAATGCAATCGTGTAAACGGCCGTCCAGGGTTGGAAGATGTTTCCGCTACCTTGAAACCTCACGGGCTTTCCGTCTATCCTCGGCTCAGCTTTCCGAATTCAACAGTTTGCGAACATAAGAATGCCCGCTAAGCATAATCTGCTCGCAGTAAT
>DIYZ01000166.1:0-18789 GCA_002427845.1 Chloracidobacterium sp. UBA6041 | reverse complement strand
GGAAAGTACCGTCTGGTCGATGTCGCAATTTCGAATTGCATTAATTCCGATGTCTTCAAGATGTTTGTGCTTACCCAATACAACTCGGCTTCGCTGAATCGTCACCTGGCGCAAACCTATCGTTTTTCCCCGTTTTCCAATGGTTTCGTGGAAGTGATGGCGGCGGAACAAACACCTGAAAGCCCGCAGTGGTTTCAGGGGACTGCGGATGCCGTGCGTCAGGTGCTGCCTCACATTCGCGATTGGGGAATTGATACGCTGCTCATACTTTCGGGCGACCATCTTTATCGCATGGATTACCGGCAATTCCTCGCGCGGCATTACGAGACCGATGCCGACGTGACTGTCTCCGTCACGCCCAGCGATGAATTATCAGCAAGCGAATTTGGCCTATTGAAAACTGCTGAGAGTGGTCGCATCGTAGAGTTTAAAGAGAAACCAAAAGGGGACGAGCTGCAATCGATGCGAGTAGACATTAACAAGCTTGGGCTTAGCGAAGCCGAAGCCATTGGTCGTCCGTTTCTCGCGTCAATGGGGATCTACGTTTTCAAGTATGATCGATTGGAACAGTTACTGATTGAAGATCCCAATGCCGTCGACTTTGGGCGAGAACTAATTCCCAGCGCGATAAATACTGCAAACGTGCAAGCCTATTTGTTTGACGGCTACTGGGAAGACATCGGAACGATCAGCGCCTTCTATCGAGCAAACCTCGATCTGACGTCGAAGATTCCCAAGTTCAATTTGTTTGATGCGGAAGCTCCGGTGTACACGAGAGCTCGCTACTTGCCACCTTCCAAAGTAGAAGAGTCGCAGATCCTTGATTCGATCCTGAGTGACGGTTGCATTGTTAATGGCGCCGCAATTACAAACTCGGTAATCGGGTTGAGAAGCAGAATTGGGAAGGGCGTTCGCGTTGATGCGTCGTTCTTGATGGGAGCTGATTACTACCAGACCATCGAAGAGATGCGGGCCGATTCTCTGATCGACATGCCGCGTGTCGGAATAGGCGAGGGAACTATTATCAACCGCGCTATTATCGACAAGAACGCCCGCATCGGCAGCGGGGTACAGCTTGTTAACGACGCAAGGATCCTGGAAGCAGACGGCGAAAACAATTCTTATTACATTCGCGATGGCATCATCATCGTTCCGAAGAATGCCGTCATTAGGGATGGCACCGTAGTTTGATCGGCGGCCAGTTTTATTGGTTGAAGTTTTCGCAGACGTATCCCGATCCGGGTTAATACGTTTGCTGGAGATCTTGTCATGGCCATTGGATGGGGTAAATCTTTTGAAGATCAGATCGAGGAAGCGAATCAGCGCGCCAGCAAAGATAGGCATGCACCCAAATCGAAGGGAGTGCTAAGGAAGGAACAGGCGCTGGAGTCGTTGCGACTGTCGCGCGCCCGAATCGAAGAGCAGCTGGAGAAGGCAGTCCATCCGGCGCACCGGGCAATGCTGATGAAAGCACTGCAAGCAGTTGAGAAAGAAGCTGAGGAGTTGTCTCAGCATACCCGGGAATCCTAGCTTGTACTCCCCCCTACCGAATCACAGCGTTCCGACGTTCCTTAATGTAAAACCTTAAGTAACTTTTAATTTGCTATTAGCTTTAGTGCGAGATCACGAGAGGTCTATGCCTGTTAAGTCTCCGACGCGAGATTATCATCCGGCTCGAGTGGAGCGTTCAGGTTCTACTCGCCGTCCGACGAAAAAAGCAGCAACCAAACGCCTGGTGTTGCCCAAAGACAAGCCAGGACTTGAGGTAGAGGTTGAAGGGCGGCTGGTGAAGCTTACGAATCTGGGCAAGCCGTTTTGGCCGGAGTTGGGAATAACAAAGCGCGGACTACTTCAGTATTACATCGATGTCGCACCCTTCCTGTTGCCGCATCTGCAAGACCGGGCGATGGTGATGAAGCGTTATCCCAATGGCGCCGCCGGGGATTTCTTCTTTATGAAGCGCGCGCCCTCACCGCGTCCGGAGTGGATTGAGCTCTGTCACATCCAGCACTCATCGGGAAACGTCATCGATTTTCCGATGATTCAGGACCTGGCATCACTCCTCTGGGTAGTTAACCTTGGTTGCATCGACCTGAATCAATGGTACGCGCGCTGTGACGACGTGGACCGGCCAGACTATGTGCACTTCGATCTCGACCCCGTTCCCGCCGCGTCCTTTGAGAAGGTGATTGAAACAGCGCTACTGCTGCGACAGGCGCTTGAATCTTTGAAGATGCCTTGTTACGCGAAGACGACCGGATCCAAAGGAATTCATATCTACGTTCCCATTGAGCGAGGGCCGACGCAGAAGCAGGTGTGGAGTTTCGCTAAGGAGTTTTCACATGCGCTGGCGTCGCAAGCGCCGCAACTGATTACTGCGGTTTACACAGTCGCGAAAAGGCCGAAGGGCAGGGTGCTGGTTGACTACAATCAGAATGCCTGGGGCAGAACGCTGGCATCTATTTACTCGGTGCGTCCGCGCCCAAAGGCGACGGTTTCAACTCCAGTCAAATGGTCGGAGGTGGAACGGGGGATCAGCATTGAGCATTTCAGAATCGATAATGTGCCCGCGCGACTTCGCCGTTTGGGAGATCTTTGGAAGCCACTGCTGGCAAAGCGCGGAAGATTCACACTTGAAGTTTATCTTTAAGGTGGGGCTTTGAGATTTCGAATTTAAGATCTGAATTTGCAGGTTGATTGAGGTAAAACCTCAGAGGTCGGCAAGCAGACAGCTAACATAAAACGTTAAGACCGAAGCGAGCGCGAAGACCCTTAGCGGAGAGCGGATGAAGTCCTCGACAAAAGCCCAGCCTTCGGAGAATGGTTCCGCCACAGCCATCTGGACCGTAGGCCACTCGACCAGATCGATCGATGAGTTCAAAAGGATTCTCCTAACCAACGACATCAAAGCCCTGGTTGACGTTCGCAGTTATCCTGGCTCTCGAAGGTATCCGCAATTCAACAAACATGAACTTGCGAGCCTGCTCGTGGCCGCGGGAATAAGTTACTTCCATTGGCCGGAATTGGGCGGGAGAAGGAGACCTTCGCCACATTCAAAGAATACGGCCTGGAAGAACGCGTCTTTTAGAGCATACGCGGACCACATGGAAACCGCTGAATTCGAGGCAGGGATTAAGAAGTTGCTTGAGCTTGGCAGGGAACAGCAGACGGCGGTCATGTGTGCTGAAGCCCTCTGGTGGCGTTGTCATCGCAGCTTGATTGCCGACTTCCTAAAAGCGCGCGGAGTGGAAGTCATTCATATCCTGGATGAGAAACACACTGAAGTTCATCCTTACACTTCGGCGGCCCGCATTATTGCTGGGCGACTCTCTTACGAGGGTTTATTGGTTGGATAGGAAGACGCAGTAGTTTCGGGTTCACACCTCAAGCAAAACTTTAGCTGCCCTTGCTGTGCCAGATTTTTTTCTTGCTACCTTTCTTTCGGCGTTTGACACCGGTGCGGTGGGGAATTGTTTTAGGATCTCCCGTCGCTGCTTTTTTGACGTCGCCACCCTCGTCTTCCGCGATCTCGGCAAGTGTGCGACGCGTGAGAATTGATGCCGGGACTATTTCCGTGACGTCCTCTTCCGTCGTGTAGTAGTCGCGGTGTTTTATCAGAAGCCATTGCCGATCTCGCGTTCGCACCAACACCCACGAGCCCTTCAGCTTTTGACCCTTCAGGGAAAACTTTAACTCTCCCTTCCGCAGAGCCGCGCTCACGTCATCGGTGTTCTCGGGCTCATACGTTCCGTAGTCCCAAACCATCACTGTTCCACCGCCATATTCGCCTTCGGGTATGACGCCTTCAAAGCCGGCGTAGTCTACCGGGTGATCCTCAACCTGCATCGCCAATCGCCTGACCTTCGGATCCAGCGAAGGCCCTTTCGGTACAGCCCACGACTTCAATACTCCGTCAGCTTCGAGCCGGAAATCATAGTGAAGGGCCGTGGCGCGATGTTTTTGGATAACGAAAATACGCCCAGTCTTCGTGCGCTTCTTCTCCGGTCCCGGTTCCGGGGTTTTGTTAAAGCGTCGTTTCTTCTTGTACTCAGTTAGGGAAGCCATCGTGTCTTTATCAAAGGTTGATGTGATTCTTTAACTATCGCAAGAGAATTCCTTTTCAGTTGGCGCGCGCGGCTGCGGCTTCGGCCGGCGACTCGTCAACATTTTCGCTGAAGAGCTCGGTCTGAACGGGATCGAGCCCTAACACTTCTCTAACTCTGCCGAAGCTACGGCGATGAATAGGCAGAGCGCCGAGCTCCTTCAAAGCTCGGCAGTGTTCAGGCGTTGGATAACCTTTGTGGGAGGCAAAACCGTATCCTGCGTATTGCGCATCGAGCTCCAGCATGTGCGCGTCGCGCGTCGTCTTGGCGATTATGGACGCCGCTGCAATGCTCGCTGATAGTGCGTCACCACGAATGATGCCGCGCTGCGGTGCCGGGCATTGCGGGATCTTGCGGGCGTCCACCAGAACGAAATCGGGAAGGCCCGCCAATCCCTGCACTGCCCGCTGCATTGCCAGCAGGCCGGCGTGATAAATATTGACGCGATCGATCTCTTCAACTTCAGCAAAGCCATAAGACCAGCAAACCGCATCCTGCTTAATCTGCGCCGCCAACTCTTCCCGCGTTTCGTGGTTAAGGATTTTCTTGGAATCGTTCAGACCGCGGAGCTTGTAGCTCTGCGGCAGAATCACCGCCCCGGCCACCACAGGGCCCGCCAGCGGGGCCATGCCTGCCTCATCCACGCCCGCAACCAAAGAGTATCCTTGGGACCAGAGTTCGATCTCAAACCGCAGTAACGTGTGCAGCCGTTGTCCCTCGGAACGATTGCTGCGATAGCGCTCACGAATTCGCTTTGCCAGGTAATGTGCGCCCTGACGAGTGTCTACTTCCAGCGCTTCAAGCAAACCTTTAGGTACGGGCCTGCTCCGCGTCAGAAAGATTTCTCTCAATTCGGGTATAGATTTACTTAATAAGTCTTCGAGTGAAGGCATGTCGGTTTCGTACCGCAAACTGAAATAGCACTCAAAACTGGACGCCGCTTAGGGGGCGGCTGCACGCGAGCCAACAGCTGGCTCTACATAGAAGATGGTATTCTAAAACGAAACTTGCGGTTCGGCGAGTACCAGTGAAGAAAAAACAAAAACTTCGATCGGGAACGAGCAGGAATCAAGTTGCCCAGCCATAGATTATCCACCACACAGTTTCGTCTCCTGGGAATTCTCCCGCTGGCATTTTTTGCTGCCCAGGCAATTCACTATTGGCAGATCAACGAACTTGGCCACATGCTCTGGATGTGCAACATCGGAAACCTATTACTTGCTATCGGACTTTTTTTGGAGCAACCGATGTTGATAAGAATAGCTGTGCTGTGGTCGATTCCGGGCGTGGCCGTCTGGGTTTTGTACGTAGTACCGACGTGGGGAATGGTGCTGACGGGGAAATCTCGCCCCAGTGATCTTTACGGAGTTCTCTCTTCTACGTTGGCCCATCTGGGCGGAATATCGGTGGGGATGGTTGTATTGAGAAGAATCAGAATGGATGGTCAAGCATGGCTCTACGCCTTTATTTGGTATTTCATTGTGCAATTGCTTTCGCACCTGCTGACTCCGCCCGCCTTAAACGTCAACCTCGCTCACAGAATGCAGGAAGGATGGGAACAAACGTTTGCGACGTACTGGAAATTCTGGTTTGTGTTGACCCTGCTCGTGGGCCTTTGCCTATGGGTGCTTGGCTTTCTGCTGAAGCGACTTTGGCCCACTAACGAGTTAATTTAGAAACCTGCTTTTAGTGCCGGCAATTTGCGGAAGTCAAGCGTACGGGCGCAGAAATCAATTGTCCTGTCTGCGGTTTATCGTACTGAAGAGATGTAGTTGGTGTTGTTAGATCCTGATAAACCAGAACATGCTATCAGACGACACCCTGGCCGCAGGCCGTCGCATACGAGAACATTTACATCGGCTACTTTATCAACGTTGACCTGAGGATTATCTGCTGCCAGCCCTGGTTCGTTCTGCAAACTTCTTCTGTAACACCGGGGCGTTTCTTTGCGCGGCCATGTCGTCGGTTATCGTACCTGAAGGGTTAAAGACGTAACTGTCTCGCGTACGCACTGCCAGATTAGGTTGATTGACGCGCACCCTGATCTGCCGCCGCTGTCCTGCCTGCGCGGGCGTCTTCGGGTAGTAACCCAAACTATATTGACGGCGCAGTTCTTCGGCTACGTTCGCGAAAGCAGCGGAAAGATTCTGAGTTGAGTCGGCTTGATAGTTTCGTGCGCCGGTTCTTTCGGCAAGTTCGTGTAAGTAGCGATTTGCCAGGTCATATTCACTTCGGCTTGACCCAACGCCACCACCGCCCCTGGAGCCGCCGCCGCCCCGGGAACGGCCACCGCCGTTAACTCCGCCGTTAATTGTTCCCAGGATATCAATCAAGACACCCACCGTAGACTTAGGGTAACGGCCGGAGCCGGGCCAACCCGAGCCAGGCGAGCTCGAGCCGCCACGGCCCATATCGCTGTAAGTATCGTATTGAACGGTGTAGACCAGCGCATCCAGCTCTTCGGCGTCACGAACGTTGCTGGCATAGGAAGCGTGTCGGCTGGTGGTGTCGACGCCATCGGTAAAAAGCACGACCGCTTTCCTGCCCGACACGTTATTCAATCTTTGATTCATTACGAGATCAACTGCGTCATAGAGCTTTGTGCCGTCTCCAGGGCGCGTGCGCAGAATAGCTTCACGAAGGCGATAGCGATCATTGGTAAACTCCGTAAGCACTTTCACCTGGTCGTCAAAGGACACCACCATGACGCGATCGTCCTGACGCAGTTGATTTACGAAAGTGATCGCAGCGTTTTGAATATCTTCAAGCCGAAACCTCGTTGAACCACTGGTGTCGATCATGAGGACCACTGAGAAGGGTTTATCAACGGAGGAGAAGAAAGAGACGTTTTGTTCAACTCCGTCTTCCCAGAGTCGAAAGTCTTCCTTTCGCAAATTCGGAATGTACCGGCCGTCCCGATCCATGACGCTTACCGGTAACGTCACCAGGGTGGTGTTGACCTTGATTACGTCCCCTGCCTCAACTTCCTCCGGACCGTTATCCTGGGTAACCGGTTGTCCAGTCGACTGCGAACCGTTCGGCCGGGTTGCGCCACCAAGCACCGGGGCCCGCGTGGGAGTGGAAGCATTAGGCGATGTCGATGAAGGAGACGGGGGAGCCTGGGGGTTTTGCCCAATTCGCCGCGGACGGGTTTGGGCGTGCAGAGCGGCCGCGTAAACCGTCAAAAAAACAAGCAGTAGTAAGTAAAAGTAAGTTCTTTTCATGGAAAAGCTCCGGATAACGATTCAAGGCGTGGCGATGCCACGTATCTTGGATGCTCAGATGCAGGATTAGATGCTTCGCCTGGCAGCAGGCTTAGGAGAGAGACTTAACTTACGCAAGATAACGCGCTGGCGAGCTTGTGGCAAGCCAGAATCGTTAGGCTGGGAAAGTGTTCCAGTCCTGGGGGATTTCTTGTGGGCGGCGTCGCGGCCCGGTAGGAATTGTGCGATTATCTGCCGCTGCGTATTTCCCGGTTAATCATGCGAATCATTCGACGTCTGCACTATTGGTGGTCACTGGTCGTTGCGGGCGCGCTATTGCTCATCTTAGGTCCGCCGATACTGTTTGTTGCCTGGTTAACGGGCAAGCATGACCTCGTCTACCCGTGGGCGCTTTTTGGTGGTCGCAACTGGCTGCGCTTGAGCGGTATGAAGGTTCAGGTGACCGGTAAGGAACATCTCGACGCGGATCAAACCTATGTGTTTATCTCAAATCACAGATCCTACCTCGACACTGCCACGCTATTTGTTTACACCGGCCGGAGGGTCGGTCTACTAGCTAAAAAGGAATTGCTCAACGTTCCGATACTGGGATACGGCATGGGTTTCGTAAATGTCATGGCAATTGATCGCTCAAACCGTGAACGGGCCCTGCAAACAGTCGAAGCCGCTACCGCTCGAATCCGTTCCGGCAGATCTTTTGGAGTTTTTGCGGAAGGCACGCGGGCCAGGCCCGGCGACTTTTTGCCGTTCAAGAAGGGGGCGTTCTACATGGCTGCCCAGGCGGGCGTGCCTATCGTCCCAGTTGCAATCAAGAATACGGACTACTTAATGGGAAAGGGAACCGGCGAAGCAAGAAAGGGAACCATCGAGATGGTAATGCTGCCACCGGTTTCAACCGCCGGTTTCTCCAGCGATGAAGATGTGAGGCAGCTCGTCAACAGCGTCCACTCGATGATTGGCAAAGAGCTCGGCGTTTCGAAGTAGTCAGCGGTTGTTACACACGTCAGCAGGCGGTCTTCTGCGGCTACGGTTTTATTGGCTTTGCCGGTGGTTTCGCTTCTTTCTTCTGAGTATCCGCCTCGTCAACTTCAATCACTTTCACTGTAGCGCGCGCCGGCTCAAAGTCGGAATACTTAACTTTCATGCGAACGTGCAGTGTGTCTCCACTATCGAAAACCAATTCCTCGTCGGCATACGAGTAGGTGGGAAACCAGTAGCGGCCATCAATATGTTCCCGATAAGTTTCGACTGTCGGAAACTTATTCTTCTTAGTTTCCGGAACTCCCTTGCCCTTGGTTTTCACGATCTGAAGGTCCTGATCGTCGACCCAGACGCGACCCGTAAAGCGCCGCTCCTTACTTTTCTTTGGGTCGGGCATTACTTTCGGCGAGACGTCAAAAACGTAAAGGTTAAGTTCGTCGATCTTTTCCTTACCGACGTACCGAAAATCGTATTGACTGGTCTTCGACGGCTCTAAGGCAAAAGGCTCAATCCCACCCAGGTCGTCTATATCCTCCTGCGTAACCGATTGGAAAGATGGCATTGGGAAATAACTGATCTTTTCGTAACGGTTGCCCTGGTCATCAAAGGTGAAGTAAGACACGCGGTGATATTCGCCGGTAACCTGACCCCCCATTCCCAGACTCTGAATTATCGCGTCGCGCTTGAAAGAGTATTGATTTAGCGCCCGCCGAAACTGCCCTTCCTTTTGAGTGAAGGCGGTGATTATGCGATTAACTTCGGCCGGAGGAAGATCGCCGGCCGCAGTGTTTCCGGAGCCCTGCGCAAAAAGAGACGGGGACGCTGAAAGAAAGAGAAATAGAAAGGCGACTACGGATTGGCGGCTTTTTACCAGCGTTTTTTCTAGCATTTTTCCAATCCTACAGGTGAAAGAATCTAACCCGGGATCACAATAAAGACCGCCCCTCAGATGCTGTTGCGAAAACTGATGTTGCCAATGTCGGCCTTTCGTCTCTACTGCAATCCCGCAGGCTTGAGACCCCGCTTTTCTTCTTGCAAACTTCCATGCATGTGATGTAAGGTGCTGCCCGCAACACTAGTTAACTCAAGTTTACCCGAATACTGCCGAAAGTCACACACCGATTCAGTCCCGGTAACATTTTGAAAATGATTCAATTCGCGGGCAAATGAGAGTTACGCAAAGATATTTGTAAAGGTCCTCACGTCGGTAGCCGGCGACGTCCGGAAATTTCCTGTGAACCTCAAGGCGCGAAAGCGTCGACGCAACGCCGAGCGGCCGCGTTGCTACATGGGATAGGACGTTAAGGTCAAGCTTTGGGAGGAGCCTGATCACTAGCCTGTTGACCGATGATGTGCGCGGCGGTTGCCGCTCCTTCTGGGCGGAGTGGCAATTACGCCGCCGCGCACACCCCAGCTTTGATAGGAGACTTTCTGCCTAACAGCAGTGATCTCCACGATCAAAGTTGCGCATTGTAGCACTACTTTTCCAACTTAATTTAATTCACTTTTGCCAGCGCTCTCAGGCAGCGAATTCCACGCTGGCGCGCGTTGGAATAATCCCTCGCTCAAACCCTTCCGCAAGTATGCGGCTTACGGCTTCCCGGCCGCGCTCAGTGTAATCCAGGGTCAAGTCGTTGACCCACATGGCCACGAAGCGATCGGCAAGGCGCGTATCCATGTCCCGCGCGAATTGCATCGCATACTCGAGGGCGTCCTCACGATTGGCGAGTGAATAACGAATGCTTTCGCGCAGGCAGTCAGAGACCTGGCTGATGATCTGCGGACCCAACTCACGTCTAATCGCGTTACCACCCATGGGCAAAGGCAGGCCTGTCTTTTCGTGCCACCATTCGCCGAGATCCAATATTTTGTGCAGCCCAATTGATTCATAAAAAAGCTGTCCTTCGTGGATCAACAAGCCAGCATCGCAGCGACCGCTTTGGACCGTCTCGATAATTTTGTCGAAAGGAACGACTTCATATTGAAAATCCGCGTTGAAAATTCTCAGCGCCAGGAACGCGCTGGTCAGTGTTCCGGGTATGGCAATTTTCAGCTTCGAGATGTCGCCCGCATCGGCAGGTTCTCGCGATACCAGCACCGGCCCATAATTGTCTCCGATGGAAGCGCCATGGGGCAGCAGTATGTACTGGTCGGCTATATAGGCATAAGCATGAAAGCTGATAGCCGTGACGTCGTAAGTTCCGCGGAAGGCCTCTTCATTCAGCGTTTGTATGTCCTTGAGAACATGAGTGAAGCTGAGACTGCCGGTATCAAGTTTGTTCGTAGCCAGCCCGTAAAACATGAAAGCGTCATCGGAATCAGGTGAATGGGCGACTGTGATTGTGCGAGTTTCAGTTATTGTTGACATAAGGAAATATAAGTAGCGTGGTTGTCTGTGGATAATGGGAGAGATTAGACGAGGCTAACATCAGTTGGCACCTTGTTCCGCGGGATCGGGTTATAGACCGTATCCCTCTCCACCGCTGCGAAACCGGCGTCTTCGATCAAAGTTACCAGCTCGGCGCGCGACATCTTAACTTCGTTATTGGATTCGATCGAATAACTTTCGGAAAGCTCGCCCCCGTCGGTTATAGTCCCGTCGATGTCGTTGGCGCCGAAATGCAAGGCAACTTGGGCCAGACGTTTTCCCAACATCACCCAGTAGGCCTTTAGATGATCGAAATTGTCGAGAAGCAGCCGCGAAACGGCCATCGTCTTCAACGAATCGACGCCGGAAGGTCCAGGCAAATAGGCCAACTGTGTATTCGGGGGATAAAATGCCAGCGGGATAAGACACTGAAAGCCGCCAGACTCATCCTGCTGTTGTCTTAAACGTAGTAAGTGGTCAACGCGATCCTCAATCGATTCAATGTGTCCGTAGAGCATTGTGGCATTTGTCTTAAGTCCGGCTGCATGCACTTTGCCTGACAATTCAAGCCATCGATTTGCATCACACTTATGAGCGCAGATCATTGAACGAGTTGGCTCACGAAAGATTTCCGCGCCTCCGCCCGGACAGGAATCCAGGCCGGCCTCGATCAACTTTTCGATCACGTCCTCATCGCTCATCTTGTAAAAATGCGCAAAGTGGTCCAACTCGACCATGGTGAAAGCTTTCAGATGAAGCTGGGGATAATGTTTTTTCAGCGCGGATAGCAGATCGGTGAAATAGCTGAAGGGCAGTTTTGTATTGAGTCCCCCGGTTATGTGAAGTTCAGTGGCGCCTTCCTTTACAGCCTCGCCCGCAATACGCAAGCTGTCATCGATGTTGTGAGTGTAAGCGTCTGGCTGACGTGGGGTGCGATAAAAGCCGCAGAACTTGCAGTCGGCGTAACAGACATTCGTGGGATTAAAGTGACGATTTACATTGAAGTAAGTCGTGCGACCGTGTTTACGGCGCCGGACACTGTCAGCCAATTTTCCGAGTCCGGGCAAGTCCTCAGTAGCAAACAAAGCGACACCATCCGCAAAGGACAGGCGCTCGCCGCCTTCAAGCTTTTCAGCCACAGCCACTAATTTCAGGTCATGCGAAAAATTCATGGAAGAGTCCTTAGGAGAGCGGCCCCTCCAAACGTGATGAAGAGAATCACACTCACAAAAGCGTTCGTAGTAAAAAACGCCGCATTAAGTTTGCTTAAGTCATCGGCCCTAAGCAGGCGATGCTGATAAAAAAGCAATACGGCGGTGGCTACAACTCCAATCAAGGCGAAAACACCAAGATGGGTAATCCAGTATAAGACAAGCAAGGCAATAAACGCTCCAACATGGAACAGTCGCGCCAGCAAAAGGGAGCGCGCGATACCAAAGCGTCTGGGAATCGAATGAAGTCCCGCCTTCACGTCGAAGTCGTAATCCTGGCAGGAGTACAACACGTCGAAGCCTGCGGTCCACAATAAAACGACCAGCGAAAGCAAGAGTGGCACCGGACTATCTAAGGTGCCCCGAACCGCGATCCAGGCCCCGGTTGGAGCGATCGAAAGACACCAACCGAGCAGCAGATGGGAAAGCACTGTCCAGCGTTTAGAAAGGGAATATAGCAAGACGCTTGCGAGCGCAACCGGAGCCAGAATTAGCGCCAATCGATTTAGCATCGCCGCGGCCAGGAAAAAAATAATTGCCGACACCGTCGTGAACGCCCAAACAAAGCCGACAGACAGGAGGCCCGCAGGCAGGGCGCGACTGGAGGTGCGCAGATTGCGCGCATCGTATTCCCGGTCCGCTATGCGATTGAAGGCCATCGCGGTCGAACGAGCCCCAACCATCGCGACGGTAATCCACAGAATTTGCCTTAGAGAAGGCAACCCATTCGCGGCTAGCACGGCGCCAAGAAATGCAAATGGAAGCGCAAAAAGCGTATGCTCGACCTTGATCATCTCCAGAGTAATGCGGATGTTTCGTAAGAGGGGTGGCATAGTGGGCTTAATCTTCTCCGGTGCTCACCAGTTCGCCGGATTGTTCCTTCAGGCCTTTCCATTGTGTTGCCTGGGAATGCGGAATTCCTAAGTGATCAAGAATGCGGAAAACAAAATGATCCACCAGGGATTCAATCGTCTGTGGTCGATGATAAAAGCCCGGACTCGCGGGAATGATGTGCGCTCCTGCTCGTAACAAGCACAGCATGTTTTCAAGGTGAATCGCATTGTAAGGTGTTTCGCGAGGCACGAGAACAAGCTTGCGATTCTCTTTAAGAGTCACGTCGGCTGCGCGATGGATCAGATTTGTTCCCGCTCCGGAAGCAATCGCTCCGAGGGTGCCCATCGAACAAGGAACGATGACCATTCCCTCCTGTGGATGAGATCCGGACGAAGGCTTCGCGGCGATGTTGTCCAGGCGGTGCAAATGAATCAGGCCAGAATCAACCGGCAGGCCAAGCCAACGATTTATGGCGGACCGCCCGGCGTCTGTCAGATCAACTGCAAGTTCCACGCGCGCTACTGTTTTTGCGGCCTCCGATATGATCAAATTGATCCGTTCAACCACGCCGCTGGCAGCCATATGCACGAGGGTGCGCTGCGCGTAAATTGAACCCGAGGCCCCAGTAATTGCTAAAGTAAATTCCATGTTTTCTTGTGATTGAATCTTACTTTGCGTCTAGTTTCCGCGCAAGCGAAGGCATTTTCTGGGGCGGCTTCCTGGTTTCATTAGGGGATCTGTCACCTTGCGCGCAAACGAGCAGTTTGCGTTACAGTAAACCAATATGGATCTGAAGAAATTAGAAGAGCTGCTGGCAGCGCACAAGAGCGACGAACTGGAAACGCCCGAAGCAGCACGCCGTATCAGCGATCTGCACTACGAAGACATCGGCTACGCGCGCGTCGATCACGCGCGTTCGTCTCGCCAGGGATTTCCGGAAGTTGTGTTTGGCGCCGGCAAGTCTCGTGAACAAGTGGTTGGGATAGTCGAACGGTTGGTTCAGCACTCTCCAAACGTCCTGGTGACCCATACTGATGAAGGGACCTTCGGCGAAGTGCGCAACATCGTAACTGAGGCCGAGTGGCATGAGACTGCCCGGGTGATAAGAATCCAAAGAGATCAAACTGAGCTGGGCGTTGGTGAGATTGTGGTGGTTACCGCGGGCACGAGTGATATACCGGTCGCGGAGGAAGCGGCGCTGACGGCCGAGGCCATGGGCAATCGCGTCAAACGCGTCTGGGATGTGGGCGTCGCCGGCATTCATCGCGTCTTGTCGGAACGTTCGCTGCTGCAACGAGCGCGCGTTGCGATTGTGGCAGCGGGTATGGAAGGCGCTCTTCCTTCTGTTGTTGGCGGCCTGGTGAGCGTGCCGGTTATAGCGGTTCCTACGAGTGTCGGTTATGGCGCATCTTTTGGCGGGGTCGCGGCACTGCTGGGCATGCTCAATTCGTGCGCTTCAAACGTTACGGTGGTGAATATTGATAACGGATTTGGCGCCGGCTTTGTTGCGAGTCTAATCAACCGCCGCTGGGAGCCGACGAAGGAGGAGCAGTAGGCAGGAGCAGGCGTCCGTGCTGCCGTCTGCACCTGCCGTCTGCACCTGCTCCTACGGGTTAATGAGGTTATTCAGTCTCTCCGCCCAATCCTGATCAAGGTTCTGAAGTATGTTGTACTGCTCGACGGCGCCATCGCGATTACCCATCGCCAGATAGGATTTACCAAGATTGTAGTAGGCCCTGCCAAAATCGGGCTTCAGACGTATCGCTTGCCTGAACGCTTCCAGCGCTTCTGTCAACCGACCCATTTCCAAATAAGCTTCGCCCATGCTGTTTGGCGTATTCGGATCGCCGGGTTTCAAAGCTGCGAGTTGCTTATAGACCTCGATTGCCTCGGCATATTTTTTGGATTTCAAGTAGCGGGAGCCGAGTCGTTCGTAAGCACTCGCGTAATCGGAACGCAAGCGGATGGCCTGTTTGTAAGCTTGAATCTCATCCTCAGGGCGTCCCCAATCGCGATAGACCAATCCGAGCGCGTAGTAAGAGTCCGCGGCGTTATAGGGATCGAGGCGAATGGCCTGGCGGTAGTTATCAGCGGCTTCGCGATACTGTTTCAAGTAATAGCTGGCCAGACCAATGTTGAAGTAAGACTCCGCCGATGGCCTGAGTACTACCGCTTTCCGCGACGATTCAATCGCTTCGCTATGACGACCTAACTTTTCCTTGCAGAATCCCGCCTGGGCCCAGGCTTCAGCATAATTCACATCCGACTCCAGCGCTTTCTCGAAATAGGGCAGAGCTTTCTCGCAATCGTCCTGGGAGAGAAAACTGAGGCCGTCGCGAAAAAATTGCACAGCTTTGGCCCGCTTGTTTCGGCCGGTCGCGGCGACCAGGTCAGATAGTGACACGAGGCCGCTACTTTGCAGTTGTGAGATGCGCTCTGAAGGAATGGCGAAGTTTATACTTTGGCCGCCAGTTATCTGCAGTGTGGCAACTCCGATGACCTGCCCGCGCATGTTAACGACCGGGCTGCCGCTCGAGCCTGGAGAAATCGGAGCAGTAATCTGAATGATCCGTCCGAAGGTCGGGATGTCGCGGACTGCCGAGACGATGCCGTTTGTTACACTTCCTTCAAGGCCAAAAGGATTACCAATCACGACGATGCTTTCGCCTTCCTGAGGCGAGGTTCTGTCAAGCAAGAGAGGCCGGACCTGATTGGGGGGCGCATCAACTTTGAGGAGAGCGATATCTCCCTCTGCATCAACAGCGACAACACCCTTAACCTGATAAACGTTGCCGTTGTAAGAATGAACTTCCGCCCGGTATGCATTGTCGATGACGTGGCGGTTGGTTACTACGCGATCAGTATCTACAAAAAAGCCACTGCCGCGTGAGAGCTTTTCCCCGCGGACGTCAAACGTTTCGATCGCTACGGCGGAGGGCTTGATGCGGCGAACGAGTTCAGGGAGCAGGTCTTGTGCCTGGGTTTGCGGAACAATTCCGGCGAGCAGAAATAAGAGCCAGATGAACTTCATTGAACTAAAGTTAGCTTCTCGCACAATCAGGCAAGGCATCGAACTTTTAGTGAAGCGGCTTAGCCGCCTTCCGAGCAACCCGTTTTTGAGTGGAGCGACCTGCCTACTTCCGTGTTGCGCGGCTCTGCCGCCTTCCGTGCGGAAAGGCTCTGCCTTTCCGGCCCTTGCTCGAATTCTTCTGAGGCTATGCCTCTTACGAGGCGTAGCCTCGTAAAGTTAAACCACTCTTTCCGGAAAGGCAGAGCCTTTCCGCACGGAAGGCGGCCGAGCCGCGCTCCCTGATAACTCCGCAAGCGTGAGTCATAAACCCGCGAGAGCGAGTTTCTGCACCCGCGAAACGATCTCGCCAAGTTTCACGTCTTCGCTGGTCTTGGTGCGCCGCTCGAAGAGTTCGACCAGACCGTCCGCTACCTTCTTTCCGATCGTGAGGCGATAAGGAATGCCGATTAGATCAGCGTCCTTAAACTTGACTCCGGCGCGCTCGTCACGGTCGTCAAGCAAAGCGTCGAGACCTGCGCGCTGCAAGTCTTTATAGAGTTTTTCGCCAGTCTCACGCAGTTGCTCGTCTTTGATGTTTGTGACGGTGACGACCACATCAAACGGCGCGATGGTCTTCGGCCAGATGATGCCATCAGCGTCGTGATTTTGTTCGATGGCCGCAGTGATGATGCGCTCGACGCCAATGCCGTAACTGCCCATCACAATCGGAACCTCTTTGCCATCCTGTGTCAGCACGGTTGCGCCCATCGACTCGGAGTATTTCGTACCAAGCTTAAAGATATGGCCGATCTCCATGGCTTTATAAACTTCAAGCGTGCCCTGATCGCAACGTGGACAGTTTTCGCCGGAAGCAACACTACGCAAATCAGCCCACGTGTCGGGCTGAATATCCCGCTCAATGTCGACACCGCGCAGGTGATGGTCATCTTTGTTGGCGCCCGTGGTCATGCCTCGCCGGTCCCTTAAAGCCAGATCAGCAATTAAGTAGAGTTGAAAATTTGCTTCTTTGGCTCTGACCCTTGCGCCGACTCCGCCCAGGCTGCCGGCGCCGGCGCCGAGTAGCTCACGAATCTCTTCCGGGTGAGCGGTGCGGACAAACGTCGCTCCTAAACTATCCGCGAGCTTAGTTTCGTGGAGTTGATGATCGCCGCGCAATAATGCGAGCACGGGCTGTTGCTCATTCTTAATGGTCGCTACATAGACCAGTGACTTGACCTGGCGATCTGCAGTGGCCCCGCCTGGAAAAGTAGTTAAGTCCTCGATGGTCCGAACTCCCGGCGTCGGAAATTCCTCAGGAGAACTGAGACCGTTATCGTCAGCGACGGTCGGAACACGCGAAGTCGCTTTTTCTAAATTCGCGGCATAGCCGCAGTTCGCACAGGTGGCAATCAAATCTTCGCCGGCGTCGGTTTTCGCCACAAATTCGTTTGACGTCGAACCGCCCATCGAGCCGGAAGATGCTTCGACGATTGCAAAGTTCAAACCGCAACGCGTAAAGATTCGTTTATAAGCTTCGCGCTGATCTGCAAATGACTTGTCGAGACCAGCAGCATCAAGATCAAAAGTGTAGGCATCTTTCATGATGAAAGTGCGCAGGCGCATCAGTCCCGACTTTGGACGTGGCTCGTCGCGAAACTTCACCTGAATCTGATACCAGACTTGCGGTAGTTGCTTGTATGAGCGCAGCTCATTGCGCGCAATTGATGTGAAAATCTCCTCGTGTGTCATGCCCAGACACATATCTGCATCTTTGCGGTCGCGCAGGCGAAACATGTCGGCGCCAATGGCCTCCCAGCGACCGGATTCCTTCCAGATCTCAGCGGGGTGCAAGGCCGGCAAGTAAAACTCCTGCCCGCCGACGCGATTCATCTCTTCCCGCAGGATTTGCATAACCTTTAACGCGACGCGCTGCGCTATTGGCAGATAGGAATAGATTCCCGCGCCGAGTTGGCGGATCAGGCCGGCGCGCAGCAGGAGTTTGTGCGAGACGACTTCGGCGTCCGCCGGATCCTGGCGGAGCGTAGGGATGAAATATTGTGACCAGCGCATTTAGGTTTTTGGGCTTAACTATCCGGAGATGGATTACTGCGAGCATTCTCGCTTAGCAAAAGAGTTAACGCAAACAGCTGCTCTTCGCAAGCTTCTGCGGCTCTGCGTTCAGAGTCCAACCTTCAGGTTGCTGTTCCCCGATGCGGACAAGCTAAAGCTTGAACTCTCAACTGCGCCAAAACCTTTCGCGTTGCGAGCGCATGTGGCGTGATGTACCATCCACGCCTGCCATACTTTTGAAGTCGCCGGAGATTCAATAATGAAAATTGCGCTTGCGAGCGATCATGCAGGCTACTCGGAAAAGGAACGATTGAAGCCGTTACTGACCGATTTAGGGTTGGAGTTTGACGATCTGGGAACGGCATCCGAAGCTTCCGTCGATTATCCTGATTACGCGCGCAAGGTTGCCGAGGAGGTGGCGCAAGGCCGCGTCGATCAGGGACTACTTGTTTGCGGTTCCGGCACGGGCATGGCTATTGTTGCGAACAAAGTGCCTGGCGTGCGCGCGGCAGTTGCGTGGTCGGAAGAGACGGCGCGGCTGGCGCGTCAACACAACGATGCCAACGTGCTGGCAATCGGCGCGCGCACCACACCGCAGGACAAAATTCCCGCGATCGTGCGAGCCTGGTTTAGCGCCGACTTTGAAGGTGGTCGCCACGCTGACCGCGTTGAGAAAATTCGCAAGATAGAATCAGCCACAGAAGCACAGAGACGCGCAGAATGAGTCAAGAAAGAGAAGCTCATGGTTGGGAAGGGCGGTTTACCTCCGCGCGTTGAATGGCACTCGATCCTGGGCGGGGGCAAGCGGGGTCCCCGGCGCGGCAGCCGCGCTGGGGTGCCAAAGCCACCCTTCCTAACCGCGAGACGTTGGTGCTTGAATGCTTCCTCTATGACTATTGAAAGGAAATGGAATGACCGATCTTAGAAACGCACCAATCGCCGAAGTTGATCCGGTGATCTCAGAAGCGATTGACAATGAAGTGGCCCG
>DIYZ01000129.1:18928-27014 GCA_002427845.1 Chloracidobacterium sp. UBA6041 | reverse complement strand
TTAAGCTAAATCGTGTCCTCGTCAGCTTTTGAGCTTTCGTTCAATTCATAACGGTCGCGGTCGCGCCGTTCAATCTTGTCGAGAAAATCAAGTTCTTCGTTATCCTCGAAACTTACTCCCACGGCGTTGGCATTCTCCTCAACCATTGATTGATCGGGAGTGGGATTGTCGCCGCCGACTGCTTCTGAACCGCTCTCGTTTACGTCTTCCCAGCTTGCATCGAGGTCCCCGCCCGCATCTTTGGGAGACGCCGCCGTATTGTTGCGTAATCGATGCGCAAGCTGCTCCGGGTCTTTAGGCGCCCGCGCGATCTCTTCCTCCATAAACTCCTCAATCTCCGGATTAGGGACGAAGTCAGGATTATTGCTCAAGTATTCGAAGTCATCGGCTTCTTTCTTGCTCATGGTAGTTCTCCTCAATCCAAATTCAAAATCCGAACGAATCTGACGCAACTTTTGGAAAACGGTGGCCAGGCTTTCAACTTCAAAGCGTTGGTGGCGGCTGCGGGGGATGTGTGAACTATAACAAAACAAACGAAGGCCCAGCAATACTCGCGCGTGTTTGTATGTGCTTAAAAATGCATCAGCACCTACCGGGTCGTGGCTTCAACCTACAAACAGATTTTTTGCCTTCCTCTATTGCGAAGAATTTAAAAACGAGCTGCCAAGCTCAAGACTCATAACCTCATGGTCAGGAAGGGGTATACCCCCGCCTCAAGTAGCAAAGTCACGCAAGCAAAGTGGGCAAAGTTAATTTTCAATAGTTATTTTTGAATGATTTCAATTCGAAGAAGCGGGGGTATACCCCCTTCCCAACCATGAGACTTTCAAAGTCGAGTTTAGGAACCGTTCGCTTACGCTCCCGGTTCTGTAAGTTGAGATGTATCGCCGCGTCCTAATCAAAGTGCATTAATACTCGGGAAGTACGCCTTCTTGACGACTAACCACCGCGGACTTACACTGAACTTTGTTAAGTAAAAATCCAAAGCTTCCCGGCGTGATTTCTCGCGGCAAGTAGCGTTTGTAATCACGACTACGTCCTGTTTCTATGCCACAAGGTCCATTCAATTCCCTGCAAACATTCGATATCGCCGCCGGCCAGTCGGGCCGGTTTTATTCGCTGCCTCAGCTTGAAAAAGAAGGCGTCGGCCCCATCTCAAAGCTTCCGGTTAGCATCCGGATTATTTTGGAATCCGTGCTGCGAAACTGCGACAGCAAAAAGATAACGGAAGACGACGTGCGCGCGTTGGCAAATTGGCAGCCGAATGCTGAACGAACGGAAGAAGTGCCATTCGTTGTTGCACGTGTCTTACTCCAGGACTTCACGGGCGTGCCTTTACTTGTTGACCTGGCGGCGATGCGCTCCGCCGTCGCTCGTTTACGCAAGAACACCGGAGTCATCGAGCCGCTCGTGCCAGTCGATCTCGTGATTGACCATTCCATCCAGGTTGATTTCTCAAGCAGCAAAGACGCGCTTGAAAAAAACATGGCGATGGAATTTAAGCGCAACAACTCGCGCTACCAGTTTCTAAAATGGGGCACGCAGGCCTTCGATGGCTTTGGCGTAATTCCACCCGGCATCGGCATCTGTCACCAGGTCAATCTCGAGTTTCTGGCGAAGAGTGTCTGGGAGCGCCAGGGGGTTTATTATCCCGACACTCTTGTCGGTACCGACTCACACACCACGATGATCAATGGCCTGGGGATTGTTGGTTGGGGTGTCGGCGGCATTGAGGCCGAAGCGGCGATGTTGGGCCAACCGATTTACTTTTTGACCCCCGACGTTGTTGGCGTTCATATGAGCGGCAGTTTGCGGGAGGGCGTCACGGCCACAGACCTGGTTCTTCGCGTGACAGAGATGTTGCGCAAGGCGAAGGTAGTAGGAAAATTTGTTGAGTTCCACGGTGACGGCGCCGCCAGCCTTTCAGTAACTGATCGCGCCACCATCGCAAACATGTCTCCCGAGTACGGAGCAACAATGGGATTCTTCCCGGTCGATGAAGAGACCTGCATTTACTTGAAAGCCACAGGACGAACTGACGAGCACGTGGAAGCGGTGCGCAACTACTATCAAGCGCAGGGACTCTTTGGTATCCCGCGGGCGGGCCAGTGTCAATATTCGACCGTCCTCGACCTGGATCTCGGTTCAATCTCGCCCAGTGTCGCCGGTCCCAAACGACCGCAGGATCGTATCGAGCTGTCAAACTTGAAGACGCAATTCCTCGATCTCCTGGAGAAGCCTGTCGGCGAAGGTGGTTACGGCAAGTCGCGCGAAGAAGTGGCCAGCCGATATTTCACGCGGATAGGAACAATCGACATCGCGAAGACCGCAATGGCCGGCGGCGGCGAGCAGCGGCCTGAGACTGTTCCTGTGGCTGCGGGAGGCACAAACACTCCGCAGAATACAAGTGTTTGGACCGAGACGGAGATGGTTAACAACCGTCCTACGCCGGACCGTCTTGAGGAAGTTCACCCCGATGAATTCCCGCATGCTGAGGTTGACCTGGGCAATGGCGACGTCTTAATCGCCGCTATCACTTCGTGCACTAACACTTCGAATCCCAGTGTAATGCTGGCCGCAGGTCTGCTGGCGAAGAAGGCAGTCGAACGCGGCCTGACCGTTCGTTCGTCAGTGAAAAATTCGCTGGCCCCGGGGTCGCGCGTTGTTACTGAGTATCTGCAGAAAACCGGTCTGCAAGAGTATCTCGATCGGCTCGGTTTCAACCTCGTGGGCTACGGCTGCACCACTTGCATAGGCAACTCCGGTCCGCTCGATCCGCACATCGAACAAGTGCTGACTGACCACGATCTCATCGCTGCCAGTGTTCTGTCCGGTAATCGAAATTTTGAAGCGCGCGTTCATCAAAGCATAAAGGCAAACTTCCTGATGAGTCCGCCGTTGGTGGTGGCCTTCGCGATTGCCGGACGAGTGGGCATTAATCTTTCGCAGGAACCGTTGGGAAAGGGCAGTGACGGGAAAGACGTCTATCTTCGGGACATTTGGCCAACGCTTGGTGAGATAAACGCTCTGCTGAGCTCAGCTTTCGATCCCGAAACCTATCGCCGGCTCTACAGCAATTTCGCCGAGCAAAATCCTTTGTGGAATGAGATTCCTACGAGTACCGGAAATGTGTATGACTGGGATCCGCAATCGACCTATATCCAGGAGCCACCTTACTTCGAGAACTTTAGTAATGAAGTCGGTGATTGGCACGATATCCATGGCGCCCGGCCTCTGGCCGTTTTTGGCGACTCGGTTACGACAGACCACATCAGTCCGGCCGGCGCGATCAAACCTAATTCTCCCGCCGGTCTTTATCTCCAGGCAAAGGGCGTAAGCATCGAAGACTTCAACAGCTACGGATCGCGCCGGGGTAATCATGAAGTCATGGTGCGAGGCACCTTCGCAAACGTTCGCATCAAGAACCTGATGGTGCCGGGTGTTGAAGGTGGCGTGACCGTGCATCAGCCGGATGGCGACCGCATGAGTATCTACGATGGGGCAATGAAGTATCAGGCGGAGGGTGTGCCACTTGTGGTGCTGGCGGGACAGGAATATGGAACGGGCAGCTCGCGCGATTGGGCCGCCAAGGGCACGCGTTTGTTAGGGGTCAAAGCCGTTATTGCCCAGAGCCTCGAACGAATTCACCGCAGCAATCTGGTTGGCATGGGCGTTTTGCCCTGCCAGTTTCCCGAAGGGACTAACGCCGCTTCCTTACAGCTTGATGGGACCGAGACTTTTGATCTGCTTGGCTTGGAAGCGGGAGTTAGACCGCTAATGCATCTGCGACTATTAATCCACCGGGCGTCAGGTGAAACAGAGGAAGTAGCCGTCATCCTTCGTATAGACACACCGATAGAGATTGATTATTACCAGCACGGCGGTATTCTTCCTTATGTTTTGCGACAACTCTTAGCAGGTACCACTGACTTTTAGTGTCGTCGGGTTTGTGCTCCGTAGGAGCGAGATGTTTATAGTATTGGGCACGTGTCCCTGGGATCCCAGCTCCATAGGAGCGGCATGTTTCAACTAATGGTTCACCGGCGACATCTCGCTTTTACGGAGCTTCCCAAGACTTTTTTGACTAAAGTCTATAAACATTTCGTCCCTACGGGACTTTTCGGAGATGATGCCACTTTGGTAAAAACCAGCATTCGCATTTCATGAGTACGGAAGTTTGATACAGATCTTTATTCAAGAGGAGTCATATGTCATCCGCACAACCAATCGAGGCCAACACGCCGCGCAAGTATCAGCTCCTGATCGACGGACAATGGATCGATGCTGAATCAGGCAAGACGTTTACGACGCCGAATCCGGCAACCGGCGAGACTTTTGCCGAAGTAGCTGAAGCTGACAAGGCAGACATCGATAAGGCGGTGACTGCTGCTCGTCGCGCATTCGAAGGCAAATGGTCGAAAATCAGCGCGCGTGACCGTGGACGTATGCTTTACAAGCTCTCGCAATTAATCGAAGCGCACAGCCAGGAGCTAGCGGCGCTGGAAACTGCCGACAACGGCAAGCCCATCAAAGAATCGGCTTATGTTGATTTGCCGCAAGTGGCGGAAAATTTTGAATACTTCGCGGGCTGGGCCACCAAGATTGAAGGTGAAACGATACCTGTTCCCGGGCAAATGTTTAATTACACTTTGCGCGAGCCGGTGGGTGTCTGTGGGCAAATTATTCCGTGGAACTTTCCACTCCTGATGGCTGCCTGGAAACTTGCGCCGGCGCTTGCGGCCGGCAACACGATAGTTCTCAAACCAGCGGAGCAAACCCCGGTGACGGCGATGGAACTGGGAAAGTTGATCCAGGAAGCCGGCTTCCCGGAGGGTGTCGTTAATATCGTGCCCGGCTACGGAGAAACGGCCGGCGCCGCGTTGGCAGCACATCCCGGCATCGATAAGGTTGCATTCACGGGCTCAACGGAAGTCGGCAAATTGATTGCCCGAGCCGCTGCGGACAATCTGACGAAAGTCTCGCTCGAATTGGGCGGCAAAGCTCCGAACATCGTTTTTGCGGACGCCGACATCGAGCAGGCAGTCAGCGGTGCGATGATGGGAATCTTCTTCAACCAGGGCCAGGTTTGCTGCGCCGGCTCGCGTCTTTTTGTACAGGAGTCGGTGAAAGACCAATTCCTTGAACGACTGAAAGAAAAATCGGCGAAGATCGTCGTTGGCGATCCCATGGATAAAGCTACCCATATGGGCCCGCAGGTTTCTGAGGACCAGCTAAACCGAATCAAAGGTTATGTTGATGTCGCGCAAAAGGAAGGCGCCACAGTTTTTGCCGGGGGCGAATCTCCACAGTTGGAGGGAGCTTTTCAGAAGGGTTACTTTTTCCAGCCGACAATCTTTTCCGAAGTGAAGAACCAGATGCGCGTGGCACAGGAAGAAATCTTTGGGCCGGTGGTCTCCGTCATTACCTTCGAAAATGAAGATGAGTTGATCAAACAGGCCAACGATACTATTTATGGTCTATCGGCCGGCATCTGGACACGCGACATCACGCGCGCGCATCGTTTTGCTAAAGCAATCAAGGCCGGTGTTATCTGGATCAATACTTTCAACGTGTTCAATGCCGCATCTCCCTTTGGCGGCTACAAGCAGTCGGGCTACGGCAGGGAGATGGGCAAACACGCGCTGGAAATGTATACGAACGTGAAAAGCGTCTGGGTTGACCTGTCGGGTAAGCCAATCGGCTGGTTTGGGAAGTGATCGGCTCTCCCACGCTAGCCACACTTCTTTAAGAGCTCGAAGTAGCGATCGCGAGTCATTCCCGAAGTGCGCAGATTGTTCCTTATGATGAACACGGGAATGCTTCTGTATTTCGGGATAACAACCGGGCGCAATACATCTGGCCTCGTGAAGATCATGTGATCACCTTCCTCTCGCACACACCTGAAGCCGTCGAGTTCAAAGATGCAAACCAGGATCTTGTAAGAGACTGGGCCAATCTTAGGCATGAAGAATCGAGAGTGGCACTGTCAAGCGCCGCGTCGTCACTGGCCGTGGCCCAACTAGAATCTGCTTGCGACGGACAAATCCCGCCTCCTTAAGAATCTGATCCAGTGAGCCTCTCTTTTCTGCTTCCTCCAGAAACAACCGGACTGCCTCGAGCAGATTTCTTTGTGCTTTCGCCTTGGTGGTGGCGCAGGAAGATACGTCAAGCTCCGGAGAGTACGCCACGTACATTTTGCCTTCGTGGAAAATCTGACTTGTGAGCTGGATTTTCATGGGCCGAAGTATAGCATGCGGGGGAATCAACAGGTTTCTCTCACTTGAGACCAAGAGACTCGACCATCTTAACGTATTGCCGTAAGGCCGACTTGTAGTTGCCTATGGTCTTCTTCGCTACTCCTCTATCTTCGAGCGTTTTCACAAGGTGCTCGACATCCGCGTAAGTGCCCGCCGTACGGGGACCGATTTCGATTTCAAGTTTCTCCGAAACACTATTCAAGTATGACACATAGGATTTGCGAGAATCTGCAACGACATCGTGTTCGCCAACGCCCTCTTGCCGAATAAACTCGAGATAGTGCTTCTGGTGGCGGATCATGGATTCTTAACCTCATTTCAAGCGAATGCTCGGCTCTGGGATTTCGTAGCCTTCTTCGCGTAAGCCTTCAAGATGGAACGCAATCGCTTCTTGAATGTTTCGCTTTACTTCTTCTTTGGTCTTTCCAGTAGAGGCGCAGCCCGGCACGTCCGGTGAAAATGCCGAATAGCCGGCCTCTGTTCTTTCGACGCTGACGAGATATTTCTTCAGGACTTGAGAGCTCCCTCTTGAGCACGCCATGTGCTCCACTGGATTTTCATGCACGCTCAGTATAGCATCGCTGCGACAGCCCCCACGATCATCAGGTTTGAGACGAATCGCCGTCTAATTGAACCAATGCGGAAAACCGTTTTAGTATTCCCGGCATCTGTTAAGTGCCGCAGCAGTTTCCCGCTCAGGCAATAGTTCGATGCGGCGCTCTCCCTCTAGTAAACTTGATTGGAAAAGGAGATGCGTATGCATTCAGTAAAGAAACTCGGAGCTACATTGCTGCTACTCGCGGCGGTGTTTCTACTGACGGCCTGTCCCAGCCAAACAACCATTTCAAAAATCAATGCTGATCCCGGCCGCTACCGGAATAAAGAGGTCGCGATTGTCGGCAACGTCACCGACAGCTACGGCGTGCTTGGCAACGGCGCTTACGAGATTGATGACGGCACCGGACGGCTCTGGGTGGTGACGCGGCGGGGTGTTCCTTCACGTGGCTCGCGCGTTGGCGTTTCCGGCCATGTCCATAATGGCTTCCAATTCGGAGGTCGGAGCTACGGCACCGTGCTGGAAGAAACTAACCGCACGTCCAAGCAGAGATAGCCGCCTTTCCCAAACACTGTCCGCATGGACGAAAAACTAACCGCGCAAACCCTCAGCGAGCGAGAGATTGTAGATAGTCTTGACCGAGAGTTTGCGCGTTTGCATTCCCGTTCATGCGCGATAATCGACAACACTCCCGTGGATGTTTTGTACGCGGATACGGCGCGGACCGGCACTGCTTCTTTGCGGTCGGTCGGTGAAAGCGTGCTGCGATGTGCGGCCACGGTTGAGCAGACTTTCGGTGGCATAACAGCAAACCTGTGGGATGATCCGTTTGAGTGGACCTTGCCCGAACACCTGTCAACGCCAGCAAAAGTAATTGAGCACCTGGCGGAAGTCGAAGCGACGCGCCAACGGGCGTTCACCAGTTTTGCTGCTGATGACTGTCTTCGGAAGCAGGTGATGCCGCCCACCGGTGAGACGCGGCCGCTGATCGCTTTGCTTGTGGAAACTCTGGTCCGCGCGGCCGATTACCAGGCTCAGGCAGCAGTCTCGCTCAAGCTTCTTTCCCGTATTAGCCCACCTGGGTTTATTATCTAGCGAAGTTTTTTAACGGCTGACCATTTGGGCAGCTTTGTTTGGTTGCGGTCGGTACTGAAGGGTCTCGGAATGTATTGTCCAAAATGCGGACAGCAACAGGCTTCGGACGCAGTGAGATTCTGCTCGAGATGTGGTTTTCTACTCGAAGGTACCGCGGCAGTGCTGGCAACTGGCGGGA
>DIYZ01000129.1:548-18828 GCA_002427845.1 Chloracidobacterium sp. UBA6041 | reverse complement strand
TTAATGCTCAGCACGCTGCTCATCGTCCCCATAATCTCCATCCTCAGCGTTTTCTTTTTGGGGAATCCGGAAGTGATTATCCCGATCACGGCTTTGTTTTGTTTCGTCGGCGGGTTGCTGCGGATCGTTTACGCTTTGTTAATGGAAGACGCGGTGCCGCAAATGGAAATCAACCATCTGGCCGCATACGCGCCGCCTGCAAATCCTCAGTTGGATCATGCCGCGCGCAATGTCGCTTTGCCGCCACCATCTGCGAACGCTGTGCCCTGGAGACGTCCAAACACTGCTGAGATATATCAGCCACCAAGCATCACAGAAAATACGACGCGTCTGCTCGATAAGGACGATCCCAAGGGCCGCTAATGTCCCGCGTCAGGCTTCCAACTATTTGCGACCCGGCTATTGGATAATCCGCTGGATAATCCGTGTAGTCCAACTGACGGCGGACGGATACAGACAATTTCATATCCCGCTGTCGCTACTCTGCCGAGATGATCGAAACCGTCTCCTACACTGCCGAGCTGGCTGCCCGCCTTTCTGAACGCATCAAACGTGATGGCCCAATCACGTTTGGTGATTGGATGAACGCCGCTCTTTATGACGCCGCCGGCGGTTACTATTGCCGGAGCGACCAGCAAAAGTGGGGCAGGGAAGGCGATTATCGAACCAGCCCCGAGCGCAGTTCGCTGTTTGCCGCGACGTTTGCGCGCTACTTCGCCAGGCTTTATGAGAACCTTGAGAACCCAACTCGTTGGACAATCGTAGAGGCCGGCAGCGGCGATGGCACGTTTGCGAGTGGTGTGCTGCAAACACTGCGGCACTCCTTCCCGGATGTCTTTGCGGCGACCCACTACATCATCGATGAAGTTAGTTTGCACTCACGTTTGCTTGCGCGCGATCGACTTCGCCCTTTTGCTGATCGTGTAGAGTTTAGACGGCTCGAAGATGTGACAGTAGACCCGGGAATTGTTTTCGCAAATGAGCTGCTTGATGCTTTCGCGGTTCATCGAGTCACGATGCACAACAACAGTCTGCAAGAGTTTTATGTGGAAGCCGGCGCGAAGGGAAACTTTGAATGGGCGCTCGGTCCTCTTTCGACGCGGCGTCTCAGCGAATATTTCGCCGGGTATGACATTCAACTCGCCGAAGGGCAGATCGCCGAAGTCAACCTGGACATTGAGGAATGGCTGAAGAAAGTCAGCAATAGCTGGTGCCATGGTTACCTCGTGATTGTTGACTACGGCGCTGATGCTAAGGAGCTCTATGCTTCCCCCAACAGGCAAAACGGAACGTTGCGAGGTTTTCAACGGCATCAAATTGTGGCCGACGTTCTGGCGCGTCCGGGCGAACAAGACCTCACTACCACGGTTGATTGGAGTTTTGTGAAACGTGTGGGCCAGACGCTTGGCTTTGAGGTTGTGGAATATTCTCGTCAGGATAAGTTTCTGCTGGGGGTTGGCGTGCTGGAACAGTTGCAGATGCTATCGCAATCACTTGACACCGAGGCTGAGAAGTTACGTATTACGACGGCCGCCCGGGAGATGATCCTGCCCGATGGAATGGCCGCGCGTTTCCAGGTTCTCGTTCAGAAAAAGGGTTGAAAGTCAGAATGATTAAGCAAACGGGACAGGCGCCGGCCCGCGATTACGAGTTGATTGATGTTTGCCACACGGTCGAAGCCGGCATGATTACGTACAAGGGTTTGCCTGGTCCGGTGATCACCGATCATTTGACGCGTGCAGAATCAAGAAAGGTTTATGCGCTGGGCACCGAATTTCACATCGGCAAGATCGAAATGGTGGCGAACACGGGCACCTATCTCGACAGTCCGTTTCACCGTTATGCGGAAGGCGATGATCTCGCTGGCCTCGATCTGTATTCATTGGCGAATCTCGAGGGGATAGTTTTGCGTAAAGTTGGAGCTTCTGACCGAGGAATCTCGGTGGCCGACGTGAAGCATCTCGACGTTGAGGATAAGGCAGTACTGTTCCACACCGGATGGGACATGCGTTGGCGAACTGAAGCGTATGCCGATGGGATGCATCCTTTTTTGACGGGAGCGGCCGCGGAATTCTTAGCGGAGGCTGGCGCGGCGCTGGTGGGTATTGACTCTTACAACATCGATGATACGGCCGATGGCCGGCGGCCTGCTCATTCGATCCTTCTAGCGCGCCGGATTCCTGTCGTCGAACATCTTTGCGGGCTCGGCGAGTTGCCGGACCAGGGCTTCAAGTTCTTTGCAGTGCCGGTGAAAGTAAAGAGTTTCGGAACGTTTCCCGTACGAGCTTTTGGTCTCGTCCCGAAATACCAGGTAGCGCGCGGATTGATAACTCGAATAGAGTTTCCCGAGACTCTATAGGACTGAACGGAGGAAAAAATGGCAATAGGCAAATCGTTGTTACCGGAATTTGATCATGAGATGGCGAATACGCGAAAAACACTCGAACGCGTTCCGGATGAGAAGTTCAATTGGAAGCCACACGACAAGTCGTTTCCCATGGGAAACCTGGCGACGCATCTGGCTAATCTGCCAAGCTGGGGCACTCTTACTTTAAGCTCAGACTCTTTTGATCTGGCGCCGGCGGGACAGCCCGTCAAGACGCCCGAGCTGAATTCCACTCAAGCGGTGCTGGCGAAGTTTGATGAGAATGTGGCCGCGACTCGCGCCGCGATTGCGGGCGCCGAGGATGAGGACTTATTCAAACCGTGGACGTTGCTTTCAAACGGAAACACCATTTTGACGCTGCCGAAAATCGCCGTGCTGCGCAGCTTTGTAATGAATCACATGATTCATCATCGCGCGCAACTCGGCGTCTACCTACGATTGAACGACATACCGGTGCCGTCAATCTATGGTCCCTCGGCTGACGAGAGTGCGTTCTAGGGGCGGCGTGGACAACAACGGCGCTGGCCGGACGTATCGGATTGAATTCTTCGCCAGCCCGGCCGCCAGTCAAACGGGATTCGGCGAGGGGCAAACTTTCCTTGGTTTCAGGGATGTGACGATCGGTGCCAATCCCGGCCCGTTTGTGGCTCCTAAGCGCCGCGACGCGTCCCGCCGTGTCGCCTGAGCCATAGGCGGTGATGGCGGAACTTCGCAGAAACTAAAACAACTGGAATTTGATCGTCAGATATTTCTTTGGATTCTGGCGGAAGTCGTACATGAGTTTGACGCCTTCAGATGATAGCTGGTTCACGTTGGAGTAAAGCGCTTCGTCCGTCAGGAGTTTGCCGACTGTACCTTCGCCGCGCTGGGCTGCCGATACCATGTTGTCCACGCGCTCGGCGGTTGTATTGAACCGGGCGATCGCTGAGCGAGCGTCATTGTACATCTGCTCGTCTTTGATGAGTTTCCCCAGCGTGCCGTGACCCGCATTAATATCCGCGATCATCGAGTTGATCTGTTCGACGGAATGGTCGAGCCGATCGGCCGTTCGATTGATTCGATTGTAGAGCTCGTCGTTCGTGAGCAGCTTGCCGGCGGTGCCGTGCCCGGCGCGCAGGTCTTCGGCGATCTTTCGCAATTGCAATGCGATATCGTTCGCATTGTTGTAAAGAGCGGGATCGTTAACGAACCTACCTGCCGAACCATTGCCCGTCCTTATTAGACGCATCACGTCTTCGGTTTCTCGAACGGTCGAATTCAGGTTGTTGTAGAGCGCCTCATCGCTAAACAACCGGCCGACGGTTCCTTTGCCTTCCTGCACGTCATGCACGATCACATTAATCTGATCGGAAAGCTTACTAAGACGCTGGGTCAGATCGGTTCCGGAGGTCGCGAAATCATTGATCGTGTTTGAGCTGGAAGAACGCAGGATGTCGTAGTCTTTCACGGGCTGACCCAATGCAGTACCGGGGCTAATATTGATTAGCATCTCGTTACCCAAGAGGCTGGGCGATGCCTGTTGTGCGGTTGAATCCTGGCGAATGCGTTCGTTGGCTGGGCGACCATCGATGTTTGAATCAATAGTCATCAACGCCTCAACCCGCTGCGCGTTAGGCTCGGTTGAAGGGGGCAGCAAAGTGATTTTGTCGATCTTTCCCACGCGCACGCCCGCGAGCCTGACTTCAGAGCCCTCACGCAGACCGTTTGCATCAGCAAAACGCGCCTTCAGATGGAGCTTTTTCGTAAAAGGATTTATGTCGCCAGAGGCGTTAAGTATCAGGAAGATCAAGATCACTATCGAGACCAGCACAAATATGCCGACTCGCAATTGATTTAAGTTAACTGTCTTGGTTGATCTTGGCATGGCGTAAATCCAGGATGAAGTAATAAGGATGAAGGATAAAACAGGTGGGCTCGCACCACCCTGTTACACCCTATGCGTTCATCCTTCATCCCTCATCCCTCATCCTTTCTTTCAGTGTCCGCGAAGAAACTTTTTAATGTATGGGTCTTCAGCTTTGCGCAGGCGCTCATCTGTGCCGCTAAAAATAATGTGGCCCTCGCGCATCATCATGACTTTGCTGTTAATCAGACACAGTCGCTCGCCTTCGCGCTCAAACACGACCTCTCCCTCCTCGTTTACCACCGCGTATTCGGAACAGAGATAGTCGAGATTGTTCATCTCGTGCGTCACGAATATCGAAGAGACATCTTCCAGGTCCCGAAGCTTCATGGCGAGTTCACAAATTGTGCGCGCGGTTGGCGGATCGAGACCCGCCGTTGGCTCGTCGAAGAGCACGATCTTCGGATCACCAATCAACGCCCGGGCGATGCCAACGCGACGCCGCATGCCGCCGGAAAGCTCAGAAGGCATTTTATCGATCGCGTCTTCGAGATTGACGAAGCGAAGCATACGCCGCACCTCGGGTTCCACTTCTTCTTCCGGCACCCCTTGTTCGTGCAGCCGGTAAGCGACGTTATCGTAGACTGACAATGAATCGAAAAGCGCGCCCTCCTGAAACACCATCCCGATTTTCTTGCGCACAGTCATCATTCGCACTTCGTCATACTCGGTGATGTCTTCACCGTCGACAAAAATGCGTCCGGCGTCCGGTTTAAGCAGCCCCAACACCAGTTTAATAATCGTTGACTTACCGCCGCCCGAGCCTCCTAGTATGATTTTCGTCTCGCCCTTCATTACCTTGAAGCTAAGCTTGTTCAGGATTACCCGGTCGTCGAAGGCCAGCAGCACGTCGCGAAACTCGATAGCAGGAATTATGCGATGGCTATCGTCGACCTCGGCAAACGTCGAGTCGGCAGCATTCTGGCTCACCTGCCCAGGCGCGGTGATCTGATCTGAAACTGTCGATGAGAGAGCCATAATTCTGACTAAGGCTAATTCTTTATCCCAAGTATGTACTGCAGCGCGCGCGCGAGAAAGAAGTCGGTAATGATGACGACTATAGACGCCGTCACCACCGCCCGGGTCGTCGCCCTGCCTACGCCCACTGTGCCCCCATCAGTGCTGAGACCTTTGTAACACGCGACCGATGCAATAATGATGGCAAAGCAGATTGGCTTAATGACACCACCAATAATATCACTGGAGGTAATTCCGTCACGAACAGAAGTAACAAACTCATTTATTGAAAGCCCGTAAAGACTGGTGGCGGCAATTCCGCCTCCGCCGATGCCAACAACATCGGCGACAACGGTAAGCAACGGCAAAGTGATTATCAGCGCGATCAGACGCGGCGTCACGAGTTTCTTAATGGGATCGGTGCCCAAAGCACGCATAGCGTCGATCTGTTGAGAAACCGTCATTGACCCGAGCTCGGCCGCTATGGCTGACCCAACTCGGCCAGTCACCATGAGCGCGCAAAGTACTGGTCCCAGCTCGCGTACCAGCGAGATCGCCACGAGCTGTCCGGTTTGCGATTGCGCTCCGTAGAATTGCAGAGTGGGAAAAGTCTGAAGAGTTAAAACGCCACCGGTAAAGAATCCGGTGAGCAGGATAATCGTCAGCGAGCCGACGCCGATGACGTCCATCTGCGCGATTGTTTCCGAGATGTAACGCGGCCCTTTGACAAGCCCACGGACAGCACGTGCAGCTATCAACGTGGTTTCCTGCAGCTCGAAGATAGAGCGCGTGACGATGTTCATTTAGGGACTAATCAGGGGTGCCGTCACGAGCCAAACTGGCCTCATGGACTCTGCCGGCTGCCGTCTTGCGATCAGGATTGTGCGATGCGCGCCGCTTTTGAAAAGCTTAAGACCTCTTAAGACGAATGGGCACATCTGAAAGAGCGGCTTATCATGCGCAAAATATTCGCAAGGCGTCAAGCTTGGCCATCGCGTGAGTGATGGCGTGATTTCAATATCTCCTGTGCGGCACCTCTGTGGCCTCTTTGTCTCGGTGGTTGGATCACGCGTAAAAATCACCCACCAGTAACGCGGCGGGCACTGAAAAGCGCAAAGTTTTCAAATGACGCGACTACCCGCTGTGCTCGGCAATTACCAATCGGCGGGAAAGTCGCCGCTGCTCAAAAAAGAGCCGGTCAGGCATTGCCCGGCCGGCCCCATTTTACGCCACGATTTTGCGTAATATTAAGGTCGAGCTCGTCGCTGTCCGCGTCGGGGAAAGAGAGGGCCGGCGCCATCGCGCTGGTTTTGAAAAGTGCCCGATCCGTCGATGCCCGGGCGCCGTTGTTGTTCGCGCTCATTGCGAAGTTGGTCCTGCTTCAGTCCGCGCGCTTGTTGACGAAAGACCCGCAACATACGAATCTGTTCTGGAGTTAACACGCGGCGAATTCTGACCTCGGTCAAAATCCTCATACGCATCGCCGCAGCCTGCGCGGCAGCCGCATCGCGCACCTGTTGTTCGACGACCGCTTCGTCAGGATTGTCAGCATCCAGTATTTCCTCTAGTGCCCGATTTGTTTCGCGAATTCGTTCAGTGATCGCGACCCGCTCGGCTTTAGTTTGTTCTCGAATTGATCTGATCTTCTCGCGCTGTTCCGGAGTCAAATTCAGTTGGCGGATCGGATCCACAATCGCGCCATTCTGTTGAGCGGCTGCCTGTTGTTGCTCAGCCTGCGCGTACACAGAAGAGATCGTGGCAAAAAAGACGAGCGCCGCGAATAATGCAAAAACCAGCCGATTATTTCTCATAAAAAACCTCTTTAAGGACATTTGTGATCTTACCGGGACTATTGATTAATTCGGTCGTCAAGAAGATCAAGTTCGGTATCGTTTTTCGCGCTTATCAGCCTCAAATCAGCGGCCAATTGTTCGCGCTCAATCCGCGAAAGCGGGCGTCGCGCCTTTTGTGCGGTTACGTTACCGGCTAACTCGCTGCTGCGCTTTGCCACTCTCGGCCCCAGATTACGCGGAGCTGCATTCCGCGCAACGACAGTCACACTTTTCTCCTGCCTGTTGGAATTCTGAATCCGCTCGAGTTCATCCTGCACGCGGCGCTGGACCAACGCGTTGATTTGTTGTTCGGAAGGCGCCGGATTGTTCGCATTGACGGCAACGGGAGCAGGCGACGTAGTACGTAATCCTGCAATGGCTAAACCGGCGAACAGACAGAAGAGAACTGAGGCAAAAGCGAGTGCGCCTTTCATCCACAGCGGCGAAAGGTTGAAAAATTCTCGCAGTGCGCCTAAGGCTGACGACGCTGATCTGCGTTCGCCAACCTCCGCGGCGCGCGAAGCCGTTGCGGCGGCAGCAAAGAGCGCGCCACCAAGAGATTCATCACGCCAGGCGATCACCGATTCACGAATGTTTTTGAATGCCGAAAGCTCAGCGCTACACGCCGCACATTCGCTCAGGTGACGCGCAAAGGTTCGCGACTCGAACTCATTCAATTCGCCATAGAGAAACCCGATCAGTTCGCTCTCTCGTTCACACTTCAGTGTATTCAGTTCTTCTTTCATGTTCGCACGCACCTCAAGCTGATTCATTGACCAAACTTCTGCAACCTCATTTCCAATTGTTTCAACGCCGTGTATAGGCGGCTTTTTACCGTGCTCAGCGGCAAGTCAAGTACATCCGCGATTTCTTTAAACGTAAGCTCTTCGAATTCCTTCATTACTACGACCTGTCGCAAGTCGATTGGCAAACCATTCACGGCGCGCCGCACCGAGGCAGTCCTTTCGAGCCGCTCTACGACGTGTGCTGGGGAATATCGAACCGGCGCAGAGAAACTGGCGACATTTTTTTCTTCTTCCGTTTCCAGCGCGCTTTCATTCCTGACTTTGGCTCGCCGCTGCCGCGTAATACACTGATTGACCGCTATCCGGTGTAACCAGGAAGAGACCTTGGCTTCGCCGCGAAAACCGCGAAGGTTTCGAAAAGCTGCGAGAAACGTTTCTTGAGTCGCGTCGCGCGCATCCTCCTCGCGGCCCAGCATGCCGAAGGCGAGCGCGAATATGCGTCGCTCCCAGCGCTTTACAATCTCGCCGAAAGCCTCCGCGTCGCCCATTAAGGCTCGCTCTACGATCTGCTCGTCGCTCGTAGCCGTTCCCATCCTGTCTGAGTTGTGCGAGGCCGCTCGTCGGCGTCCGCAATTTCGAAGCGCGCCGCGCTTATACCCGCTTCAGGAGTTTTAGACGTGTTTCGCGGGCCATAAGTCTATTAAAAGCGCGTGCCCGACCCAAGTAAACTCTGCGCACCCGTGATCCCAAACCATCATCGGGCAATTGGCAAGTAATGATAAACTCAATTTAATCCGGATAAAACGCGTTGACACCTCGGATTTGCTCGATCATAATGAGGAACCGGCCATGTGGGGCTGGCTTCCGCGCTTGCGGCCTTCCCAGAGAAAAGCTTCATTCCGCAAACTAACTCAAAATAATAGCTGTCCTGAATGCTGGAAAAAATCGGGCGAATTCGCCTTCTGTACATAGTTCTTGGCGTCTTACTGCTAGTCGGCCTACTGCCGCTGGCCTTTGCCGGCACCTTGCTTTCAGGGCGCAGCGCTGAGGAATTGCGTTCAGTTGAAGGCCGCTACCAGGCGCAGTTGGTTCAGGACAAAGCCAGACAGATCGAGCTTTACGGGCAGCGCTATCGCGACGTAGTCACCGGCTTAGCGCGCGCCTTTGAAATTGCCGGCGGGATCAAAGCGTTGAACGATGCCGGCTATGATTCACGCCTACAGAAAACACTTGAAGAGGATCCCAACCTGATTGGCCTGGCCATCTGGCCGGTAAGTGGACAACTTCACCGGGCGTTTCAGCCAGACCTCATCCAGCGCGAAGAAGTTGATCAGCGCGTTAGCGAGGTCCTGGCGAAGATGAGTGGACGCGGCATAGTTGTAAGCCGCCCGCAGATTATTCGCTCGGGACAGGAAATGGCGTTAACCGTTGCCGCGCCCGTGATGGGCGGTGAAGCGGGACACGATGTAGTGGCAGCCGTTGTCGCCATCATATCGTTTCAAGACGTCTTCAAAGCAGTACATCAAGAAACTTCAAAAAGCGAGCGCGAACTCCTGGATGCGGGGCTTCCTGTGGTCTTCGTGGTAGATCAAAACGGCCGCGCCGTTGCGCATCCGGAAGCGAGTGTCGCCTTTTCAGAGAAGCCGATGACTGACCTCAAGGTCGTTCGGGATTGGCAGGAGTCGGGAACGCAGGTGCAATCTGCGCTGGAACCCTTTACGATTTTACGCGATGGGCGAAATGTGGAGATGCTTGGTTCATATGCCACTGCGGAATTGGATAAGAACTCCCGACTCGGGGTCATCGCCATTCAGGATGCATCGGCGGCGCTTGCCTCGGTTGCTGACATGAGGCGGCAGACAATTCTCATAAGCCTGGTGGCCGGCATGCTAACGCTCGTTATTGGTTTCTTTTTCGCAAAGAAATTAACGCAACCGGTCCAGGAACTCGCCACCGGTGCGCACCGCATTGCCTCTGGTGACTTTTCACAACGCATAAATGTTCGCAGTAGAACCGAATTGGGCCAACTTGGCGACTCCTTTAATCTGATGACGGACCAGCTGGAGAACTACATCAAAGACTTACAGCGCTCCGCTGATGAAAATCGCGAGTTGTTTCTCGGGACCGTAAAAGGGTTGGCCGCCGCGATAGACGGAAAAGATCCCTATACCCGAGGCCATTCAGAACGAGTGTCGCGAATGTCGGTTGCAATTGCCCAGCGTCTCGGACTACCCGATGAGGAATGTGAAAAGATCAGAATCAGTGCGTTGCTGCACGACGTCGGGAAAATCGCGATCGACGACAACATCTTGAAGAAACCCGCGGCGCTGACAGACGACGAGTTTTTGATCATGAAACAGCATCCGCAAAAGGGTTACAAGATCATGTCGCAAATACGGGCCATGAAGGAGTTTCTGCCCGGGATGTACATGCACCACGAGATGGTTAACGGCCAGGGATATCCGCAGGGGTTGAAGGGTGAACAAATTCCGTTGATGGCTAAGATAGTTGCTGTTGCAGATACCTTCGACGCAATGACAACTGACCGGCCTTACCAGCAGGCGATGAAATTTGAGGATGCGGTCAAACGGATAGAGAGCTTCGTCGGCACCCGTTACGATCCGGCAGTGGTTACCGCTTTCGTGCAAGCTTGTGACGAGGGCCAAATCCGTCCTGGATCGGTCAAGCTAAAAAGCCGTACGGCGCCTGAGAATAAATTACCGGTACCAGCCTTTGAAACAACAACTGAGCTTGAACCCCTTCCCGCGTCCTGATCCAACCGTCTCGAGTCGTTCTCAACCAAGTCATTATCGCTGGCAGCCGCGCCCTTTTTGTTAGGACGCGGCTGTTGCGCTTATAATCGACATTTCGGCAACCCACATCAATTTTCGCTGGATCAATCCTATGGGGCTTTTCTGGAAACGTAAGAGCGGCGACCAATTTGTGTCGCTAAAACTGAATGAGCCATTAGCCGAAAAGGTTTCTGGCGGTCAGCCCGAAGCAGAACCACCTGCCGATCCTCGCGGGGAATTATCGCCCCCGTCTGCTCCCGTGGCCGCGACAGTAGTCGAGCCGGTCCCCGCTGGAACTGGACCAACGCCTGTACCCACTGAAACTGCAAAGCCGAAAACTCCAGTTGCCGAGCCGCGTCCGATATCTGCTTCGAGCCCTTACGAAGCGGCGCAAACGGATGTTGTGCGGCAAAAACCTGTTCTAACGCGCTCGCCATTCGCGACTTCAGTCCTTGGGCTGAATCTGTCGATGGAAGAATTGCAAGCGCAGGAAGCGGCACTCGAACAGGAATTGTCGGCGCGCTTTCGCCGAGCAGTGTCGGCCACGCGCGAGTCGCTTTCTGAAAGACTCGATACAGTTTTTCAGGGCTTAAAACAGATTGACGAAAACCTGCTGGATGAGTTGGAGGAGGCGCTAATCGCGGCTGACATTGGCGTGGCCACGACGCAGCATATTCTCGAAACCGTCAGGCGGGGTGTCGCGCGTAAACAAATCAACGACCTCGAGGCGTTGAAGCGTGCAATCAAAGACGAACTGTTGAAGATTCTAAGACAAGCTGAAAAGCAGGGCGTTGCTTCTGAGACGAGCATCCCTGAAAACGTTTCGCCATACGTGATGATGATCGTCGGCGTAAACGGCGTCGGAAAAACCACCACCATTGGCAAACTGGCCCAGCGCATTAAAGCGGAGGGAAATGACGTGCTCATTTGCGCCGCCGATACCTTTAGGGCGGCTGCCGCAGATCAGCTGGCGATCTGGGCTGAACGCACGGGTGTGCCGTTGATTCAACAAAAGCAGGGAACGGACCCTGCGGCCGTGCTTTTCGACTCGTTGAAAGCTTCAAAGGCGCGCGGTTCAGATGTGCTTATCGTTGACACTGCGGGCCGTCTGCATAACAAATCAAACCTGATGGCCGAACTTGAGAAAATGAAACGAGTTGCTGCTCGCGAAGTTGCCGGGGCGCCCCACGAAACGCTGCTCGTGGTTGATGCGATCACGGGACAGAACGGTCTCGAGCAGGCGCGTCAGTTTCTTAAAGTCGCCGGCGTCACCGGCATCGTGCTGACAAAACTTGATGGAACGGCCAAAGGCGGGATTGCGGTAGCAATCGCCAAGGAATTGAGTTTGCCCATTCGTTACGCCGGCATCGGAGAAAAGGTTGACGACCTCGTGGTCTTTGATCCCGAATTGTATGTTAACGGCTTATTCGAATGAGGCCCTTTGAATAATCTCGTGCAGCAAACTGTAGCAACAGTCAAAGACGGCGTAGATGAGTGGACCGAAATTGATCGTCGGCTAATGAGACGCGCTTTGGTGCTGGCGGCAAAAGGCGTGGGCCAGGTCAGCCCCGGGCCGCTGGTTGGCTGCGTGATCGCTGGCGCTGATGGAGAAGTTTTTGGCGAAGGCTTTTACGTTTACGAGCAGCTCAAACACGCTGAAACTTACGCGCTCGAGCAAGCCGGCGCGCGCGCAAAGGGGGCAACTGCTTACGTCTCGCTCGAGCCTCATGCTCATCATGGTCGCACTCCTCCATGCACAGATGCCTTGATCAAGGCTGGTGTTAGCCGGGTCATAGCCCCAAGCGAAGATCCCAATCCGAAAGTGTCAGGGCAAGGTTTTGTGCATCTACGATCCACGGGCGTTAAAGTTTCCGTGGGGTTGTTGGCTCGTGACGCAGAAAAGCTAAATGAAAAGTATTTGCATTTCATGCGCACCCAACGTCCTTTCGTGCATCTTAAGCTGGCTACTTCGCTTGATGGAAAGATTGCGACACGCACCGGAGACTCACGCTGGATTACGGGAGCAGAATCGCGACAGCGAGCTCACGAATTGCGTTACGAATACGACGCGATCCTGATCGGGGCGGGCACGGCCCTGGTTGACGATCCTTTGTTGACAGATCGCTCAGGAAAACTTCGGAGAAGGGCGTTAGTTCGGGTCGTTTTGGATGAGACGCTGAAGATATCTTCCGAATCGAACCTGGTGAGGACCGCCAATGAAGCGCCAGTGCTTGTCTTTACTGGAGATGCAGCCGCGACGGCGATAACCGATCTTGAATCGCGCGGAGTGGAAGTCGTGCGTGACGCGGCAAACGGCCGCGACTTCCATTTGATCTTTGAAGAACTGGGTCGTCGATCCATCCAAAGCGTGCTGGTTGAAGGGGGCGCGAGTGTAGCCGGCAAGTTGCTCGAGACCGGCCTGGTCAACAAAGTGTCGTTCTTCATCGCGCCATTGATCATCGGAGGCGGCGCCGCGCCCACTGCCGTCGGCGGTAACGGCGCCGAGAGGTTGGTAGACGCGCTCGAGCTCCAGGATGTTGAGATCACTCAACGCGGACGCGACCTTGAGGTGACTGGATACCTGCGCAGCAGGAATGAACGATGAGGGTGGAGGGATGAAAAAAGACCGCGACGCTTCCGGGCCTCATTCTTCGTCCTTCATCCCGCATCCTTCCAAACGTCTCGGCCAAAACTTCTTAACAGATCAACGAATCATCCAACGGATCCTCGAAGCGCTGGATCCGCGACCGGACGAAACGATTCTCGAAATTGGGCCGGGAAGGGGAGCGCTCACCGCGCCTCTGTTGGATAAGGCCGGACATCTCGTGGCGATCGAGTTTGATCGAAACCTCATACCGTTTCTTGGAGAAAAATTCAGCGGGAAAAAGAACTTAAAACTTGTTCAGAGCGATGCTTTGGTTACAGACGTTTGCGACGTTATTCGTCCGGCGAAACAAGCGCGCGTCGTTGCCAATCTTCCCTACAACATCTCTACGGCAATTCTGCAAAGATTGATTGAGCAACGTCATTGTCTCAGCGAAATGGTTCTGATGTTGCAGAAAGAAGTCGTGGAGCGCATTACTGCACCGGCTTGCTCGAGCGAACGTGGGTACCTTTCCGTATTTGTCGAAGCTTATTGTGAGACGGAGAAGCTGTTTGATGTCGCACCCAGCTCGTTTCGTCCGGCGCCCAAAGTGTGGAGCAGCGTTCTCAGATTGAGATTGCGACCGCAACTCCCGGCAGAGGTGCGTGACGAAAAACTACTGTGGCAAGTTGTCAGCGCAGGGTTCGCTCAAAGGCGCAAGACGATTCTCAATAACTTGCGAAACGCGCCGGCTCCGTTACACGAGATCGTCAAAAGCCACGGCGGCGCAAGCATCCTGCTATGCCAGGCTGAAGTTGATTTGCAGCGGCGCGCCGAGACCCTCACGCTTTCAGAGTGGGCTCGCATAGTCCGTTTGCTTGAGTAGTAGCTCTGCCCTCATCCGTAACAGCGAGACTCTTGCCGGCAAGTCAGACTCTCGCTTTGGCTTTGGGTTTTTGTGGCAGCAACGGAATCAAGCACCGTAAGGCGCACCGAGAGCTTCGATATGCTCGAACAAAGAATCCCATGCCGTTCGATTACGCACCTTGATTTCCTCAAAGGCCACAATTAGAACCGTATTTGTATCCTATTTCCTTTCTGTCTTTACTTTGTAGCTTTCTACTATGGACCGAGATAGTCGTGTAGCCAGTTCTTCGTCATCGTAAGCTTGCGTATCGGCAACAATGTTCCGGGATTTCTTCTCGCGAAAGATGTTACCGAATCCTGGAGCGCACCTGCTGAGCTAACAATTCATTTCTCAATGCTTCGCTGTAGTCACATATGTAAGTAACTTGAATATCAAACTCATCCTCTATGAAACCAGTGATGGTAATATGGCCATCGGCGGCGCCGCTGTTTTCGAAAGCCTCTACCTCAACCTCGCATCCAGGGTGTTTTATAGAAAGCGCGAATCGACTGATCGCCTATATTTCTTCTCTTAGAGTCTTGCAACGCCCCGACTTTTTCAAATAATCCGCTTGGGAAAATTCTTCTATTTGTCGGTCGACCCGAGCTGCAAATGCATATGCACTATCTTTCATTTCAGTATCTGCTTAACCTCAAGTGGCCCCCCTAACGAACACCTACGCCGCTGCAGGAGATATCTCGCGCTCGATGCGCTTGGCGTTATGTATCTCGGCGACGCGCAGTTCGTATGCCGCTTGCAAGTTCAGCCAGGAGCGCGCGTCTCCGCCAAAGTAGCGAGCCAGTCTCATGGCCGTATCCGCAGTGACACCTCGGCGCTCGCGCGCAATGTCATTGATGCGTGGCGCGGGGACATTCAGCGCCTTAGCCAGAGCGTTCGCAGTTAGGCCGAGGGGAATTAGATAGTCCTCGCGAAGTACTTCGCCAGGATGCACCGGCCGCATGCCATTTTTGAACATAGTAGTTACTCCTCAATGATAGTCCACAATCTCGACGTCTTCCGGCCCGTCATCTGTCCAGCGGAAGCAAACCCGAAACTGATCGTTTACTCGAATGCTGTGCTGTTCTTTGCGTCCGCCCTTCAGAGCTTCCAGGCGATTGCCGGGCGGAGAGCGCAGAAATTCCAATGTTTGGGCGGCGTCAAGTTGCGCCAACTTGCGAATCGCGATGTTCGCAATGCTAGAAAACTTCTTGCATTTTCCTGCCTCGAACAATGCTTGCGTATCGGCGCAACGGAAGCTTTTGATCACGGTAATCAGAGTATAACGAGCAGCGTTAAACGGGCAAGAGTGCGTCTTGGCTTCTAGGCCGGTCGCCGATTCTCAATCCTCACTTTGATACCGTCTCTCGGACGTAGCGACATCGCAGGCAGCAAACTCACAGGATGCTCCGGCAAGAGTGAGAATCTGAATCGCTGGCCTATAGTGGCCAGTAACAGGACGACTTCCATCATCGCAAAATAATTTCCAATGCAGGCGCGTGGGCCGCCGCCGAAAGGAAAGTAGGCATATTTTGGCAAGCCATTGGCAAACTCGTCAGTCCAGCGTTCCGGATAGAAGCTATTCGGTTGATCGAAGAATCGCGGATCGCGTTGGACCGCCCACTGAAACATGAATACTTGTGTTTTGGCAGGCATTCGAAAACCGCCAACCTCACATTCCTCAATCGACTCCCGCCCTAACGCGTATGCAGGCGGATAAAGCCGCATGGACTCCTTTGCGATCATCTCGGTGTACTTGAGCCGCGATAGATCCGCCGCCGTCGGAAGTCTGCCGGCGAGCACGTCATCGAGCTCTGCGTGAAACTTTTGTTCAGCAGCAGGTTCCTGGGCCAGTAAGTACCAGGCCCAGGAAAGCGTCAATGCCGTCGTTTCATGACCAGCCAGGAATAGTGTCATCACTTCGTCGCGCAGTTGACGGTTGGTCATCTGACTGCCGTCTTCGTCATGCGCCGCTAGTAGCATCGAAAGCAAATCACCCTGATCGGATCCACTTGCCCGACGTTCAGAGATAATTCGGTAGACTATTTCATCGATTTCTTTGGCAGACTCATTAAACCGGCGATGCGTTTTTGTCGGCAGCCGATTGTCCAGGATCCATTTCAAAGTGGCTTGCGAAGAAAAGGGTTTCACTATCTGCGAGAGGGCCCGTTCTACTTTGGCGGCATCACCGGAGACGTCGGCATTGAAAAGAGTCCTGACGACAATCTCAAGCGTCAGCCGCATCATGTCCTGATGGATGTCGCGGGTCTCGCCGTCAGACCACGAAGAAATCAGGCGCTCGGTATACTCGACCATCACATCACCGTAGCCGCTGATCCGTTGACGATGAAATGCAGGTTGCGCCAGACGCCTTTGGCGGCGCCAGAACTCTCCTTCACTGGTTAGTAGACCGTTGCCGACCAGCCGCTGAAAGAACGGCGAGCGCACCGAACGCGATTTGATGAAATTCTTAGCGTTTGTCGAAAGCACGTACTCGATGTCGTCCGGGTGGTAGAGAAAGTAAGCCGTAAGATAAAGAAAACGCATGCGCACTACGTTGCCATAATTGCGGGCGCGTTCGATGAACCCAAGTGTGTCCCGATTAAACTCGGGCATCACCCCCTGGATGAGGCTGCCCTTGATCGCGGGCGGCAGCGTTGCCCTGGCATCTCTGGCTGGTTTTATCGGAATATCCTCGACTCTATTCATGCTTGCAGTCCTTGTAATGGCTTTCTTAAAAGCGAAGGGCACAGAGAATCGGCGCCAGGAACGCCAACCTTTACCTAAGATCTTCCTCTTTGCGTGCTTCGCGAGTAGCTTTGCGCCCCTTGCGTGAAAACGTTTTTTGCTTACGCAAGATTCACTTTAGAAGGTCGGTATAGATCCCGGGGTCGCTATCGGGAATCACAGTCGCTCCGACCGCTTTTTCGTAAAACTCAACTGGCCCGGCGTGGCCGATGATTCCGTAAACATAGCCCATCGCTCGCAACCCCCAGAGGCTTGCAAGCAGCAGCGCCTTCCCGATGCCGCGACCCTGCATGCTGTCAACCACACCTGTTGGCCCAAAGAAGCTTCTGCGCGTGCACTCATAGCCTGCGAAGCCAACGATTTCGTTATCGGCGACCGCGATATAGACAGAGACAGGTTTGTTTGCAAAACCAACAGAGATCTCATCAGCCCAGGCTACGGAAAACTCTCTTTCGACAAAGTCCAGCGCTTGAGTGATCTCAAAGGGCTGTGCAGGACGAACGATGATATTGGCGTTGTTCATCTCCAGCATCACTGGCTTCAACGGAGGCAGCATCAGTAGATTGACGAGCATGTCAGGCATGATTTCTGTTCAATGGATTACCGCGTCCCGGGCGCGCGCGATCAAAATCATTACTGATTTACTATAGAAGACAATCGTAACATAAGCCCAACGCGGCTCAATTGCGAAAGGGCGCACCTCCACCCCTAAGTTAAGGTGCATCAGTACCGATGTGAGGCCGGGAAGACGCAGCGACGCGCACATCGAATTAGACAGCGCGTCGCATCATTCCGCGGAACATTCATCAAGCGGATCGGATTGTTCCTAATCGTTTCCTCACGTAATTTCAACTCGCCGCGGCTCATAGTTCACGCGACGCAATTCGCGCAGGCGGCCATCCTCAAGATTGCCTTCGACGATTTCATATCCGAGTAACGCGAGGACGCGGCCGCGCACGAAGAGAGGACGAGCGTTCCCATACCAATCTGATGACTGGTCTCTGGCTCTGGACCGTTACCGATCCAGTTGCAACTACCACCGTTGCCGCAACACTCGTTAAGATCATTCCTAAGAAAGTTCGCATTAAAAGATCCTCCCTTTGAGTTAGCATCGTTTTCTTTGTTACCGCTCTATCAGTTTGTCATAGTCTTTGCACTCGCCACAAAAAGGATGCGCAGGAGTACCGGTGAATTGGCCAACAGCATTGTCAGCCACACCACCGGACGGTTGCCGTCCTCGGCCAGGTAAAAGAGCCTTGGCGGGAGATAAATCAGCAGCGCGGCGAAGGCAAAGGTGGAGAGCCTGCCGCTGATCGTGGGATAGTCGTTAGGCAAGTCGGTCATCAGCAATCCCCAAAAAGCCTGGTAGCCAATCAGGTTGAGGAAAAGGCCCGCGTCACCAAGCGACTCCGCTTGCGGCGAGTCAAG
>DIYZ01000129.1:0-261 GCA_002427845.1 Chloracidobacterium sp. UBA6041 | reverse complement strand
GAACAGGAGCTGCGTTAGGAAGTAGGCAGGAAGAAACACGCACCCCAGCGGAACGTGATTGAGATCAGGCTTTCGCAGATGAGCGTGACGGCGTTTCAGAATCGCGCCGATGGGTTGCAGGAAAGTTAGACCCAGGCAGAACAACGCAACTGCTGCCTGCGCTATGGCGTTTGTATTGGCCTGATGAAAGAGATTGGTAAGCTGCCGCGAAAGAATGGTCATCAAGACCACGTTGACGACAAACACGATCACGTCAAGCAA
>DIYZ01000181.1:5546-5943 GCA_002427845.1 Chloracidobacterium sp. UBA6041 | reverse complement strand
CCGCCAGATTTTCCTGGAGTTCATAGATGACTTCGAGCGCACCCTGCGCGTCCTCGGCCTCGATCAAAGGATGCAGACCAGCAAACCCGGCAATGCGCGCGACTTTTTCGTTAAGCCGCGAATTGTATTTCATGGTGCAGGAGCCGAGCGGATACATCCCCTGGTCGATGGAGTAGTTCCAGGTGGACATCCGAACGAAGTGACGAATCACGTCGACCTCGCTCACTTCGGGGACCCCTTCCAAATCATCATCGCGAAGAAATTGCGCTGGCACTATTTCGGCAAGCGGTTGTTCGTCTACGTCCAGCGGCGGCAAGCGATAACCAACGCGGCCGGGCTGGGAGCGCTCAAAGATCAAAGCCTCGTTGGGATTGATATGCGAAGTTACTTTTGTGAT
>DIYZ01000181.1:0-5402 GCA_002427845.1 Chloracidobacterium sp. UBA6041 | reverse complement strand
TCAGCCAGGGCATCAATTTCAGCGCGCGAATTAAGTTCAGTAACGCAAACTAAAAAGTCCCTCGCGCGATCCGCGTAGTATCGGGATAATGCGAGACCTCCGGTGATGTTCTTCGCCGATGCCAGACGCGACAGCAATTCCTTAGCCGGCATTGGCCCGCGAACAACAAACTCATTGAAGCGCGGCGCCGTGAAAGGAACTGAAAAACCTTCGATTGCGGCGATGCGCTTGACTGCATAGGCGGTTTTTTGTGCACACTGCGCGGCAACCTCTTGCAGTCCACGGCGCCCCATCGTTTCCAAATACACTGTTGCCGCCAGCGCGATCAGCCCTTCGTTAGTGCAAATGTTGGAAGTGGCTTTCTCGCGCCGGATGTGTTGTTCACGCGTGGCCAGAGTCAAAACAAAACCACGCCGTCCTTCCTTGTCATAGGCCTCGCCTACCAGGCGCCCCGGAATCTGCCGCGCATACCTTTCACGCGTAGCGAACAGGCCAACGTATGGACCACCAAAAGAAAGTGGCACGCCAAACGATTGCCCTTCCGCAACGACAATGTCCGCGCCGCATGCTCCGGGCGACCTCAACAAACCAAGCGAGATGGATTCGGTGACAGCGACAATGAGCAGCGCGCCAACCGAGTGTGCCCTATCGGCAAGCGCGGCAAGGTCTTCGATACAGCCAAAAAAATTCGGTGACTGAACAACCAGCGCTGCTGTTTTGTCGTCGAGAATGTCTATCTGACCCGACGTTTGTCCGGTTGCAGGATCGACATCGGCCTGGAGCAGTTCAATGCCCGCGTGCTGCACATAAGTAGTTATTACTTCGAGATACTCCGGATGGATCGCGCCGCAGGCGACGACTTTCGATCGCCTGGTCACGCGCTCAGCCATTAACACTGCTTCGGCGAGAGCGGTCGATCCGTCGTACATGGAAGCGTTGGCCACTTCCATTCCTGTCAACTGGCAAACAAGAGTCTGAAACTCAAAGATTGCCTGCAGCGTTCCCTGGGATATCTCCGGTTGGTAGGGCGTGTAAGCCGTGAAAAACTCCGAGCGCGAGATGATGTGATCGACTATCGTCGGGATGTAATGCTGGTAAGCGCCGGCGCCGAGAAAACTTGTGCGCCGCGCACCATGATTGCGGGCGGCAAGCTGCTCGAAACCGGCAAGAAGCTCGATCTCGGAAAGCGCCGCTGGCGTGGCCAGGTTACGGGACAGGCGTAAATTTTTAGGAATGGAATCGAATAGTTCTTCGGCCGAGCCTAAGCCGACCTGGTGAAGCATTTCGGCCCGCTCTTCAGGCGCGTTGGGAATGTAACGCAATTTTACTCCGTCTCAGCTTTCGTGAAATCTTCGTATTCCGCAGCAGTCAGCAGACTGTCAACCTCACCAGGATTCGACATCTCAACGCGAATCATCCAACCCTGACCGTATGGATCCTGATTAACTTTCTCCGGCTCGTCGTTGAGCGCTTCATTAATTCCGCTTACCTCACCGGACACCGGCGAAAAAACTTCCGAGACGGCTTTGACAGATTCCACCGAACCGAAAGACTCGTTAGCGGCAAACACATCGCCCGCTTTCGGCACTTCGACGTAGACAACGTCTCCCAGCGAATTCTGGGCGTAATCGGTGATGCCGACGACGGCGGTGTTGCCTTCAACTCGGACCCACTCGTGATCTTTGCTGTAGTGTAAATCTTCCGGAACGTTAGCCATGATGCCTCCGTAGTTTTCGTTTTTCGGTTCTCAGTTTGCAGCTTCGGTCTTCGGATTCAGCTAGCTGAAACCCGAAACTAAAAACTGACAATTCATTTTTCGCGTTTGTAAAAAGGCGTCTTCACAATTTGCGCGCTTACGGGTTTGCCGCGAACATCGATTTGTATCTGCCGGCCCTCAGTTGCGACTGCGGTTGGAACGTACGCCATGCCAATGTTCTTTTTCAAGTAAGGAGCGGGACTGCCGGAAGTAACCTTACCGATTCGCTCGCCATTGATCACTACGTCCTGTCCGTCGCGCGCAATACCGCGCTCGGTCACTTCGAATCCGACCAGTCGCTTGTGGACACCTGCTTGTTTCTGCTCTGCGAGCCGTTCGCGGCCGATAAAGTCACCTTTGTTTAGTTTGCAGATCCAGCCGAGATTAGCTTCCAGCAGCGTGGTCGTTTCGTCGATCTCGTGTCCGTAAAGCGCCATGCCCGCCTCGAGCCGAAGAGTATTGCGGGCCGCGAGGCCACAGGGAAGGACTCCCGTATCTGATCCGCAATTTCCCGCATCGAGCATCTTGTTCCAAAGCTGTTCAGCTTTATCCGCGGCCGCGTAAACTTCAAAACCGTCTTCTCCGGTGTAGCCAGTGCGCGAGACGATTGAGGGAACGCCATCGACCGAACCTGCGACAAAGTGATAGTAGTTAATTTCTGCCAACGGCAAATCTGTCAACTTTTGCAGAATCCCCAGCGCGTCCGGTCCTTGCAACGCCAACTGGCAATAATCTGAGCTAACATTCTTGAGTGTGACCGACTCGTCGCGATGATGTGATGTTATCCATTCCCAATCCTTAGTGGTCGTTCCCGCATTCACAACAAGCAACAAGTGATCGCCCGCAAAACTGTAGACAAGAAGATCGTCAATGACGGTTCCTGCAGGCGTTGTGAGTGCGGAGTATTGAGCCTGGCCGTCAACAAGCTTAGCGGCGTCATTCGAAGTAAGGTAATTGACCAGGGCAATCGCGTCTGCGCCGCGCACGTCAATTTCGCCCATGTGCGAAACATCAAAGAGTCCCGCATGCTTACGAGTGCGCAGGTGTTCCTCGATTGTACCGGCCGGATATTGGACCGGCATGTCCCAACCGCCGAAGTCCACCATTCGACCACCCAGACGGCGGTGCATGGCGTTGAGTGGTGTTTGTTTGAGTTCTGAGGCGACAGCAGTCACGCGCGTGGTTTCGGACTATTCCACTAACCCGATTTTGATCAAAGTAAATATAAACTAGGGTGAAGCCGCAAACTAACATGCGCAGTTCAGTGCGTCAAGCGAGTGCCTGATCGGGTAGTGAGGTGAAGAGTCGCTGATCACACTCAACACTCATAACCTCATGGTCAGGAAGGGGGTATACCCCCGCCGCAAGTAGCAAAGACATTCAAGCAAAGTGAGCAAAGCCCATCTCCATAATTATTCTTCACTTGAATTTCTTCGGAGAAGCGGGGGTATACCCCCTTCCCAACCATGAGACTTTCAAAGTTGAGCGTAAGAGCGCTTGTGAGGTTGAGCGAATCTTTTGATTTATCGCCGACTGGATGGTTAGAAACTACGTTCGCGGACGTCAACCTTCTGCACGGTAAAGACCACTCGCATTGTATCCGGCCGGCGATCCAAAGAAGCCGGAACGAAAGCCGCGCTTTGTCGTAGTGCAACTTCAAAATCCGCGAGCATTTGGCGATCGCGTGGCGCTTGTACGACATCAGCCAACGACGCCGAGCCGTTACTAAAGACATCTGCCACAACAACCATGTCATCAGCATCCTGATTGACGTCCAGATGCGGACGCGCGTTAGCTCCGGTGAGCGCTGCAAGAGCGCCGCCCGGATCGAGGCTCGGTGATTGCGCTGCAAACGGGGCCCGCCGCGAAGAGAAGTCTTCCGGAGTCACCGGCTGATTGAGGTCGTAGCCGGCGGTCCGCAACGCGAGCAGGGAATTGCTTTGTCTTGCCGCTTCCTGAAGGGCTACGAAGTGCGGACGGAGCGCGGCAAACATGGAAACAAAAAGTATGAGTGACGCCAGGGAGCCGACGCCATATGGCATTAACCGAGGTTCCAGCCACAGCGCCATGCTCTCACGCCAGGAGCGCTGCGGAGCCTGACGCTGGGCGGCGGCTTCAATCAACAGGGCATCAGTGATCGAGGAAGCGAGCGTCGACAGCGCCACCGGACGAGCGAGTTGGCCGAGACTGCGCGTAATTGAATGCAACTCAGCATGGTGCGCGCGACAGACGGGGCAACGGTGCAGGTGCTCATCAACTGCGACGCGCGTAGGCAGCGACAACGCGTCATCGAGGTATTGTGAAAGCAACTGGGTGGTTTCTTCGCAGTTCATAACTAATATTGGAAATTGCCACTTGTCTTAATCCGAAATCCGAATTTCGCAATCCGAAATTCTACGGATGGCCGGCCGACCCCGGCTGCTCCTCTTTTTTTGAAAGAAGCAACTTCGACTGGTTCCAGATGAAAAGTGACCGGTGTTGATTTCAAGCGACGCTTCAACGGGTGTTGCTGGCCACGTTTCAAATTCGCTTTCATCTTCGAGTTACTCTCCGCCTCAGTCCCGCCGTTTTCTCACTTCGACCCATTTGGCACCGAGTTTGTGTGAGCCGGGGCGGGTCGGCCATCCGCCATAGAATTTCGGAATGCGGATTTCGGAATGCGGATTTGCAAGAGCAAAGCCAAAGGCCCAATCCGAAATCCCAAATCCGAATTCCGCAATTACAAAGATCCTTCTAACCGGCGACGCAATTCCTCGCGCCCACGCGCTAATCGCGATTTCACCGTTCCCACATTGATATCCAGGGTTTTGGCAATCTCTTCATAAGTAAAGCCCTCGATGTCTCGCAGAATCACTGTTTCCCGATAAGCCCGGCCCACCTTCTGCAGCGCTACTCGCAACGCCGACTCCCGCTCGTGCGCCAGGGTCTGTTGTTCCGGATTCTCCGAAGACTCAGCCAGGGTCGCGATCATTGTCTGATCCGAGTGGCCCTGCGTCGCATCCAGCGATACCGTCGCGTCGCGACGGCGTCTGCGCCACCAACGCCAGCGATTGCGTGCCTGGTTGATCGCAATCCGATAAATCCAGGTTCTCAAGTCTGCCTCGCCGCGAAAGCGACCGATGTTTTGGAAGGCGCGCAGAAAAGTCTCCTGCGTCAAGTCTCGCGCTTCTTCCGCATTTTCAGTGAAACGAAAGAGTAGTCCATAGATCTCGGGGGATCGTTGAGAGACTAACTCCTCGAAAGCTGCGGCTTCACCTCGCTTAAGTCTTTCAATGAACTCTGCCTCGGCCGTCGGACGCGATCCAAGGGAGGCGGCAGGCGCAACCTGTTCCAATTCCATTTGCCCGCGGAGGGCTATTGGCTCTCCGTAGCTCACCTGTCACCCCCTGGGGATGGAGTCGGAGTAGTTGACGGCCGCTGCGCGTATCCCCGACAGTCGAGTTGCAGCCGATTTGTTAGACACCATCGTCAGACTGTTTGTTCCCAACAAAATTTTCGTTCCCAGATTTCCCATTGTCTTCGGGCCGGCCTTCCAAATATTCCGCCAATTGTCCGGGCCTCATGCTCCCAATGCTTTGATGCCGTGTTTGCTCCCGGCGCTTCGGAATACTATGCGCCATTAACATGCAAAGGGCTTGCTTGACAA
>DIYZ01000175.1:6399-49144 GCA_002427845.1 Chloracidobacterium sp. UBA6041 | reverse complement strand
AGTGAACGATCGCGTTTAGCGCCTGTTCCGCGGTCTAACGTACGGGCGCGGCTGTAAGGCTCGCATGGAATTCCTAACGTAAGAAGTTCAACTTGGGGAAGGGAGTCGAGCGGTACGTCTTCGATGCTTAGGTTGAACATCTTCGCCTCGGGATGGTTCCGCTCGTAAATAGCTGCGTACCTCTCATCGACTTCGATGGCGAAGGCTGGGGTAAACCCGGCTTCTCGTGCGGCTTCGGTTAATAGTCCGCCTCCGGAAAACGCGCTTCCTTCTGATCCGTTTCTGCAACGTGAGTTGCGTAGAGCTTCGGAGTGTGTTGCGGTTAGTACAATTTCGCCTGGGGAGACGTAAACCTGTAGTTTGGAGGTTGTGGCACCGAATGTTGTTGCGATAGCTCCGGAGTTTAGATCTACTACGGGGACCTGGCCTTGCTTCTTTGACGATACTGTTCGTGGTCCATCGCTGTTAAGTTTTATTGTGATTCTGCCGGCGGCAAATTCAACTTGAATGTGACGTCCAGGTGCAAATCCGGCATCGAGTAAGTAACGTCCCTCGATCCAGACTCTGGGGGCGTCTTTATTTCTGCCAATCGAGGCGGTTGAGAGACGCGGGAAGGTGGTCATGGTTTGATCTTAGTGAACTAGCTGGTTGATATTTTGCGTTGGTGCCGTCCGCTCGTTAATTCCTGGAATTTGGGGCGCAACAAACGTTAACGGCGGACCGGTTAATACGGCAGTTTTGCGCTGATGTTTGATAGAGATGCCGTGGTAAAAGCCATTTGGATCGTGGCGAGCGGTTTCTCCGCCGTCGCGGCTTATTTTGTTTGCGTAGGTGGTGGGCTCGCTATTGAAAAAGACTCAGGGAGTAGCTGGTAAGCTTCGGCTTCGCAGAGGGAAGGGCCGTGGGCTGAGGATGTGGTGACGTAGAGTTTTCCGTTATAAGAGAATGGTCGACGAATTTTGCCATTGTCGATGAGGTCGCCTGAGTAGGAGTTGCTAATGTCTCCTTGATTGCTTAAGCGAATGGCGTCGATAACGATTACGTGTTGGCGGCGGCGATTGCGTATTGGTGGGCTGGGTTGAGTGGTTGTTGATATAGGTGATGTATGCGTGCTTAGGGCGGGTAATGGGGGTTGAGGGCTAAAATCGAAGGAGAATTGTTCGGAGTAGTAGTCCATTTTGATTTTGTGAGTTTGGTATGTGCCGGCATGTTCTGGGTGTTAGAAACTTAAGCGGTCAAACGAAGTCGGCAGTAAACCCGTTAGGAATGGGAAACTCCATGTAGCAACTGCGGCACTCAATGCGGTCGTTGCAGTCCTCGCTTTCGCCGTACTGATTCGAGAGTCCTTCAACGAGTAGTTGGCCCGGCCGTACTTCGACAATTTCGCGCCAGTGAGTCGGATTGTCGAGATAGCGGAATTCTTGTTGGTCTTCGTTCTGGCATTTGGGGCAGACTAGTTTGGTTGCTGGTTCAATTGTATTGACCGCGTCCATAGCTTCTGAGGATTGCTGATTTTGCGCGGCTGCGGTTTTCTCTGCTGCTTCGACGAGCAGGTAGAGTGAGTTGAGCCGATTGCCGTCTTCGGCGTCAGCACTGTGTTTTGTAACCTGAGCCAATTCATCGAGAAGGGATCGGGCGCCGGAAAGTTCTTCGGGGGTCAAGTTTATGTGAAGGTTGTCTGTGGCGGGTAGCCATTGAAATTGTTTCTCGGCTTGGTCCTGTATGCCGTAGAAGCAAAAGTACTTGCCCTCGCGTTCTGCGGTCCAGTAGTAGATTGGGTGGTCCTGGGCGGTGTGGTTGGCTATTTCGCCCATGGCAAAACAGCCTTTGCCATAAACCGGCGGCAAGACGTCGCGCATGTAGTAGTAATCATTTTCAGTTATTTGAATCAGTTTGCCGGCGTTTGCCTTTGCAAGTTGAAAGTAGGTCAAGCGGGTGTCAGGCTCAGGTGTTTGTGGGTTGGTCATCGTTCTTTTCGTTTGCAGAGCTTTGTTTGTTGGGTGATTAGATGATTAGAAATCTTCGGGGCTTTCGCGTTCGTAGTCTTCTGCGCAATCTTTGTGCATTGAACCAGAAGGGGTTGATTCGTCCTGGCCGAGAGGGATGGGTTGTTCACAGCGAGTGCAATCGTATTTATAGGGAACGAGTCCTGTTAATTCGCGGGCTTCGGTGATGAGGGAGTGAAGTGTGTCGACGGCATCATCGTTTGGCATATCGAAAGCGTCGTGATCGTCGCAATCTTCGTTTTGGGAGTCTCCGTCTAAAAGGCAGTCTTGACATTCTCCGTCTTTGACAAGTCGGGCGATGCGTTCAAGGAACGCGCGCATGGCAGGAGCAGCGTTGGCGAGGTTCATTGCACGCTGATGTGTGGCGTCCCAGCCTGGGCCATCAACGGATTTATCAAGGCCGTCGGCGATGATAGTGGTAAGGGGCAGGGGTGTGGCTTTGCCGCTTATGATCTTGAATATCTTGCGGCGTTTATCGGAAGTTAGTTTTGTTTCAGCTCGGGTGAGAGCGTCCTGCTGGTCGTCTCCGGGAACTTCCAACGTAATGTTTCGTGTTTCCCGGCCGATCGTTTGATAGTTGATGACAACTTTATACTCTGGGGTTTGGCTGGCTGTTGTTGCTGTCATTTGTGGTGTCTTTCCAAAAGGCTTATTTGGTGGGTTGGTGCGGGTAGGTTTAGTTTGAAAAGCTTGGCTTGGTGGCTGTGCCAGCAACTCACGCTTGAGAGCTTGAGGGAATTGTTTCTTGTGTCCTATATAGGCATTTTCTTATTGTCCGCCTCTGTATTAGTTGTACAGCCGGGTTGCTGTCCTTTACTGAAGGGGCTGTCAGAGTGGGGAATGCGTCGCTTTGGCTTTACGGTTCGGAGGCGACGCATTTCGGCGTTTAGAAGTAAGGGCGGTTGAGCCAGTAGCCTTCGACGGAGCGCCAGGTCCCGGCGGCGCGTTCGACTAATTGGATGGCTGCTTTCATTGCTTTCAACTTGGTCCATTCTCGCTTGATGAGCATGGCGGTAATTGTTTCGAGGGTGGCGCTTTCGTTTTGTTCCTCGAGGCAATTTTCGGTAAATAGCAAGTTAACGAATTCGGTGGTAAATCCTTGTTCTCGTTTGCGGCTCTTGTCTCCGAGAATACCTTGCACGGCAGTGAAGATATCGGCACGCGCGGCCGCGCGCTGATTATCAAGCTCTGCGCTTAGCCGTCGCTGTCTTTCTTCTTCGCTTGGTACGGTGGGAATCTCTGCGTGAGTTCTAACTAATGTGGCTATCTCCGCCGCTTCAAGGCGCAGCAGTTCCTGTCCCATGGGAGTTGTGCAGATAACGTGTGGTGCGGGATCGGTGTTGCAATGGATGTGAAGGTGCGCGTTGCTGGCCCAGCAATTACCCAGGGCCAGGCTGAGTTCTTCATCAGAGGCGCCGACTACAAGTTCTTTTTCCCAGCGACGGTGCTTTACGAATCCCTGGATGACCTGGGTGGCAAGTTCGTCGCGGGTTATCTCGATGTTGAGGGATTCGCTGTTGGCGTCGGTGCCTGTAGGCTCGGTTGTTGGGCTCGGGGCTTTAGGTTCATCGACAATAGTGGTCGTTGGTGTGAAGAGGGAAACTTGATGATGGTCAGGGCGTTTCATTTCGTGGAAGTTCGATTCGCGCGTTCTTGTTCTATTGCGTCTTCCGAGCACGAGGCGTGAACATATCCTTCGTCGTTGTAAAAGCGACGATCGTAGCCGATTGGCTTATCGCAGTAGCGGCAAACGGTGTTTGCGATAGTTCGCGATCCTGCGCAGTCAGTGTGGTGACATGGTTCGGCGGATGGTCCGTATTTTGTGCCGGGTGCTGAGAGTACGCCTGCTGCCATTGTAGTTAAGCTCCTCTTGCTCAGTTTGTGTTTGGTGCTTCAAGCTGGTGGGCAGGTTCGTGTCCGGAGTCCTGGGGGAAAAGTATCGAGGTGCCTTGCTCTTCAGATTCGCCGGCCGCTCCGTTAGTTTGGAAAGTATCGGTTGTGTATTCGAAGCGGGCGAGAGCCTGGCAGAGCGCAGCGTAAGCGGCGACCGGATCCGTCGAGGCTATGGCGATCGTCACGTTATTGAATTGAACTTCCTCGATTTGGAGTGTAATTTCCGATAGATGCGGCAGGGCGGCCCTTGCGATCGGGGTTTGGACCAGATCGTCAATTTTCCAGTCGACGTGTCCTTCTTGGCTGACGGTACAGAGAAGCCGCGCATCTTCCGGAGGTTGCTCGCCTTCGATCAGCGTGGCCCAGATCATTTGGTCAAAGAGCTTCCCCTTGGTTTCATAAACGAATAGGAAGGCGCGTTCGCGGGTCGCGCGTTGGATGGCTTCGTTGACGACTGTTTGGCGGATTTCGGTTGTGGTGACGGTCATGAGTGTTCCTTAAGCTATTCGCCGGCGAGTAGTGTGATCTGGTTTTCGTCAATTGGGCGTGTGAGATTTTTGGTTGCCGGCGCCGGAACTGCGGCCGGTATTCTAACAGGCTGGCCGATGATGCTGATCGGATTGCGTTTGCGCGGACGGAACGCGTAGAGCTGGCGGTGAACTTCGCGAACGGTAAGGGTGGTTACTGCTGATCCGCCGATTATGGTCTCAGCGAGGTATTCAAGCTTGCGTCCTCGTTTGAAGGCCTTTTCTAGTATTGCTGGTTCTCCGGGTGTCCAACCGGCTTCAATGAGCGCATCGTGACGCCGATAGCATTGGGCGTTGTAGACGAGTAAGGAGAGCATTGAATTCTTTTCGGTGATGGAGCCGATTTGGAATTGTTGCTCGAACCACTGCTCAAATTGGGCGTTGTATTGAAACCCGGCTACTCTCTCGCGTTCGTTTAGCAGTGCGCATAGCCAGGTGCTCTTGATCCGGAACTTATTTAAGTTGTCAGGCAAGGAGCTTTCTGGTTGGCCAAGCAGTACCAGAGTTTGTTCTTGATCAAGGATCAAGACTGGAGTGGGTTGGAAATCGCTCATGGTGGTTAGTTAGCGAGGGAGATTGTTCCTCACGCTGCTTTTCTTTCTAACTCGAGGCAGCAATTAGCGCAGCGTATGCGGCTTGGATTTAGTGGGCTTGGTTCGACTTCCTTGTGCTGAGTCTCAAGTCCGCATTCCTGCTGCATTTCATCGAGCGCCTTGATGCAGGTGCCGATCAGAAGTTCGAGATAGTGTTTACGATCGTCGGGCATCTGCGGGTGCTCGGTAAGTCCAAACAGTGGACCGGCAGAGTCCATTAGTGCCCACTCTGCTTGCCGGTGAAGATGCTCGGCTCTCAGCGAGGGAGAGTGGCCTTTGGGAAGATCCTTGTAACCATGGGCACGGTGGGCGTCATCGCAGGCGGCGTAGTAGGCACGGAGTTTAGCTTTTATTTCTTCAGGCTCGTCGTCGCCGTGAAGTAAGCAAAAGTTAAAGTCGTCGGGCGAAGGGATCGGCTTACCGGCCAACTTCTCGCCGCGTCGGGTATCGAGGCGTTCGACGGAGTTGCCTTCGTAGATAAAGTTGAAGCTATCGAATATCGGTTTAATGTATTCGACTTCAAAGAGTTTGATTGTTTCGGCCGCTGCTTGGGTTTCGCAGACAGCCAGAGCCAACCTGGCATTCTCCCTGCTCCATTGTTTGAACTCGTCAAGAGTTGGGGTTGGCATCGTCTCTCTCCTTTATCGCTTGCCGGTTTCAAGCAAATTTTTGGCCAGTTTCCTTGATGAAGGCGCGGGTGGCTTCCCACTCCGGTCGTAAGTGTTCTTGGGCTTCTGTGCTAATCGGAGCGGGTTCGTAGCGGTCGTGGAGCTTGATCGGGTACATGACACCGGTGGCTTCGTGGAAGCGTGAGTCAGAAGCGTCTAGGATGCAGCCGCCATACATCGAGTGTCGCGTGTCGCCTTCGGGTTCCGCGTGGACGTATTCTCGGCCTGCGACTTGACGTCGCACGAGTTTGATTACAGGGATGCCGGCAATCTCAGGTTCTTCCAGGGGACCGGTTGCGCAAGGCAGCGCTACTCTGTCAAAGCGCGAGCTGAGAGAATTTAGAGGGCTCACGCTGCCGCGTTTGTAGATTTCTACGGTGATGTATCTCATCTAGCATCTCTCCAATAAGCGACCTGAATGGTTGCTGGGGGAAATCGACTCCGATCATGGCGAGCTGTGAATTCTGGCGTAGCTTTATTGCCAACCGCCTTGTTATGGCCGGGTGTTAGATCGGTTTAGGTGTACCAAGGGGATCATTTATTTATCGAACAATTGCACTTTATGTCCGAGTTCAAGCGCGCGGGGATGGTGTCTGTCATAGGACTGTCGCAGGAAGGCCGCGGTTACATGGGTGTAAATCTGGGTGGTTGAAATATCGTTGTGGCCCAGCAGTGCCTGGACGTGTTTAACTTCGGCGCCGTGTTGGAGCAAGTGGGTTGCAAACGTATGCCGCAGTGTATGTGGTGAAATTCGTTTGATGCCGGCGACGGCGACGGTGCCGTAATGTTTTATGAGGGCCCAGAGAAATTGGCGGGTGAGCGGTTCTCCGCGGTTGAGAAAGAGATACTGGTCGACGAGGCGTGGAAATTTCTTGGTAGAGATGTAAAGCGTGAGAGCCGCCGCGGCGCTTCTTCCGATCGGGATGGTCCGTTCCTTCCTGCCTTTGCCAAAGCACGTCACAATTCCATTGCGTAGATCGACGTTCTTTTGTTTGAGGGTTACGACTTCTGAGACGCGCAGGCCTGCGGCATACATCAGCTCGAGGATGGCTCGGTCGCGAATTCCTTCATTCGTGTTTGCGTCTGGCGCGTCGAGCAGTTGCCGTACTTCAGTCTCGTTGAGAAACGTAGGGAGATAGGAAACAGGCGGCGGTGTATCGAGATCGTCTGTTGGTGGATCATCTATGTAGCCATCGAGCGCGAGGAATAGGTAGAAGCCGCGGACCGCGCTGGCTATCCGGCGTACGGTAGCCGGTGATAAACCGCCACGCGACAATTCAGCGATGAACTTTCTCAGGTCGGAGACCTTGAGGTTTTCGATGGGTCGTTTCGCTTGATAAGCAAAGTGAGTAAGTCGCGCGAGGTCTGTTGTGTAACTGCTGATTGTATTTTCAGAGAGGCCCTTCTCAATCCGGAGATAGCGCAGAAATTGTTTGGTGAGTGGCGGGCCTTGGGAGTGCAGCATGTTTTGTAATGTATGGTCTACGGCGTTTTGTCGCGCATAGGGAAGGCGAACACTTCCCCGGTAATCACTTCGGCGACGATACCGGGCGAATACGTTGCGGGAATTGCGGGCTCTGCCGGAGTGTGGTAGTTGTCATAAGGACACGTATATATCGGCCGCTTGGATATTTAGAGATTGGCTTGTCAGCTCGAGAGTAGGGTTTCGATGGCTGGCATTTTAAGAGCGCGACGTGCTGCGGCTGGGCTGCGGGCTTGTTTGTGGATGTTCGCGAGCCGGTGCGAGTACGAGGGTTGGCCTGGGAGAGGGCAAAGGTAGGGCGGTGGCAGAGCGCTCTTGCGGGGCTTTACTGCCGAGGCGAATGAATGCGGCCTCTTGCGAGCCGCAAGCGTAGATAGCGGCTTCCATGGCGGAGCCGGCGACGCGGCTGAGGTAATCATGGAGCTGCTCGTCTGGTTCGATGGTCAGGATTTCATCCGGGAGAATGATCGTGTTTGGCCGGGTCGGCCGGTTGTTGCCGTTGATGATAGTGAAGGGCGCGAGAGTTGTGGTTGAGGTGCCGTCGTCCGGAGTGGCGTGACTGAGGGCGAGCATGGCTGTCATGGATGTTGCCTCTGAAGTGGTTTGTTGATCGGCGGCTTGCGGATTGTCGACGATAGGGTCAACAGCAAAAAGGTTGAGTTGGGGTGGGGCTGTGTACGGGCGAGCCCTTCGTTGCGCCTGCTGGGCGAGTATTGCCAGGTAGTCGAGATCGAGTGTCTGGTCGGGCTTGATTATGAGACGCCATTGCCGAAAGTTGCGGAGCTGGTGCGTGAGTTCGAGCAGCCAGGCGGGGTATTTACTTTGCGTACCAGGCTCCGCTTGTGCGAGTCCATTGGAATCGGTGTCCGCGGGTGAAGACACCAGAGCAGCGTTGTTGTCGGCATCGGCAATATGCGCAGTCGCTTCAGTGGCCAAGTCTGTAGTTTGGTGACTGCTTGTCATTAGAAAAGGATTGTTCCGGTTTCGGCGCGAGTTGTTTTGGGCCCAGAGTTAACTGATTTGGTTATGCCATTTCAGTCATTGCCCCCAGCAAAATGTTGGCAACTATTATGCCGTGGCTGGGTTACTGTTGACGCCCTTGGTCAACGAGGACTATTGGCGCGCTGGCGTTGATAAGCAGGACGCTCATGGCATTACGGCGGTAAGTTGAAGTACTGTCAAATTATTAGTGGAGCCAGTTGCCTTCCTGTGTGATTAGAGATCGTGGTGATGGGCGTTTAGCGTTTTTGACGGAATAGCTGGTTGAGCCGGGGGCAAGTGTTTCACCGCGCGCGACGAGTTTGAGAATTACGGCGTCGAGTTCGGCTGTGTTTATGAGGAATCGATCGTTTTCGTCTGAAGCGGTCCAGTTTACGAAAAGCGGCATTACGTTGGCGTGTACGAGCTTGATTGGGGCTACGGCTGTTATGGAGTAATCGTGCGGAAGGATGATGAAATCGTCCGGTAAAGGTAGTTCGCGGAGCGCGTAAGCGGGAACGTAGAGTGCTGATGGTTCGAAGCTGGAGATCTTGAAAGTTGTTGAGGAGGCGCACGCGCGAAGCGTGATGTCGTTCATGAGATCGAGGAGTTCAGTGGCGCGATCGGGAGTGAGATCGATGATGGTGATAATTTCCTGGTGAGGGGAAGTGACGCGGGGGATCTGGGTGGTATGAAGAGCGATATTCAGGGACATGATGGTTTCTTGAGAGGTCGTTGGTTTAATTCTTGTTTCCTAATTCTCCTTCTGGGTGGTGTCGATAGCTTGAGAGCGCCGTCCCTCGGGAGTCGTTGGTTATTTCAAAAGTAAGTCCCGATTTTTGTATTTCATCGGTAAGTTCGAAGATAGTTACCATCATATTAGTTTCTTGATCGGGTGTGAGTGGGTGATCTTTTGTTGGTAGTAGCTAGGTGGTTTGCGCGGTTTTGAAATTATGAGAACGGCTGTCTAGGTGTTGGCGGTGTGAAGGTACTGCAAGTGCTGGGCCAACTGGTGGGTACTAGTGAGCGGGCTTAAATCTTTAAGCCGTTGGAGACACTCCCCGCTGATTTTTGTGGTGGGTATTTCCTCTCATGTTCGGCTGCTTGGGCTATATGGGTGGTGGTGTCCAGGCGCGGGTCGTTGCGGGTAGGTTCTCACTGTTTGCTATTTCGTGAAACTGGCCAAATTCCTCAAGTAATCTGCCCGTTTTCTATTTCAATTTCAAAACTGCCAATCCCTCAGACCACGACGTTTGAACAAAACCATCTCTCGATCACACTCCCTGTTAGAAGAACAAATGCCGACGACGCGGCGGCTTCGAAGGGAGGGGTTGAGATGGCTAACCGATCCGGAGGAAATAGCCCAAAGACATTCAGAGGAATCTTGGGAATAGTTGCCGGGAAGAATGCTCAAAGGCTGATGGAACGGGCCCAAACTGCGAATCGCCTGGCAAAGTCGCTTCGAGGAAGATCTCGTCAGCGCGCATACGCCGTAAAGACTGAGGCGCTCATTGGCTTGGTTAGAAGGTTTCCTGAACAGATCATTGTGCGCAACGACGTCAGGACACCACATTACGTCCTGATCAATAATGTGCCAGCTTGTTTCGGTCTTCACGCGCCAGCCCATCGATTTGCAGGAACCGAAGGCTGATGCATGGACATTGAACTGGTTTGGGACGTAAGGTGCTTGGAAAGGCTGACGCATCTTTCCGGGACTTTGAAGTCTGATAGCTGCAGATGATCGCAGTGTCGGGCGAAAGACTGGAGCCAAGATTGAGTGATGCGGGGCCCCTGCCTTCGGCTTTGTTTGCATGGGAATCTGGCTCGACATCCTTAGACTGGCAGCTGACGGTAACTCGGCTGCGGCTCGAGAGCTGTTGGAACTAAAACTTCCGATCACCTTGCGTGACTTCGTCTTTTCTGGTGCAGAACGGCGCAAGTACCAGGGGCCGGTGCCGGATGCCGTCGCCCGCTACATCTCAAAGCTATCATCCAGTGAAGGCTCGCTCGCTCGTTTTCGCGAGTACGACTTGGTGGATTATGTTGTAGATGACGTTGTTGCGGCTGTCCGAAGAACGCTGGTGCTCGTTCAGGTCATCCGGGCGCGCCCGGATAGTAGTCTGGACGATTTGGTCACCGCTTTTCCTTGGGACTCCGGGTTGAAGCGTGCCGCCGAGTGGAAACGTGCGAGAATCGCAAGGCTAATTAGTTCCATGATCGCCGCAGGTCTCCCACTTCCTCGCTCCGCAGGGTTGGCAGTTGAAGAAGTCGAAGAGATTTACCCCTTTGATGAGATTGCGTTTGCAACGTCGAACAAGCGCATTGAGCAAAGTTGGTGGGACTTCAAAAAACAACAAGATCTCGATGCCTATTACCTGACCATCGTCGATTCAGATCAGCGAGCCGACGTTGACTCAGAAGTCGTCGATTATGGATCGATCAGCGTGGCTAAGATCGTTTTGGGCACGGACGCCGGGCTCGACCATGAGACTATCCTAGATCTTCATGTGCTAGGCAGGGAGCTCGGACCGGAATTGACTAACCTGATGGAAGGGTTGCACGAAAGCAAGCCATCCGACGGTTATAGGCCGATCGCGTGGCACAACGTATTTTGGTGCCTGTCGTCGGATTATGAGGGGCTCCACTTGAACCTAAGCCAGGTCGACCCGTTCTGTGAAAGAGACCTAGAACTCTCCGAACATATTGCGGACAATTATCGCGAAGTAGTTGGTGCCTCTAGGCCAGTCATTTATCGCCGCAGAAAGACTTTACATGCAGCCTGTGAGCAGAAATTGCTAGTTCGCATGCGAGCACGTTTCGCGAGTGGAACAACTGAAGCGACGGATCACATGTAGAAGAGTAGAGGAGCAAAACCCCGTCGATGGGTCTGACTCAAATAGCGATTAGTCGTGAGGTCTTACAAAGGTCTGCCGGACTTGCTGGAGAGTGCTCTTCTGCCTCCGTACGGGAGCGAGTACTGGTGTCACAGGCCGTTGCACTTGCGTTCAGGCAGTACCTTCAAGAACGGTTCGATTCCGGGCAAGTAATCGAAGACGGACGGTCAAGCTCATTGAAGTATGTTGAATTACTCGACATTTGTGATTTTAGGATTGGCGGTTGGCAGATTGATGTGCGCTCCATCACCGTCGCTGAGCGTGATGCTTTGTATGTACCGACGATGCCCCTGATGGTTGGCGTGCTCTCAGATTTCTACGTGGGTGCGCAGGTAGACTCGTCTATCACCGGAGCAGACATACTGGGCTATGCGAACCGAACAGACTTGGCGGAGGCAGAGCTGACTGCAAACGGACTCTTTGCCGTCGTTCCGAACGAACTCCTCAAGCCTCTTAGTGACCTGGTGGACATCGTCAATCAAGACCGGATCATGGATTCCGAAGATCTTCGGCACTTTCAGCAATGGCAGGCGCGGGCCGACCGCATAGTTGAAGGTGCCTACGAACTGTTGTCTTCGGAGAAGGAGCTGACGCAGGAGGAGGTTGAACGGCTAGCTTCGGTACTTCGCGACAGCGTCCTTAGTATTTACGGAGGGAGACTCCCGGAAACCGGTCTCGAGCCTCTTTTCGACAAGCTGTTCCAACGATTCGGGCTAATGGATCCTGTTCCTGCGGCCCCAGAAAGTGAAGTTGCCTTCATCAACCGAACCGAAGACGTAGTAGCCATCGAAACTAAGCGCCTTCGCGAGCACTTCTTTCATGATGAACTGAATGTCCGACAGAGGGTATCGCTGTACCGGTATTTACTGGAGAAAGAAGATAGGTTCGAGGAGCATCGAAAGCTCAAGAAAGTTCTTGACCAGGCCACGGGAGGGAAGTATCAGACTTCACCTCGCCGTCAAGCGCGTTTGCGAGCGGCCGATGAGAGTCGAGCAAAATCGCTGTGGCTGGAACCGCCAACGGAACCGAGACACTCTCGCCAGAAAGATGGGCTTATGGAACTATCGCTAGGAATAGACTCGCAAAAGAAAGAAGAGCGCCAGTTCAAGCTGGGGCAGAGGGTCCACATGCCGGGCCACTTCGCACAGCATGTTGTGCTTGAAGAGGTGCGATCAATCGGTGCCGGGTATGAGTGTCGGGTGCGCCTTGCTGACGGTTCTCTCGACGAGACGATCATAAGCGAAGAAGAGGCCCGCAGCATCTTTCAGGGGGAAGCGACTGAAGCACAAATGCTGCCGGTCAACGCCGAGCATCTACGGCTACTGGTTGAATCGACCCGAATCCGTCTTGCTTACGCTCACGATGACTTTTTCGCCGTCAGCCTCTCTGGCATACAAACTCTTCCACACCAGATCGAAGCGGTCTACATGAAGATGCTGCCTCAGCCTCGGCTGCGCTTTCTGCTAGCAGATGATCCTGGCGCGGGAAAAACCATTATGGCGGGACTTCTCATCAAGGAGATGAAGCTGCGGCAAGCGATCGAGCGGGTCCTAATAATCTCACCGGCGCCGCTTACGCTGCAGTGGCAGGACGAATTGCTCAAATGGTTCGGCGAGGAATTTGAAATAATCTCTTCTGCTACGGATCAGCGACAACTGCTCAATCAGTGGCAACGCAACTCGCAGGTAATCGCCTCGATGGATTATGCGAAGCAGGAAAATGTGCGAGAGCGTGTATGGCAGCAGGAATGGGACCTTGTAGTCATCGACGAGGCACATAAGTGTTCTGCATACACAAAGCATTCTAGCCAGCGTTCGCCAGAGGCCGGCAAGACAAAGCGCTATCAGCTTGCCGAAAAACTCTCTGAAAAGTGTGACCACCTGCTTTTGCTCACTGCCACACCACATCATGGGAATGAAGATCGCTTTAACCACTTCTTGCGTTTACTTGATCCTGATCTTTTCCCAGAACCCCACAAGCTGCCCGAAATGGCCGGCGAGATAAACCGGAATATCTTGAAGCTTGGGCACGATTGTCCGTGGGCGTTGCGACGGTTGAAAGAAGATCTACGTGACCTGGACGGACACAGGCTTTTTCCGGATCGAATAGCGCACACAGTTCGTTTCAAACTCAACAGCGATGAATACACGCTCTACAAATCTGTCGCTGCGTACATTAACGAGTACTTGCCGGGGGGTGCTGGGCGACAGAAGGCCAGCGTAGCTCTTGTTCGCACGGTTCTGCAGCGTCGTCTCGCCAGTTCGACAGAAGCGATTTACGAATCTCTGAAGCGCCGCCTCAATCGACAGCGTGGCCTGCTGGACGAACTGGAGGCGCTAACACCGTCCCAGCAAGCTAAGCGCCTTGCTCAGATTCAAGGACTGCTCGTTGATAGTGAACAGGACGAAGATGATCTCGATGACGCCCAGCGCGATGCTCTGGCTGACGAATACACTGCGGCTGTTGAGCTGCGTCATCTGCAATCAGAGGTTGCTGCCGTTCGTGATCTCGTCGAGCAGGCGCGTATAGTGCGCGACACAGCTTCCGACAGTAAGCTTACGACGTTGAGAGAATGTTTGAAGAAGGCAGAGTTTAATGAGCTCAAGGAAGGAAGTGCAAGACTTCTGATCTTCACAGAACATCGCGATACCCTCAACTACCTTCACCGAGAACTTGAAAAGTGGGGCTTCTCGGTTTGCGAGATTCATGGCGGCATGAACGTTCACGAGCGTAAACGCGCTCAAGAAGTCTTTCGTACTACAGTGCAAATCTGTGTTGCGACAGAGGCGGCAGGCGAGGGTATCAACCTTCAGTTCTGTCACTTGATGATCAACTACGACCTTCCCTGGAATCCGACGCGCCTTGAGCAACGACTCGGACGTATTCATCGCATTGGCCAGAAGCGCACGTGCTATTGCTACAACTTTGTCGCTACCGAATCCGAGGATGGCCAACCGGTCATTGAGGGACGGATTCTTGAGCGGCTCCTGGAAAAGATGGAGCAGATCAAGAGCGCGCTTGAAGGCCGCGTCTATGACGTTATCGGGGAGATCCTTTCCATCAACGAAGTGAATCTGCCGGCGATGATTCAGGAGGCGACACTTAACCCTGGCCGCCTTGATGAGAAACTTGATGATCTCGAACGCATCGATCCTGAGAAGTGGCGAAAATATGAAGAAGCAACAGGAATTGCGCTGGCTCGCGACAAATTCGACGTTAACCGGTTCAAGCAATTTCAGGAAGATAACTTCGAGGCCGAAGAGCGCCGCTTGATGCCGAAGTACGTTGAGGAACAGTTTAAGGCAACTGCGAAGCTCATTAACCTCAGAGTGGACGAACGCGCCGACGGGCTGTTCCGCATAGAGCACGTGCCCCAGGACTTGCGTTCCGAGCGTTGGGAATCTGTCCGGCGAATGGGCAAGCCCGAAACTACCTACAGAAAGCTAACGTTCAATAAAGAGGTACTGGAAAAGGATCAGCACATCGATGCGGTGCTGCTCGGTCCGGGTCACTCGCTGTATGCAGTTGCTGACGAAGCGCTCAACTTCCGGCTTGCAACTCTCTCCGGACAGGTTGCCTTCTACGTTGATCCACTATCCCCGTCGCCGTACCGCATTCACTTTTTCGAGATGTCTATTCGTGGTCAAGACTCACAGGGAAATCAAACAATACTCTATGGCGAACTCGTCGCAGTCAGGGAAGAAGACGGAAGGTACGAGGTGGTACCGTCCGACTCCTTCATAAATCTCGCGTTGCATACGACTCCTCCGCAGTCGGTTAACAGCGTCGATGTGCAGGGCGCGACTGACTTCTTGAAGTCTTCATACCAGCTCAAGAAACGCGCCGACGAGCAGCAAGAGCGCCAGCACTTCGTAACGGTATGTCGTGAGTATCTTGAAACGTCTTTTAAAGAGCGGATCAAGGCTGCACAGAATCGGGTGATGGGCTTAAGGGCTCGTGAGCGTGACGATGAAGCTGTGGCGCGGGCGCGCGCAAACGCTGAAGCCGATCTGGAAAAACTGAAACGCGATCGAGAGGACCGCTTTGAGAGATTGGACAGGCTGGCTGTCGCTCGTACTGGACCGGTGCGTCATGTGGCGACAGCTATAGTGCTCACGCCTGCTGACACCGTTGAGACGCAGCTGCAACAGTTGTCCGGCGAGATGATGACGGATGCCCGTCGCGCCAGTGAACTTGCTGCTGAGGATCATGTGATTGCGCATGAAGAGAGCCTTGGCTGGAAGTGCCAACGCGTAGGAAATGAAAAAATTGGATTCGACATCAGGAGCATCGGACCATCTGACGCGGCAACCGGTCAACGAAATGTGAGACGGATTGAAGTGAAGGGCCGTTACCGTGGCGAGCCGATAAGGCTCACGCCAAACGAATGGCTGAAAGCGAGTCAGCTAGGTTCCACATATTGGCTCTATGTCGTGTGGGATCCGACCACTCCTCAGCGGGAACTCCTTAAAATTAAGGACCCGGCACGTGTTCTCGACCACGCGAAACGTGAAATCGCCGTCGCCAGAATGGTCGAGTTTGGTGGTGCGGCTTTGACAGAAGCCGCGAAGCAGTGCGAAGAGACAAGGTAATAAATGAACGACGACAAACGGTTAATCGAAGACTACTTGCCAATTCAGGCAATCAGCAAAGAGGCATCGCGGGAGAAGTCCGTGCGAAAGGGGCACATATCGACGCTGCATCTTTGGTGGGCGCGGCGTCCATTGGTCGCCTGTCGTGCCGCGGTTTATGGCGCCCTCGTTCCGGCTTCACGCTTTGTACCGGAAGGTGGATCTGCAAAGGCCGTTAAGAAGGGACGGGGGAATGCCGAGAGGTTTGTCTCCGCGCTTTGCCAGTATCCAGGCGACGCAGGAATTATTGAACAAGCCGAGCAGCACATTCTCGAGGCGCATGCGGAGCGTCTATCCGAAGAGTCAGGCGAGAAGGTTACGGTCGTGGACATCAAGAATGGAGACGCGCCACGGCCCAGAGTGCTCGACATGTTTGCGGGTGGTGGCTCGATTCCGCTCGAAGCTCTGCGGATGGGATGCGAGGCTTATGCGCTGGATCTTAATCCTGTGGCGCACATTCTCGAACTTTGCACGCTGGTCTACCCGCAGAAATATGGCAAGCCAAATAAGAGTTTCCGCGGGATGACGGGTCCAAAGAACAACAGCGGCGAAAGCACATGGGGCGGACTTGCTGAAGAGGTGCGTTACTGGGGCGACTGGGTGCTAGGGCGAGTTCGGGAGGAAATTGGGGATCTATATCCTCTTCTGCCCGATCCAAAGGCAAAAACTGACGACCTAACGCTAGACCCAGAGCCAGGTCTCTTTCCAGATGCTGAGAAGCAACAACGTCTCAAGGTTGATAGAGTTTACCTAACGCCCGTGGCCTACCTTTGGACGCGAACTGTTCGGTGCAAGAGTAACGATTGTGGCGCGATGGTTCCGTTGGTGAAGCAGACGTGGCTATGCAAGAAGAAAGACCGTTTTGTCGCGATGCGACTAGTTGCACCTAAGGGACAGGGGCGCGCACGATTTGATATCGTCGAGACCCACACTGAAGCGAAGTTGGGCTTTGACCCAGAAGCCTTTTCCAAGGCTGGTAATGCGACTTGTCCATTCTGTGGGACGGTAGCCGACAGCGATTACGTGAAAAGAGAAGGAATCGCTGACAGATTGGGCGAGCAGCTGATGGCTACAGCATGCGTTCGCCCCGGAAGCAAAGGAAAAGTCTATTTGTCTGCTGAGGATTTCCCTTTGGAATCCTCAAACGGTAGAGCGATTGCAAGCCGAATTGCGAAATTATGTACTCGCTCGGGGCTTACTGTACCTAACGAGCCAATAGTTACTGACGCTAAGAACAGTTGCTGGACCTACCTCTACGGTCTTGACACCTTTAGCAGTCTCTTCAATCAGAGGCAACTATTATCCCTCTTGACGTTCTGTTCGTCTGTGCGGGACGCGGAAAAGGAAATCAGGCAATTACGGCACTCGGAGGAGTACGTCGTCGCATTGACCACGCTCTTGGGAACAGCCGTAAGCAAACTGTCAGATTTCTCCTCCTCCCTATGCACCTTCAACTACACAGGTGGGCGTGGCGTGAAGAACACTTTTGGAAGACAAGCTTTGCCAATGGTGTGGGATTATGCGGAAACAAATCCCTTCAATCCTGCTGGCGCTAGTTGGCCTGCGATCATACAGGATATTCCGAAGATGCTAGAGATGATCACTTGGGATCGGCCCGCAACAGTTAAACGTGGCTCGGCAACAGCAATCCCTCTTGCTGATGACTCCGTTGATGTGGTCATCACTGATCCCCCGTACTATGACAATGTGCCCTACTCAAATATCTCCGATTTTTTTTACGTTTGGATGAAGCGGTCGATTGGGCACTTGTATTCAGAACATTTCGCGACAAATGGCACTCCCAAGAAAACAGAAGCGGTGGCTGATGCAACCAGACATCAAGGTGACCGACAACTGGCCACAGCCGCTTATGAGGGCATGATGGCGCGTTCGCTCTCCGAGGCAGCCCGCGTCCTGAAGCCGGGTGGGCAGTTGACTGTGGTATACGCGCATAAGACAACCTTGGGATGGGCAACACTCGTTAACGCATTGCGCAATGCAGGGTTCTTGGTGACTGAGGCATGGCCGTTAGATACCGAAAAGCCCGGCCGACTCCGCGACCAAGAATCAGCGGCGTTGGCGTCTAGTATCTTTCTAGTCGCTCGCAAACACGAAGATGCTCATTCAGGGTCATATGAAGATCATGTGCGTCCTGAACTAGACAGGATTGTGCGTGAGCGCGTCGAGACACTTTGGAGCATGGGTATTAGCGGTGCGGACTTGGTTATCGCAGCGGTAGGCGCAGGCCTTCGGGCCTTTACGCGCTTTGCCCGAGTCGAGTATGCCAGTGGCGAAGAAGTGCCCGCCGAACGATTTCTGACAGAAGTCGAAGGAGTGGTCCTTGAAACGCTGCTGGAAAAGATCTTCGGCTACTCGAGATCGGGTGTGGCAGCTGTGGACGGCCCCAGCCGTTTCTATGTCCTCTGGCGCTATGCGTACAAAGCCGCCGAGCTGGATGCGGGTGAGGCTATCGTCTTCGCGTACCCACAATCTATCGAGCTTGATGGTCCGCGAGGTCTAACGCAGGGCGGTTCGGCGCTAGTCGAGAAGAAGAAGAGCAAGTACCGCCTTCGCGACTTCACAGAACGAGGCGCACGTGCGGATCTGGGGTTCCGCGATGAGGAGAGTACCAACGGCGCAACTCCATCGCTAATAGATGTGCTGCATCGGATTCTCTGGCTCATGGAAAATCAACCTCGAAACTTGAATGGTTACCTGGATCAAGCACGCCCCGACCGCGAGCGCCTCCGCCAAGTCGCACAAGCCCTCGCCGGCCCCGCTCTCAAAGGTGGGGAGGTGGACGCTATGCTGATTAACACCACAACGGCGGAAGCCGGTGCCCTTGGCAAATTGCTCGCCAACTGGCGTACGTTGATTGACGCGCGACTGGAAGAATTTGAGTTGAGATAACAGCTGAGATGTTTGTTGGACGATGTCCCGTAAAGCGAGAAATGGTGGTAAATCAGGCTCACTTTACACCTGGTCCTGATAGTCCTGATGGAGCAAAAGCTGGAGACTAATATGAAAAGTTACGCCTTGCGACCTTGGACAGATTTGGTATCACTTCATCCGGACGTCGAATCAGGCAATCTAACCGAATCGGTATTCGCTATCGATGTAGGTGCAATCGCCGCCAATGATAAAAACGTACCACTAGTCAATCGCGATGCCGAGGCTTTTTTCCGTGCTACTTACCTAACAGCTGATTTGCGGCGACTTCTTGAAGAGGTGCTTGCTTCACTGGCCGGTAAGCAAGGATACAACCGCGTACTCAAGCTGCGAACACCTTTTGGCGGTGGTAAGTCGCATACGCTCGCTGCTCTGCTGCACGCAGTGCGCGACCGCAAGGCCCTCAATGTAATTTCCGAGGCCGTCGGCTTTGCCGACCCGGGTAAGGCAACTTTCGCTGTTTTTGACGGCGAGAAGTTTAGCGCACAGGGAAAGGATCTACCCGATGGCCGTCACATTCACACCATGTGGGGTTGGATTGCAGCTCAACTTGGCGATGAAGCTTATGCTGCGATTGAGAAGCTAGATAAAGACCGTGTTTCCCCCAGCGGCGACGACATCCAGAAGATGCTAGCCGGAGGGCCAAAACTGTTATTGCTGGATGAAGTGCTCAAGTATATGGAGCGCACTGCCGCTGTCTCAGTGCTTGACTCGACTCTGTCGCGGCAAGCTAAGGACTTTTTTCAGAATCTGACAGTCGAAGTAGCCAACAGCTCTGACGCAGTGATGGTCTTTTCGCTTCAGTGGAGCGCAAAGGAGTCCCTCGACAATGTGGCGCTCCTGAACGAACTGGACCATCTGGCTTCTCGAGTTGATGAGCTCCGTCAACCGGTAGGAGACGATGAAATAGTACATGTCGTCAAGCGCCGCCTGCTCGCGGAAGAACCTGATGAGACTCACGCCTCGGAAGTTGCGCGAATCTATCAAGAGGTGGTCACAAAACAACGCCGCGCCGCAGCAGGCACGCCCTTAGAAAAAGAACAGGCTGACGCTGATGGATCTCAACTTCGCGACCAGATAAAAATCTCCTATCCGTTTCATCCCGCAACCCTGAACGTCATGCGCGGGCGTTGGGCGGCGGTACCAGCCTTCCAACGAACTCGGGGGGCACTCCGCTTCCTGGCTACGTGTCTTCGCTCGGCGAAGAAGCGTGGACCATCTCGGGCTCTTCTTGGGCCCGGTGATATTCCACTTGCCGACGCCGAAGTTCGGAATGCGCTCTACAAAGAGCTCGGCTTAAACAACGACTATGATCCGATCCTCGTCGAAGATCTCACTGGGCCAAACGCTCGCGTTAGGCGCATTGACGAGCAGTTTGCAAAGCAGGCGCCGGCCCTTGCCAGCGTCCAACCGGCCACCAGATTGGCAACCGCCATTCTTATGTATTCGTTCGGTGGTTTACGTAAACAGGGCGCGGACGACGAGATGCTGCCGCCCGGAATCAGCGAGCAGGAGCTATTATCGATCTGTCTTGGTCCAGATCTCGACAGCATTACAGCCAGCGCGGTGCTCTCCGAGCTGAGAAATACCTGCGTCTACCTGCACTATGACGGTGTCCATTACGTCTTTAAGAAAGATCCTAACGTTACAATGCTGGTTGAGGAGGCCGAAGGACAGATAGGGGCTCAGGAATCCCAGTCGCAGCCCATAAGGAATAAGATCAAGGATCTCCTTAATAAGAAAGTAGCCGGGCATCGGAGCGCGATTGTCTGGCCTGAAAAGTCCCCCGACATTCCTGATAGTGATCCTGCATTCCTCGTTGGCTACCTGCCGCTTGAGTTTGCTGAGAAGAGCACAAAGGAGCAAACGAAGATCGCAAAGGAGTTTTTTGAGCAGCATGGAGACAGGCCACGCCGATTTCGCAACGGGCTTGGCTTGGCCATTCCGCAGTCGGCCCAGGTCAACGCGCTGCGACGCGCTGTTCGATATCTGCTTGCCGTCGAAAAGGTTGAAGCAAGTAAAGCCCAGCATAGGTTGACTAAGGAACAACTCGATCAACTCAAGGAGCGTCGAAGGACGGAAGACTCGGCCATCGAGTATGCTTTTCGCGAGTTGTACAACGCCGTGTGGTTGCCTCGAATGGAGTCGGGGCAGATACAGATCGACAAGGTAGAGGTCGGCGGCAGAGCATTGGCCGCGAGTGGCGTGCACGAGCGAACATTAGAACTCTTGAAAACGATCTCCAGCAAGGTGTTCGCGACCTTAAGTCCACGAAAGATCGTAGAGCTATTGAAGCTCGGTGAGGCGACCGGAACCGATCGCGCAGCGCGCATGGGCATTAAGACCTCGGAAGTACTGGAGTCTTTCTACTCAATCTTTGGTTTTACTCGGCTGGAGAATAGCGATGTACTCCGTAGGGCGATAGCAAAAGGCGTGGAAGATCCTAGTCTGGAGTTTGGCTACTGGAGTGGACCAGAGCCTGCTTTGGGACCGGACGGACGCTACCAGGCGAATCGCGATCGAATTGTCTTTGGACGTAACTTCGATCCGATGGAGGTGGATTTTGAAACGGGCTTTCTTATTATGTCGGGCGCGATGCCAAGGGTGCCAGAACAGGGTGTGCCACCCGAAGGTCCTGTAGTCGTTCCAGGCGATACGACTGATGGCGAAGGAGTTCAACCTCCTGTTCCTGGCCCAACCCCTCCACCGCCTGGGACGACCCGACGGGATATCGTGCGTCTTTCATTCAGCGCAGATCGGGACCAACTATTTACTGCGTGGAACGCGATTGCGAACCTTGCCGACGCCGCTGGCAAGGTGAGCGTTGATGTGACTGCGACACAGAGTGAAGGGTTCGATGAAGCATGGTTACGTAACGCAGTACTCGAACCCATGGATGAGGCGGGTTTGATCGAATCTTGAACTCCGACCGCGAGATCGGAATGACTAAACTGCCGCCACTGGTGAGCGATAACACGAGTCCTTCAGCCGTCGACGTTGAGATGTTTGCTGGTGGACTCCTTCCTCTCACACCTTAAGCTGGCTCATCTTGTCTTTGAGCGATCAGGCTCCCTTCCCGAACAAATCACTCCAGTTATCACATAAGTATGGTGAAGGCCTAAGAAAAAGGCCTTGGCAGGCATGAGGCCGCTGCTTACTTCCGACTGCGGACTTACTGTGTAGCCCTAAGAACCATTATGAGGAGAATGTTATGAGCGCAGCTTTAAACGAATCAATAATCGCCACCGCCATTCCCAGGTTAGTTACTGAAATGCCGGCCTCGATTCAGCTTCAACTCCTAGTCAACGATCACGACTCAGTAAGAGAGTTGGTCGAGAGAAACGTTGGACGCGAGCGTGATGAATACGCTCTTTGTGCTTTGCGCATAGGGCTCTTGTCCCTGAAACAAGCACGGGGCCAGATTGATGCCGACGCCGTGAAGCGTGAAGGCGACCGATTACTAAGAGACATGGGAAAATCGTTGGAGAGCTATAGATCTCAGCTAAACGAAGATGTAACCAAGGTCCTGAAGGAATACTTCGATCCAAACAATGGCAGGTTCCAAGAGCGTTTAGAACGTCTGATAAGGAAGGATGGCGACCTCGAACAACTCATGAGACGCCAGATTGGAGCGGACGGTTCTGAGCTAGCGAAGACCCTCGCGGTCCATGTTGGCGAGAACAGCCCAATCATGAATCTGCTTGACCCGGAAGAGTCGAGTGGTCTCGTCCAGGCAGTCCGCAATTCCGCCGAAGAGGTGTTGCAGGTCGAAAGGGAGACCATCCTGGCGGAATTCTCTTTGGACAATAAGGACGGCGCTCTGAACCGCTTGATATCTGAGTTGACTGAAAAGAACGGGCGCTTGACAGGCGATCTGACGAAAAAGGTCGCTGAGGTTGTAAAGGAGTTCTCGCTAGATGAGGAAGACTCCGCTTTGAGTCGGCTCGTGCGCAAAGTGGAGAATGCTCAGCGGATTATCACGAACGAGTTTTCTCTAGACAATGACGAGTCCGCGTTGTCGCGAATGTCGAATTTATTAAACGAAGCTACCGATGCAATTAATAATAACTTGACGCTCGACGTGGAAGGATCAGCGCTCGCGCGCCTTAAGCGCGAACTAGTGGAAATATTGAAGAGCCACCAAGAACAGGCTACCTCCTTCCAGATAGACGTGACTTCTGCGCTTGAGGCGATGAAAGCCAGGCGCGCCGAATCCCTTCGTTCCACAACCCATGGCCGGCAGTTCGAGGATGTGGTGTTCGAGTTCGTGCAGCACGAAGCGGAAAAGGCAGGAGATATTGCTACTGCAACTGGAAATAGCACAGGGGCGATAAAGAACTGTAAAGTTGGCGACGCGACGGTAGAGCTTGGTCCAGAGTGCGTCGCAGAAGGGGCGAGTTTTGTAATTGAAGCCAAGGAACACGCTTCATACGACATGAAGAAGGCACGGGAGGAGATCGACAACGCGCGGAAAAACAGGGTGGCTTCAGTGGGGGTATTTGTCTTTTCAAAGAACACCGCCCCGGCCAATCAGGAACCATTCCTTCGCTACGGTAACGACATCTTTGTGATCTGGGATGCCGAGGATATGAACAACGATATGATACTGAAGGCAGCCCTATTCTTGGCCAAAGCGCTGTGTGTCCGGGAGTCTCAGACGCGCGAGGCAGAAGCGGCCGATTTTCAGACGATTGATGGGGCGGTCCTGGCCATCGAAACCGAAGCAAATCGGTTGGCCAAGATGAAAACATTTACCGAGACCGCGAAGACGAGTAGCGAAAAGGTTCTTGAAGAGATTAGGAAGATGACGAATGGCCTCGATCGCCACATCCAGACTCTCAGAGAGGCAGTTGATGGGCTCAAGCAATCAACAGCTCAATCAGAGTGAAAATGTAGCTGCCTCGGCTTGGCCTTTGAACATGTTTGCTAATATGAACGTTGTGCGAAAACTTTTTACGGCTGCATGGAAGTTATCTCTGGCGCCGCCCATGATAGGGGAGGACAACAAGCAATGCCTCGGCTTAACAAACTCGAAGATGTTCTATTCCCGGTGAAGGCACGCCCTGTCTTTGTGTCCATCGAGAACAAGGCCGGCGAGCGGATGTTGCCGGTGCGCGACAAGAAGGCCATCGTCAATCTTACTAGCCAGAAGGTGCTTGGTATCGTGAGCCGTGGATACCGGCTGGTCACGAACCGCGAGGCGCTGGATTGGGCGCACGAATGCTGCCGAACTGTCTTCCCTGAGACCCAAGCTAGCGAATGGGAAGTGAAAGCCACCGACGCTCCCTCCACCGGCGGTCACTGTCAAATAGATCTGGTCCATAATTCGACCGCGCTCGATTTCAGCGTTGTTCCCGCTCACGAACGTCCAGACACGTTTGGTCCCTTCATTCGTGTCACCAACAGCTACAACGCGTTACGGGCGCTGGCTTTCGATGTGGGATTCTTCCGAAAGGTCTGCAAGAATGGGATGATTGTTCCTGAGTCGATTATCCGTTTCAAATTTAGCCATCAGCATCGCGACATCGGTGAAACTGTTCTGTTTGAAGTTGCGCGCGATCGGCTCGGAAAGCTGCGCAAGGACTTCGGCGATTATCTCAGCGCGCTCCGCACCTGCGAGGTTCCTCGCGCGGACTTTGAGCCCTTTGTTTGCAACGTACTTTTTCTCAGGCAGCCCGAGCCATGGAAGCCCAACACCCGAGAAGCCAACGAGTGGAAGGCCCTGATGACACACCTAAGCGAAACGAGCGACCGTTACGCTCATGACTTGGGCCAGAACGCCTACGCGATCTTCAACGTGATCACCGAATTTGCTTCTCAGCCCCCATCTAACCGCTGCGTGCACCGGGACCGCCACAGCCTCCAAAAATTGGCTGGAGCGTGGGTAAGCACTTTCAGCCAGGCTTGTCGCCAGCCTGGTTTCTCGCTCGCGACCTATCTTGCGCCGAAATCATCGTCATCATCTTGAGGTGAAATTGCTCGAATGCTATGGACGTCGGCGCATCTCCAATTTCTCAATCGAGGACGGAGGGAGAATCAGCAGCCGTTAAAATTGGAGATTACCACCTAACATGAATCAACAGATTCTGACGAAGAGTCCACTGGCGATGCTCAAGTCTCAAGGTGCCATTCGTGTTTGGGGCATTGACCTTGGCACCACAAATTCGACTATTGCTGAGATCCTTTGGTCGCCCGATATGGGATCTGACGCCCTTCCCGAATGTCGTTGTCTCGAAATTGAACAGCCGACAAGAGACGGGGTCTTCACGAGCCCCATAGTGCCGTCTGTCCTGGTGCTGTTGCCAAACGGTTCCCACTGGGTTGGTGAGGGTGCCAAGAGATTGCGCACACGACCTCAGGATGCAGCGCTCGCAATCGAGCGGTCACTCTTTTTCGACACCAAGAACGAGATGGGACTAAGAAAGACCTACTATCGTGCTCCTGAGAGACACAATCACGCGTCAAAGATTGCCGGGCACATTCTTGAGTTCATAAAGGAAGATGCCGAAAGAGCGACCGGCGCAAGGGCGGCCCGCGTCTGCGTGACGGTTCCGGCATCATTTCAGTTGAACCAGCGTAGCGATACGCTCAAGGCTGCCGAGTGTGCAGGGATAACGCTCGGTGACCACGACCTACTGGATGAGCCGACAGCGGCGCTCCTCGATTATCTTTTCACCAACCCCGATGCGGGTCTACTTTCACCGGGGCATGTCTCACGCGGTGTCGTCTTTGATTTTGGCGGAGGAACCTGTGATGTTTCGGTCGTCGAAATTGAAGCGAGCGCTCTGGAGCAAAACTTTAAGATAAACCCACTCGCGGTGTCGCGGTACCACCGGCTTGGCGGCGGTGACCTGGACGCAGCAATAGTTCACGAGCATTTGCTTCCGGCGCTGATGGAAGAGAATGGATTGAGCGCTATTGATTTGAAGTGGGAAGACAAGAAGCGAATCCTTGAGCCACAACTCCTCGGCACTGCGGAAGCGTTGAAGATTGCGCTCTGCACTGAGACAGACCGTTTGCAGAAGTTTGGCAGATATGAGTCTTCGGACAGATCAATGATCGTCGCAAGACAACCGGCGCTGAATTGCAGCTTGGGAAAGCGGCAACTCACGCTTCGCGAGCCCTCACTTACCGCGTCGCAATGGGAAGAAATACTGGAGCCGTTCTTAGAAAAGGACCATCTTTACTCCCGTGAAACCGAGTACCGGCTGACGCAGTCTGTTTTCGCTCCGTTGCAAGACGCACTGGATAGGGCCGGGTTGAGCCCGAAGGAGGTAAGCTTCTGCCTACTGGTGGGCGGAAGCAGTCTTATTCCTCAGGTTCGAGAGGCTGTTCAAGCATACTTTCAACAGGCTCACACGATCACTTTTCCGGACTACATTTCTGTCCAGACGGCGGTGGCACGCGGCGCCGCATGGCATGCCTTCTTCCTGGCAACCACCGGAAAGCCGATTGTTCAACCCGTTGTCGGAGACACGATTGCTTTGCTGACCGGCGAAGGCGAGCCTTATCAGTTGATCCCTGCCGGGAGTTCGATTCCTTTTCCGGTTGATGGCTCCTACGTTCAACTTACGAACCTCGCAATTCCCAGGACAATGATCCGCGAACTAGTGATGAAGGTCGTTACGCTTTCCACTCGTCAGCCCGTTTTCGAGGAGAGATGGAGGATTGATGAACTTGTGAATGCCGGCGATCCGATAACCGTCCAATGCAGGCTTCTCGGCACTCAAGCATTTGAACTGCTGGCGTTCCTTGCGAACAATCCTGACTCCCTGTTTCAACGGACCGTCCAGAATCCGCTCGTGAATGTTGTGAATCCCAATCAGGTGCGGTTGCAGATTGAGGAGCGTGAGCAAGAGCTGCGCGAACAGGGAGGCGGAAGCTCCGAAAATCGGAATGATTTCGTTCAGCTCGCCCGCTGGTACGCTGAGTTGCAGCAGCACGAAAAGGCGCTGTCGTACCTGAGTCGGGCATTGCGACTGATTGGTCTACCTGATTCTGAGATCCTCAACTTGGAAGGCATTTATGCCGGGGAGTTGGGAGACTACGTTCGGCAAGAGCGCGCATACCGTGAGGCCGACAAGGTGTCGCGAGGTGGTGGAGCCCCAATTTTCAATCTAGCCCTCAGCTTCTATCGCCGCAAGAAACTCGATCAAGCACTGGAAGCCGTGGAACAGGCCTTACAAAAGGACCCTCACTCCGGCCCCTATCGAACTTTGCGAGCCAATTGTCTCGGTTCGTTAGGGAAAGAGGTCGAGGCGAAGAAGGAGTACGCGCAGGCCCTTGATTCCTTTGTCGGTCCACCACGACTGGATGACTGGGAGTTTGGATGGTTCCAGAACTGTGCTGATGAGTCTGGCAACCGGGAAGCGAAGTTGACAGCAGAGCATGAGCGCGCGATCCGGGCGGGGAAGACACGACAAACTGGGAGTTTGGGGGGCGATCTCCCAGTTGTGACGGGCGGACTGGAGAGAAGATAGATATGCCCTCTTTCTTGCTTCATCGCTTGGAGCTGACCCCCGATCAACTCCGGATCGTGGAGCTTTCGCCGGTGGATCATCGCGTGGTGTTTGGACCACCGGGTTCCGGCAAGACCCAAGTCCTGATCCACCGTGCAGCCCACCTTCGCGACACGTGCGATGTCAGAGCTGATAGGTTTCGAATACTTGTGTTTACCAACGTGCTCAAGGATTACATTCGGTCAGGCCTGGAAATGGTAAACATTCCGGAAGGCAATGTAACGACATTCGATCGATTGTGTACAGACCTGTACCGAGCCCATGTCTCGCGCACATTGCCATTGAATGAGACAGCGAAGGCCCCAGACTTTGAGGCAATCCATAAGACAGTTCTCGGAGTTGCAAGGTCCAACACTGAGCTGCGTGGATACTTTGATTTTGTATTAGTCGATGAAGGACAGGATCTCGACTCAGAATCGTTCGAGATATTAAGACTCCTATCTAAACATGTAACAGTCTTCGCGGACCATCAACAACAGATTTTTGAGAGAGGGGCAAGCGAGGAGCAGATTCTAAGAACATTTGGATTACTCCGGAGAAACGCTACTCTTTTGTCTGCGTATCGTAATTCGCCTGATGTCGCAAGACTCGCGTCCTATTTTATTGCCGACGAGCGGTTGCGGGCAGAGTATCTGAACCAGATCAAAAACAACCATACCGAACGTGAGCGACCGCTATGCTTCATGGCGTCCACCGCCGATGAGGAGATGAACCGGCTGGCAGAAGTGATAAAGCAACGGCAAATGAAAAACCAGCGGATTGGAATCATTGTTCCCCAGAACCGGCAAGTCCATGGGTTTGCCAAAGGCCTTGCGAACCGCGGAATCCACCTGGAGAAGGCGCTCGGCCGTAGTGGACAGAACGATCTGGGCATTCGTGCTGATTTCGACAACCTGACGCCAAAGATCGCTTCCTATCACAGCGCTAAGGGATTGACCTTTGATTGTGTTTTGTTGCCGCGACTTTGTGAGTCGGCTTTTCCGAAATTTCGTGGCGATGCGCGCCGCCGACTTTTGTTTGTTGGCATCGCCAGGGCGACGCAGTGGGTTTATCTGAGTACGATTCAAAGCAATAAAATTGACGAGTTTGGTGATCTCAAAGAGGCCGCTAGGAATAGCCACCTTGTGGTTCAGTGGGGCAACATGATGGATCTATTCAATCAGCCGGAACAGGTCGCTGCCGCTCAAGATGATGACGATGACTACATTCTTTGACCGAAAACCGACCGGGTTGAGCCGATTTGATGGCGAACGGAGGAAGACGTTAGCTCAGCCGCTGTAGGCAGGTGTTTCGTTCATGCGTTGGCGAATGGTTTCCGGTGGTATAGCTTTCATGTTCGTGGAGTCAAGCATGGACCAGATACGTGAGTAGCGGCCGTTGGTTTCGTGATCGCGAGTGATGTGAACGAGACCGAGAATTGATTTTTTATCACCCACGGTGCGGGACTCGTGTTCTGAGAAAAATGCACAACCATAGGGTGATACCGAATGAATAGTGCAGATATCATTTTGTAAGAACTTACAGGCACCATCGGCGCCGCGTTGCGGTACAAGAGTGGGGATTCGCACTTGTTGGTTGTCTCTCAGGACAATTGCTCCGGGACTAGCCAAGAGATTTTCGCGGGAGAATTCCATGACGTCGGTGTAGCCGAGGTGACGGGCGATACGGGGCACGTCGTCAGGAATAAGCATGCCGGGCAGGTTACGGCAGTTGTTGGCGCAGGCAGAGCAGGAGCATGTTGTCCTGGGGAAGCCGAATTCGGAGCGTTCTTGATCCATGGTGTTGATTAGGGGTTGATAGGGCGCAAAGAGTTAAGTTGAATTCGCGGAGGTCGGGCCACACCTCTGGAATTTCGTTTTCGTCTTCCGTTCAACAGGGAGTGCAAGTACTCATCTGCGTAAGCACGGGATGTTCGGAGTGCAGGATCGTCAGTACAGCTTGAGACGCACTTTTTCCCCGGTAGCTGTTCTGACAGTAATTTCTGACGGTGTAAGGGTGCCCAGGTTTGGTTGGTTAGGGCGATAGATCCTTTTTGGGTTAACGAACTTGCCCTCGTGTTTGTAGTGGTAGGTTACGGCGATGATCGGAGCAGTTTGATCCTTGAGGAAGCGGCTGAGGTCGTACAAGGTGTAGTCGTGGGGTACGCAGTTGCCGATGATTGAGCGAATGATATCGCCTACGGAATTACGGTATGACTCTTCCTGGGGATCGTAATCGTTTTCATCATTCGCGCTGAAACCGGCCCAGACTTGGTTATCGAGGAAGTCCATTATGTCGTCAGTGCCAACTATAAAGTCGACGTCGGAGGCATCGTAGCTGCTGGAGTCAGTGAATGCGAAGACAGGAGAGTTGGTTACAGGTATCCATTCTTTTGGTGGTTGGTGGTCCTCGTAGGAGATGCCGTAAGCGCCGGGTTTGTAGAACCAGTTGTGTTGGGGGTCGGCTTCGGGTTTCCACCAGAGATTTCCAATATTCAGCTTGGTTTGGTCTCCACAACGCAGTGTAAAGGCGGGCTCGATTTCCGGGAGAAAGGATGGCAGTCCGTAAAAGGCCTCTTCGACTGTCGTGGGCCGTTGAATAGACACTCCTTCGTTCAATAGGAGTGGCGCATCGTCATATGTGAAAAGGGTCCGAGTGTTTGGATGATCCAGATCTCCGGATGAGTTGAGATCTTCCAATGAGTTCGGACTCTCGTTTGTTTGGATGTCCTCGGCGATTATGTAGGGGCACTTAGTAGTTGCGCGAGCGTTGTCCAATCGGAAGCATGCCTCGACGTGCGCTGGTTTGATTTTGGCCCGATTCTTTAATTCAAAGATGAAGTCGAATATCTGCTCTTTGATGAAGGCGAGAAGATCGTTGTAGGCAGCGTCTTGAATTATGCCGGTGCGAGATGGGGAGAGTGGGTTGACGGGTCTTCCGGAAACTACTTCCAGGTGAAAGTCGAAGGAATTGTTTAAGCCGCGCAGCGATATTAATTGTCCGTACCAGAGGATACTCGAGCGCCGGCAGGAGTCGTTGTAGCCGATTGTGAGTTTGGAGCCGAGATAGGTTGTCGAGATGAGTTTATCTTGAAGCTTGGTCCAGGCAGGCAATGAAGTGCGAATGTTTTTAGAGTTGAGGGTGATGGTGAGGATGCCTTCATATCCTTGGGCGGGGCTGGCGCTCTTGAATATTTCGTCTGAGTAAGTGTAGAGAACGTCTTTGGGTTGCAGGGCTAGCTGGATGGCGCTAACGAGTTCCGGAGCGCATTTCGCAGAGATGCGAAGGCCTGCGATCGGTTGGGCGAGTGCGGTCAGTCGCTGATACCAAACTGAGTAGTAATCGGGGTCGTTCCACCATTTCTCTGTGTCGATAGTAAGCTCAAGAGTTCCGGAACTGAAGGTGACCTCACTGATTTGATCGTGGGTTAGCAAGCTCACGATGCCTACGCCCATGGGATCCTGGTCTTCGATTGTATTATTGTCGAAGTTGGATTCTGCGAGCTTTAGGAGGGTGTGGAATCCATCAATCCCGCCGAGCAGGCCATGTCCGTTATCTTGAATGGTAAAGGAGTTCTCGGTAGTGACGATGTCGACGTTTCGGGCGCCTGCGCGCTGGCTATTCTGGACGATTTCCCCGAGCGCTTCGTCAATTCGGTTATGAAATAACCTCTTGATCGAGGATCGGATGCGGTCGGTGTTTACCAGGACGCCTAGAGTGGAGGCGTGGTCAGCGGTTATGTCGGTTTGTTGCATTTGAATTTTGACGATTCCGTTTAGGCGTTTGGAAATCCAAGCTGGTTTCTGACTATTGCAGTCTTTGAATGCTTAGTTTGCCGTCCGCCTGAATTTGCCGGGGGCTTTCGGATTTGATGAAGCGGGAAAAAGCGAATTTCAAGCTGGCATGATTGTGATCGGGTCAATGCATTAGCGCGGCCCAGTTCTCTTGTTTCAAACCCAGCAAGTGGAGTGAGTTTTTCTAGCTACAATAAACGCTCGGCGCAAAAAGGATTGTTCAAAGCATTGCGCCGAATCTTTATGTCCCACGTCGCGCGTGGCTTGAGTACTCACGGTAAAAGTAAGATCATTGCTGAAGTCTAAGAAAATTCGAGAATTTGACGGGGATTACAGTGAACCTAAAGAGACCGAGGCCTGCCTTCAAGTCAGCAAATAGCGCCACCGTTCATGCCAGCCCGGAAGAGCTCTTTTACAAGCTGTCGGGTCGCGCCAGCTCGCACGGCTATCTCAGAGGTCCACAGCAGGACGTCTTGCGCGAGTATATGGATCAGCACTCCGGCGTGTCAGACGCAGCTTTTGAATTGCCGACCGGCACGGGGAAGACAGCGGTTGGCCTGCTTGTGGCCGAATGGAAAAGACTACCAGCCAATCGGGTTGCGTATTTGTCTCTGACAAACCAACTGGCCGGCCAGGTTTTGGCTGAAGCAGCGCGACTCGGTGTTGCTTGCGCCGATCTACGCGGAACAAAGGAGACTCGGAGTTCGGCGGAGGAAGGGCGATACAAGACAGGTTCAGCAATAGGCGTAACTACCTATTCTAATCTGTTCAACAGTAATCCCGTTGTAAAAGAGGCTGAGTTCCTGGCGTTTGACGATGCCCATGGCGCGGAGCATTACGTCTCAGATATGTGGACCGTCTCAGCTGATCTTGCCAAGGAGGAATCTCTCTACAATTCTCTTTTGGCGGCCTTGAGACCGGGGATGTCTGAGTCGCAAATTCGCAGTGTTCTCGATAAGTCAGCCGTTGGCAGCGTAGAACTGGCTGATGTGCAAGGTCATCCGGAATGCATTTCGAATGTTATTGCTGTTCTGGACGCGGCGACCGCTGACACGGCAAAGTATGCATGGAGATTCATTAGACCTAGGATCCAATCCTGTCTGTTCTTAGTGTCACCTAATGAGATTGCTATCCGACCGCTGCTACCTCCGACACACACTCACGGGCCTTTTGCCGCGGCAAAGCAGCGGATCTACATGTCCGCTACGCTCGGCGGTGAAAGCGATCTCCAGCGAGCGTATGGTATTCAAAAGTTGCGAATGATCCGGGCCAGGAGCCCGCAGTGGGGCCGGCGGTACGTCTTCGTTCCGGGGATTTACAGTTCTGATGCCGAGGCTGTTCAAGTTGTGGCTTCAGTGTGGGACGGTATGGACACAAGAAGGGCCGTTTTGCTGGCACCTTCTGACCGCATAAAGAGCCGAACATTTGATGCCTTAGAAAACGCAATGATCAAAAAGCCCGCGCGATGCGATGCAGCAGATATTGCGAACACCATGGACGCATTTGTAAACAGCACGGATGTGATTCTTGCTCTAGCAGCTCGGTACGACGGATTGGACCTGCCTGACGAACAGTGTCGGCTCCTACTCATGTCCGAAACGCCAGCAGCGGTCAACTTACTAGAGCGTCACTTAAGTGAGCGATGGAAAATGGGACCTGTATTAAAGAAGCGTGAGCGCACGCGATTGACGCAGGGGATGGGGCGATGCACAAGGAACGCGACCGACTTTGCTGTAATCGTTTGGCTGGGTCAGTCACTCGTTAATGCGGCATCCTCAGCCTCGTTTCTAAACGGCTTGCCCCCTGAGTTGAGCGCAGAAGTTAGATGGGGTGTTAGCCAATCGGAACTTGCTGCCAAGAGCGCCGACCAGCTTGTGAGCATGATCTTGGCGCTCATGGACGACCCCGAATACAGGAAACAGGCTGACGCCGACATTGCGGGTCTTGAGAAGAAACATCCGGAAGGGGAGTCACCGGATTACGAAGAAGCAGGTGCGGATGAGGTCCGATACGCGAAGGCGATGTGGGACGAAAACTTCCAGTATGCACTGGAAACGGCTCATCGGATTGCAGACCAACTCAATAGTCCAGAGTTGGCGGGTTATCGCGCGTGGTGGTGGTACTTGGCTAGCATCGCCGCGTCATTGGTGGGCGAACAGAGTGCAGAGCAGGATGCCTTGCAGCGCGGTGCCAGGTGTGGGATCAATTCTGGCTGGCTGAACCAATTGCTTAGGAAGCGCAAGGCGGCGCTTCCTGCCCGCACCGACGGGATTGAACCAAACGCGGAGTCACTGTGGGACGTTCTCGCAGGATGGGGATGGGCGGGACCCAAATTTGAACATAAGATCGGACAGATGCTGGAGCAGCTGGCGGAGGTCAACGCCGTTTCCTACCACGAGGGGCTTGAAATATTGGGGAGCTGCTTCGGTGCAGCGCCGACCCGTACAACTGAAGACGGTGCGCCAGATGTAGTGTGGTCGTTCCTGACGGATGATGTGCACATTGCGTTTGAGGCCAAGACCGAAAAAAAGGTGAGCGGAGTCCTATCCAAGAAAGAAGTCCAGGAAGCTAAGGGACACTCCGACTGGATTCGGGAATATCTAGCCCACGGTGGCTCAACGGCGGAGATCGCGACGATAGTAGTGGCACCCTCGGCCGCCTTGCATCAGATCGCGCTCCCTTTTGCGGGGGGCTTATTTTACGTAGGACCTGAAACAGTATTCGCTCTGGCGAAAAAGGTCGCAGACAGTGTACGCAAGTTGCGAATCAGATTCAGCGGCCAGGATTTTCCCGGAGCCGCTGCCGCCTTTTCCGCCGAAATGCGAAATATGGGACTTGACATATCGTCTATCAAGAAAGCGCTGTTGTCAGATCTGCTCAAAGAGTAAGGAGCGTCATTACACCCCAGTCAAACCGCGTCGAAACGTTGAACCCAGGGAAGTAAATGGTTGTGTGCTAGCGTTTGTTAAGGCAGCTGTGTCAGTAAACGCAAACATCTTGGCTGTGGGCGGTGGTGGGGGTTAATGGAAGTAAACCTGAGATTGCTGGCTCTTATGGTTTGGGTGCTACGCGATGAGTGACGCGAGCGGTGGAATTACCGGCGGTCTGATCAAGCGCGGGATTGGGATTGAAGTCGAGGGGATTTGGGATGTCCTTGTCTTCGTCGGAAGCGAAGACAGATCCAAACTCACCGTATTCGTCCCTACTATGAGTTAGATTTTCGTGTTGTCCAGGGATGATTGTTAAGTCGTACATTGGTTGATTTTGGATGGCAAGGTTCTCAGGGTCAAAAAGGATTGCGATTTTATTGGCGGCTCGTTTGTTTTGCCGTCTTGAAATTATTGCGACTGTTGATTGATGCCGACAATCCTGTGTTGAGAGGGTAGAGTCATTGCCGGTGATCGATCGCTATTGAATGGATTGCCGAGAAAGATTCTCAGAGCTTGGGCCTGGCGGCGATCTTCTTCTTCGAGGAATTCTGTTATTAAGACTGAGTCGGCGCCGTTGGTGAGCATCTCCCAGTAGAGGGCTTTGCTGGAGTATTTAGCGCAAGCTTCAGCGGCTTGAAGGCCGCCGAATATTTGTTGCGCGTAACAAGCCATTGAAGCTGTGGATGCGGCGTGTAGCACTGAAGCGCCAAAGAGTGTCCGGGTATCGACACGGGTTGGATGGTCGCCGTCGTTTTTTGATTTAGGGGTGTCGGTTGTCGGTAGTGTGGATTTTTCATAAGTTTCAGCGAGTTGGATTACTACTGCCTCTGCATGCAGGTGGGTTTGATGCATTTCGGCTCTGGTTGTGGCTCCGGCGGCAAAAAGTTCTGCGGTGCGAATTGCGTGGTGGCTTCTTTGATCTGTGAGTAGATGGCTTACGCGTCGGGCAGACCAGGCGGCGAAAAGGTGAAAGTGGGGTTCGTATTTTGTGATCTTCTTGGCCTGGCGGAATGCTTTTGACTCCCAAAGCATTTGGAGCATGATTTCTGCGGATGGAGCGGTTTCCCAGATTTCTCCGGTGATGGTTTCGGCTTCATTCTCGGTAGCGGCAATTTGGAGGGCGTTTGTCATCGTCTGGTTCAGGATGTTGTAAGTCCCACTTGCTGGCTTTCAAGCGGCAGCAGAGGAGCTTTTGGATTGGTGAGCGATCGGCGCGAGATGGATTTCAGCGAGTGGTTCGAGAGCGCTTCCGGAGTGGTTGCTACGTAGCAGTTTTTGCTTGAGGCCTACGAGAGATGAGCGACGGTAACCCAGGCGTTTGGCGGCGTGTGTGTGGTTACCTTCGGCGATCGTGGCGGCCTCGATAACTAGCAGTTGGACTCGTGCGACATAGGAATAAAGATTTTCATTTGCGAGCAAGACTCGAGCAGCTGCGGGCAGTACCAAGGATCCCTCTTCAACATTATTGTGCGGAAGCTGAGAGTAGACGTCGGTTTGGGTGATGGGCTTCTCGTCGTCGACGCGCGCGGTGAGGCGCGAGATAATGTTTTGTAGTTGGCGGATATTGCCGGGCCAGTCGTAGAAGGCGAGCGCCTTCAGAGCACTGGCTTCGATTTGAAACCGGGTGGAGCGGCCGGTTAGTTCCTGCTCGTGTAAGAGGCGGCTGTTGATTAGAGCGGGAAAATCTGAGGGCCGTTCTCGAAGCGGTGCTACCTGTATTTCGAGTACCGCGATCCGGTAGTAAAGGTCTTCGCGGAAGGTTCCTTCCTTGATCATGGTTTGCAGGTTACGTGACGAGGCAGTGATGATGCGAACATTGCACTGGATGTCTTTGGTGCTGCCTAGGCGGCGGATTTTCTTTTGTTCGATCGCGGTCAGTAACTTGGCTTGAAGTTCCGGTTTCATTTCGGCGATTTCGTCAAGGAGAAGTGTTCCGCCGTCGGCTGTTTCGAAGAGTCCTTTCTTGGTGGTGCCGGCGCCGGTGAAGGCGCCTTTTTCGTGTCCGAACAATTCGCTTTCCAGCAGAGCTTCCGGGAGAGCCGCGCAGTTGAGATCGACGAACGGTTTATCGGCGCGCGGGCTTTGCTCGTGGATCATGAGAGCGGCGGTAGTCTTGCCGGTGCCGGATTCGCCCTTGATTAGAACACTGTGAGTTGAGCGGGCGGCGCGTGCGATGTCTATGTTGAGGTCGCGCATCTGCGGACTGCTGCCGATCATCCTGGATGTTTCGACCGGGGCAAGAAGAGTGGCGGTGGCGGCGGTCCATTGTTGAGCTGCGATAGCTGCCATGGTAACGAGAGATTGTAAGCTCGCGTTAACGTTTGGGGTCATCGGGTTGATGCAGGTAACGGTAATAGTGAGGCCGGCGACCTGCGCTTCAATGTCTCGGCGAACGCCTGAGGCGTCTTGATTTAGGGTCACCTCTGACCGCTCGGTGTTTCGGACGAGCGTGATGCGCTCGATTGTCACATTTAGGGTAGTGAAAGCGGAGGCTATTTCCTTGAATCCTTCGTCCATGGTTGTGGTGGCCTGGACTCTTTGGGAGAGCTCTTCCATTAGGCAGTGGTGAGCGTCTGGTTGGGCGGTAGCTTCGGGTTCTTTGGTATTTGCTGCTCCGGTATGTGCCATGACGGGTGTTTCCTTCGGTCAGATTATTTCCAAAATCTTCTTCGTATCAGATAGTCAGTAGTTAAGGGATTCCTTATGCTGCAGCGGCGATGGTCATGCGGTCTTCGTCTATGTCGTAGAGTGCCTTATTGACGGAGATTGTTATGACCTCTTTCTCGACGAGCATCGCCTGGTCGAAAGCGTTGCGGGCGAGGAGGTAGGCGATGCGCGTGCCTTCTCTGCGTAACAGGTCATCGTCATAAGAGAGTGGGACGCCGGCAGTGATGGCTTCTCGTTCGGTGCGGAATCCCAGTGTGCGAATGGCGGTGGCTTGTTGTCGCATGGACACGCGTTGGCTTTCGGTAAGGTTGGGGCGGCCGCCTTCTAACTGTACGCGGAGGACCTCAAAGTTGAGCATCATCCGGATGACTTTGGCGGTGATTGCCTCGTCGCTGGTTTGGGGTTGAAACGGGATGATTGGGCTTTCGTGATGGCTTAAGTTCCGGGTGTTGGCGTTCATCTTTTTGGCTCCGTGCAAATAGGTCGTTTGTGCTCCGTTTTGGTTGAACGTTGTCGTTGGTTCTTGCCGTCCGACGGATGGGGCTACTACAAGGGTCGTGCCGTGAAGCGGAAGGAAGCTTGAAAGTTGGCGGCGGGGTAAAGCTAAGAGCAGTAAAAGACGGGCTCAAAAATAGTTTGAGCTTTGATTTTGTGAGGTTGGATAGTCAGGTCTGTAGGCGTAAAAAGTGGTAACTAAACTTTCGGTGGGAAAGGAAACTTTACGAAAATCGGAGCTGGGCAGGTAGAAAAACAGGCTTGAGTAACAGCGAAGGATGGTCAGTTATTCAGGGTAGAAAAGATTGCCGTTGGCGGACGCTTTTGCGGGGAGTTTTTTCGTTGTCGAAGCGTTTGGGCAGAGCCCGTAGTCAGGGATAGTTTTCATTGCGAGTTTATCTCGTTCGGTGTGGAATGTGTTCCCGAAGAGATTATGGCCGCTTGGGCGGACACAGTGCTGGCCTATTTCTGCAGGGCAGGAAGGGCATTTCACTTCCAGGGCGGGATCGCGCGGCCAGGATTGTTTGCAGGCGCTGCATTGAACGGCCATGGATGTGAGATTTGAACCTGGAGGGAAGTGCTGATGTTAGGCGGGGCTGGTGGAGTGAGCGCTGCTTACCGGGGCTTGCATGATGATCGCCGAAACCTCGGTGGAAAGTATTCTTTCGGCTCGCTAAGCCTAAGAGCGATTGAAGGTTATTAAAGGAAACCTGGTGTAGTTGCCGCTGGATACTTTTCTTTCGTCCTGGCAGGCGAAAGTTTACTTACCGCTTTTTCCCATCGATTTGGGCATAGGATGGCCGCGGGTGGTTTAGCTAAAGAGCATTGGTGTTGTTGGCAAAGCTGTTGCTGAGTGTTGTAAGGAGTTAAGGGCCTGCGCGAGCTGCGGTGAGGTATGACTTGAGGCGTCTGAAGCGATGTGCGTGAGTGGCAGGAGATGCGCTTCTGGAGATACGTCGCTGGCTTCCATGATTTGTGGTTCTGCCGGGTCGGATTGATTGAAGGAATCAATTTCGCTTTTTCCGGAGTCAGGCTCGGCGGTGGCCTGGTTAGATTGGCTGGAGGTTGGTACGGAGGTTTGACTGGAGGAAGGGGATTTGCCTAGGACAATAGTTTGGGCCTTGCTGGTTAGAGCTTCCAGACCTTTGACGATGTTGTCTTGTTGCATCGAAAGGAGGGTGGCGTACATGCCGACTTTCTCTTTCACATACTTATATTGGAGGAGACGGTTTGCAATGGTTTCGGGTTTAACTGTTCCTGGTTCAGCCTGGGCGAATCGGTCGAGATCGGATGCCATGGTTCGGAGCTCGTCGAGGAAGCCGTAGTGGATGGCGAGCGCGACGTCGGCTTTGGCAATTTCGGTGTTGGTGACTGGAAGGGCAAAGAGGTAAGGCTGCTCCTCGGCCGTGGTTGGGAGGGATGCTATGAGCTCTTTGGCGAGTTCAATCTGCTGTCGTTCAGCGTTGGGAACGAAGTAGATGCCTCCTTCTTTACGCAAGCTAACGGCGTTCATGCTGGTGACAATGCCGTGCACCATTTTGGAAAGGTCTTCGGTAAAAAATAGGTGCCGGAATTCATTGAAGTAGGGGATGAGTTCGTTTGTAACTTGAGTGCTTTCATTCTGCGCACTAATGACGCCGGCGGCGTCCGTGGTGCAGAGGATTTCTCCAGTCTTTTTGTGTAAGAGGATTCTGAGTTGGGTGCCGTATGAAAGACCGAGTTTATTGAAGTCGACGTTTTCGGAGACGATGCCAAAGACGAGATGTTCGGCGCCAGCTTTATTGATTACGCGAATGAGCGTCGTTTCTTTCTGGTTCTCGTCGTCATCATTGGTTGAGGATGAGTTTCTGACTGTTTGGGCTATGCCAGTTCGTTGTTGAGTACGTGCTGATATCCATGCCTCGAGGGCGCGACGTAACGCTTTGCGCGGCGATGGTGGGGCAGGCAGGTGGTTGCTGAAGCCGGCGCGTTCGAGGGCGGCTTTCAGGTCAGCTTCCTGTACGCGGATGTTCATGAGTCTCCAATTGACTACATAGCCGAGGAAGTCGGCGCCGGTTTGGTTTTCGATTTGGGAGAGAGTGATAGTGTGTCTGTTCATCGCGGTGTCCTTGTCGACGAGTTCGTTAGATACTAAAGATTGTTTCGAGTATGGGGTTGTCGTTCTTGAGCATGTCGAGTGGGAGCATGGCATCGGTAATTGAAGCGAGTACTCCGGCTCCCTCGTTAGTGCCAATCAGTATGCCGAAGGCTCGCATTTCGCGGGCCGCCTTTGTTTGCAGCCAGTTGGTTTTTACGGTTGCGGATATTGAGGCGAGCCCGTCGGTGACGCAGATGACGTCCGCCTTGTCGAATCTGGAGTCGTCAATTAGTTCCAGGGCTTTTGTCATCCAGGGTTCGAAGGCTGTAGTTCCGTTGTAGAAGAATTCGGCGACTTCCAGGGCTTCTTCAGGGGAAGCCTCGCCTTTGTTGAAGAATTGAGTTTGTATTTGGTTCCTTGAGGCGAAGTGGATGATGGCGATGTCGCGCTTTTGGAGGCGCGCTATGGCCATTAGCGCCAGAGCAACTCCTTTGGACCAAACTTCTTTGGTGGTGTCTTCTTCAGCGCATGCTGGTTCATCCATTGAGGCTGATTCGTCGATAGCGAGAATGATAGGCCCACGGCCCTGTGGTTCATGGTGGATGAGCTCATATTGCATCAGCCGCTTTTCGATGAACTTAAGAGCGAAGATATCTTCAAGTTCGGGGTCGGCTAAGAGACAGAGTTCGGAGGGAAGCATGCGGGCGACATTGTTACCGATTTCGATTGAAGCTATTTCGTCGGGCGGGTGTTTGACCTTTGCCTTTTGGACGGCTAGCGCGATGCGGGTGAGGCGACCGCACAGTTCGGCGATCTGTTTGAGTTTGTCGGATGAACGGACCCTTTGAGCAAGTTGAAGTTTTTCTTTGGTTGATTGGCCGTTCTTGCTGAGACCGAATCCGCCTTGGTCGTAGCCTGCGGAGTAAGCCTTGATTGCTTCGTTAGTAGAGTCGATTTCCTGTTCGGCTTCGGAGAGGGCTTGCCGGGCAGCTTGGCGAATCCCTGCTTGAGCCTGGTCTACGGCATTGTTGACTTCCTCGTGGAGCTCGTCAACTTGTGTTTGGGTTTGTTCGGCATTGAGACGGGCTTGCTGGGCGCGGTCGAAAAGTTCCTTTGCCTTTTTTCCTTTTGCCTCTTTTGCGAGATCGTCCAGCGCTTCAGCTTGTGAGAAGAGCTGAGACATTTCTGTTTCGAGCTCATTAAGGTTGTTGATCTTGCGGATAGTGCTCTGTCCGAGGGCGTTGATTGCGTTTTCAGCGACGCCCATGGTGGCAATTGAGCTCATCATCAAGTCGTCGGCAGTGCCGGCTTCCCGCACTTGTTTCCACTCAATTGTATTCATTACCTGTTCGAGGATTTGCCGGTTGACCTCGTAAGAATGCTTGAGCGGGGCGGGGGGCGCGATCATGGGAGCGCGTTTGTGGAAACTCCAGAAGAGATCACGCATCAGCGCGGAGCCTGTCGAGAGAGTGCCTCCGGATTCTTCTATTGTTTGTCGGAAGTTTGGGTAATCGGAGATCGCTTGATCGAAAGAGTCGAGATCAAAACTGTCATGGTTTAGGCAGGCGACGCCACTAGTATCGGCGGCGAAGAAGCGGGACTCGCGTTCTTCGGGAATGAGTTGCTCAGCTGGTGTAGCCGTCGAATCTGTAGGGTTGATTTCTACAGGCTCGTCGGTTGAAAGTTGTTGGTTGTTCACTGGAGGTTTTGTTGAGCTGCTGATTTATTAGCCGAGTATGACTTTGCAGACTTCTTGGTGCTTGGCGTTCACTTCGTCGATCACTTTGTCAATCCGTGTCGTCGGTCGGGACTGTGCTTCGGCCTGTTGCTTGAGGCGGGCGAGTTTTTCGAGCGCGTCTTTGATCTTGACGTTGGTGTCGACTGCTGAATTCATCTGCTCAGTCTTGTTAGCGGCAGTGGTTTGTGCTTCGTTGAAAGCCAAAAATGCGGAGTCGACCTGGTCGGATAGCTCGACGGCTTTTGCATTGAGGGGATTAGCGAGGCGGGCGGCCATTCTGCCAATTTCAGAACGCTGCTCGGGAGCACTCCAGAGGGCTTCTTTAAGGATCATCAGATCGTCTTCTTCCACTGCCGCGCGACCTTCGAGGAGGGCTTGGCCTTGGAGGAGAGTAGTAGCCCACTGCCATCTGCGATCGCTCACGATGATGCCTTTTCTCAAGAGGTCTTTTCTCAGGGTTTCAATTGCTCCATATGTACCGGCGGGGATGGGTATTTGACGGACGGTGTTCTGGATGGCGATGAGTTCCGGTTTTGTGATGGTAGTGGTGAGAACTGGTGCGGCTGCGGTTCTGATAAGCCGGGCGAAGCCTGACTCGGTGGTGTAGTCGACCATTACGCGAAGAACGAGTCTGTCCCACATGGCGTTGAGATCTTCGCCCTGGGGCATTTCGTTGGAGGCAGCGAAGAGTGAAATGAGAGGTACGGGGAGGCGTTCCGTGCCGTTGTCGAATTCACGCTCATTCATGATCGTGAGCAGTGTATTCAGGATGGCGGAGGATCCCTTGAAAACTTCGTCCAGAAATGCAAGCTCTGCTTCTGGCAGCATGTTGGTGATTACGCGTTTGAATTCGTCTTTCTTTAGGGCGGCGATGGAGATGGGGCCGAAGAGTTCTTCGGGTTGAGTGGTTTTAGTGATGAGACGGACGAATGTTTTCAGTCCGTTGCCGTTTTGGCCATTGGTCGCAATGCGTTTGGCAAGCTTGAGAATGAGCCATGATTTGCCGGTGCCCGGAGGGCCGAGGAATACACCATGCTGGCCTGTGATCAAGGCAATGAGGATAGCGCGAATGGCATCGGTGCGTTCGATCATTTCGATGTTTAATTCGCCTTCGATGCGTTTGAGCTTGTCGATTGCCGGTTGTGTGTTGGTTAGGTCAAGCATGGCAGGGATCGATTCCTTTGGAGGTTGGTAGAGTGATAGTGCTGATTTTGAAATCGAGAGCGCGTGTTTGAACTTGTCGGGCTAATCAGGGAATTCGCTGCTTGCGTTCCGCTTATTTCTTGATGGTGTTTCGAGCGGGATGAGTCAGAAACGCGGTCAACGGTGAGAGTGAAGACGATTAGTGAGCCGCGCCGCAGTGGCAAGCTGCGCGGTTACGAGCAAAGGCGGGATTAGCAGGGAAGGAGTAAATTTTCCGGGAGGAGATTTTAGGTGCCTGGTTGCGGGGTGGGCCGCAACTTTTAAGATGTTTTTTGATGATTCGCTGAAAGGCCTACAAGCGACAGGGCATGATTACTGCGAGACTTTGGTTAGCCAAGGCAGCTCCGGGTACGAGCATTACTTGTGAGTTGCCATCTTTAAATGACAAGGTGACCAGATCCTGGTGGCCGAGGGCGTTGTAAGAGTCGAGTAGGTATTGGCTGTTGAAGCCAATGCTTGTTTCCTCTCCATTGAAATCAATCGGAATGCTTTCGAGTGCCTCGCCGTTGTCTGGAGTGCTCGCGCTAAAGTTGAGCTGACCTGCTTTGATATCGAGACGGATTGCATGGCTTCGATCGTCGGCCATAAGAGAGACCCTTCTTACGGCTTCGCGAAAGGCGGTAACGTCGGTTGCGAAGGAGTTGTCGTTGGCTTTTGGGATGACCATTTCGTAGTTGGGAAATTGGCCTGAAAGGAGTCGTGCGGAGAGTGAGCGAGATCC
>DIYZ01000175.1:0-6190 GCA_002427845.1 Chloracidobacterium sp. UBA6041 | reverse complement strand
TTGTTTTCCGATTTTGCCAGGCGGTGGCCGTCGGTTGTGATCATTCTCATGCTTGTTCCATCAATTTCGACTTTGGCGCCAGACAGCGTGTAGCGGCTCTCCTCCTGGGTAATTGCATAGATGGTGGAGGCGATCATGTTTGAGAAGATGTCTGTTGGTATTTCGATTGCACCTTCTTTTGGTTCCTGGATTTCTGGGAAGGCTTCGAATTCCGGGGCCATAAGTTTGAAGCTGGCTCGTTCGCAGGTGAGTTTGGCTCCGCCGTTTTCAAGAGATTGGAAAGTCATGTCGGCGGTTTTGGGCAGGGTTTTGGTGATAGCGAGCAGTTTGCCCATTGGTACCAGGATCGTACCAGGTTCTGAAACTGCGGCTTCCGTCTGGCAGGAGAGGCTGACGTCAAGGTCGGTGCCGGATATCTTGAGAGAAGAGGCGTTCTCGCTTGCAATGATGATGTTTTGCAGTACTGGAATCGTGTTGGATTTATTGGCGACGATTCCGGAGAGGAAAGCGAGTTCGGTTTGCAGGGTCTGGGCGTTGATGATGAATTTCATGGGTGGCTGGGTCCTTTTGTCTATTGAGTGTTCGCGGTTAACGACAGCTGGTGTTCGCGATCAAGAACAGGGCGAACCGCGGTCGGAAAATTGAGTAATCTGGAGTTGGTAATATTGCTTCATTCTTGCTTGGTCGCTCTGCGGTTTCTCGGTATTGAGATCGCTATTTAACGAGAGTGCAAGCTTCGTGCCGTTGGTGTTCTCTGGGTACTCATGTTTAACGTTCCGCTTCGATTTTCATGCCTGGCGGTGATGCCTAAAGTAAGAAGAGCGTAGCGGGCTGTGTTAGGTCCTGGCGTGAACTGCTTTTGAGTGTTGATGGCATTGCAGAGACTTGTAGAGAGTCTAAGGGCGTCGTGGGTGGTTGAACGGCGCGCGGTTCTTGATTCTTGGCTTTTCGGTTGGTGTGATCTGGCTCGACTGGGTTTGTAGACGCTGGAAGTGATGATGAAGGAGCGGCGCTCGGGGTTGCAACCGAAGATTCGTGAACGGTCTTGTTTACTACTTTCAGTTCGTTGGTGGTGCAGGATGTTTCGTGAAACTCGGGGCGGAATCTTAGGAATGAAGCTTGTGTTAGTTGACCGGTTTCAGGGCCGATTGAGGGAGAAGCAGACAGGTACAGATATTTAATGGTTCCAACGATCGGGTCTTGGCGGAGATTTGCTTCTTTGATTTGTTTATGGGTGGCATCGTTTGGGAGCGTTGTGGATCCTAGGCTGATGAGAGTGCCTTCGTGGTAGGCGAAGCATTCCGCGCTACGTTTTGAGTTTGCAACCAGTAATGCTTCGGTNNGTTCCATTTTTCTCCCACACGGTAAATACGTGCAGTGTGGAATTGAGGAATTCTCCTGCAAGGCCCAAGGAAATTTCGCATCCGGCGATGGTGGCGAGCTGGCGAAGGGCAGTGGCGACTTTAGGCGGGACCGGGATGCCGTTGCCGAGTTTATTTGATGCGGTCACGCGGCCGGTTTTGTAGAGAACTGATACGAAGACGCCATCGCATTTTTGTTCGGCAAAATAATCGTCGTTGTCGAACAGCTTTGTGGCTTCTTCTTCTGTGACTTTCTTCGGGTGATTCGCTACATAGCCGGTTGGCTCATAGGTCGTTGCTGAAGATGAAGCATTCGATGGCGCTGGGGTTGCGACTGCGGACGCGCCGTTTCGCTCCACTACGGTGTAGGGAGTCTTTCGGTGATTTCGTTTATCCCGTTCGAGATTATCGAAGAGTCGTTTGGCTTCAGCGTAGGAGACGGGCGAATCGGTTTGCTTGCGTGGGATGAGCGTACTGCCGCGTTTTCCGTTGTATCCGGTAACGGTGAATTGATTGGGGCCTAGCTCCTCGAGGTGAATATCGTAGACCTTATCTGAGGAGCCGCCGTCGGTATAGTGTAATGAAACGGACTCGTAAATTCTGCTCATTGTTTTGGGGGTGTACCGGGAACAGTGTTTGGGGCTTGAGAGCCTGGTGGCGGTGATTAGCTTACCGCTTAAATTTCCGTATTAATCTTCGGTAGATGGTTGAGCGAAGTTGGCGTGATAGCGATGGTGTCTATGAGGGAAGGCAGTATGCGGACATAGGCAGCCTCGGGACATTAGTTGACAGCCTTTGTCGGCGCTCTCTATCATCGCCGCTTTGAGGCGCAGGCCCAATGTTGGCGGGGATCGACAACGAACGGAGGCCAAAAGCTTTGATCAAAATAGATATTATCAACCGCGTAGCCGATCGAAGCGGCGTGCCCAAGCTGAAAGCCGAACAGGCGGTGGACGCGCTGTTTCATTCGATGAAGGCAGCGCTCACGCGCGGTGATCGCATCGAGCTGCGAGGCTTCGGCGTCTTCGTCGTCAAGCCGCGGAAACGCGGCGTGGGCCGCAATCCACGCACGGGTGAGGAGGTCGCCATTCCGTCGGGCAAGACGATTCGCTTTAAGCCCGGCAAGGAGATGCAAGTTCGCGAAGACGGGGAAGAGTCCGGTGACAAGGCAGATCCCAGTTTAGGTTAGGGTGAAAAAAGCCCAGTTAGTATGAAGCGGGAGAGGTTAAAAAGCTCAGTCGATTAGTGAACTCGGGTTTCGCGCACATTGATTACTTTTTCGCAATCACGGTTTATGACTTCGTGTTCTGTGTATTTGCAGGTGCCGGTTTGAGTCAGCTCTTTGGCCTGGTCTTCGCTGTCAGCTTCTATGTCATAGATAACGATCATGTCCCACCGTTCTCTTTGTTCGACTAAGAAATTTGGCATGGATTGAGGTTTCTTTCCTGTAGAAGTGAGAATGGCTGGATGATTAGAGATTCGGGAGCAGTTGGGAAAATATTGTAGGAGAATTAGTCTATCTCTGTTATTGCCCGCCGTTTAGTGTATTTGGGATCCGCCTTTTATGTTGAGCTTCCTTAAGAGCGTTTCGGCCGCCTGTCTTCCTGCGTCTGCAAAATAAATATTTTGGTATAGCGGTTGTGTGAGCATGAGGATAGCGGAAGGGCCTCCGTGTGCCTGATGCTCGGCCATTTCGGCCAGGGCTTTGCGGACTTCCAATATGACAAGTTCCGTCAGTTGCTCGGCGTAGGGCTCGGGATTTAGCCCGGCCAAAATACATTCGGTACAGGCTCTTTGCAGGGCAACTTCGGCTGCCTGGTTTGCAGGGTGAGACTGTCGGTTGTCCATAAGGTGAGATTTCGGAGTTTGCTCTTTGTCTAACGGCACGCTTGATGCAATAAGACTTTTGGGTAGTCGTGTTTTTGCTTACGGCTCCTAATCTTTTGGTGGTCGGTAGGGAACTCCATGTCAACTCACACATCCCAGTTGTTCAACACATCTCCGGGTTCACGCTGGTTAACTAACCAGGCGGCTAGTTCGGCCGGCATGGTCGATAAAATGGCTCGAGAGGATTTGCGGCGTGGTCATTTCTCTGAGATGGATGTCAGAGTCGCGCGCATTGAAGATCTGGTTAACGAGCATGTATTGGAAGCAGAGCATGAGCGTGAGCTTTTGCTTTTAGCAGCACTGCTTCTCGAGGGTGGTGGGGAGACACGCAGGGCTTATCGAATTGCGGGTCGGTTGTTAGCGGACAAAGAGCGGTTGGAGCATTCGTTTTTGAGTTCCTTGCGGCGTTTTAGGGCGCGCTTGGCTCTTAATCGCGGAGATGTAAAAGAAGCTCGTGTGGAAGTGACCCTGACGGAGCGTGTGGTAATGGAAACGCTGCGGGGGCTTGGTCAGGTTACTGAGACTATCGATCATGACGACATTTCGAAAGTGACAGCAGCCACCTGGTTGCTATCGGCTGAGATTTCTTTGGCGGAGCGAGAATTTGAGAAAGCGCTGCAGGATCTTGCCAATGCTTGGAGTTGTATGTCGAGTGGTCTAAAGAGTTCGGATGAGGCCGCAACGTTTGAGCTGTTGTCGGCTCTGGTTTGTGTGGGCATGGGGGATAGTAGTGGTGCGCCGGCGCTTGCGTATCTTTATCATCTCCACGTGAGTTTGCGTAACGAGTCTCCGATTGAGGCGTTGACGAGCGCGAGGGTTGCCGCTGCGGCTGGTGACATGCGGCACGTGGTTGGGATTAGTGAGTCGGAAGCGGCGCGTTGGCGTCAGTACGGACCCGATCCCGATGTTGTTCAGAATTATCTACGGGAGGGGGCGTGTGCTCCTGCGCCAGCTGCTCTCTTGGAGAAGTTGCCATCGCCGCATGAGTTAATTGCGGCATTGGATGCGAGTTTGGTGGAGTCTGACGCTGTAGCGCCGGCGAGCGTCGAAAGTGTGGGCCAGGTAGAGCCGAGGAAAATTGCGTTGCTGCCGATGTCGTTTCTCTTTGAGTTTTTTAGACTCGAAGAGGTAACGGGCATGTTTGATTACAACCTGAAGACAGGCCATCTGGTAGTTGATTGGAGTGATTGTGATGAGAGGTTGCTGCGGGATGCCGTGGCGGTGGGTGCGATCTCAGAAGTTGCGTTGGGCTGTACGGGCGGAACGATTTATTTGAACAACGGTTCTTATGTCGATGCTTGTCTTGATTCTGATGATAGTCATTTGCAAAACATGCCCGCGGTGGACGTGATTTTTGAATTGTTCAGGATTAGCGCAGCTGGGCTACCAGGTGCTGGCGCGAGGCAATGTAATGGTGGCCCGAAAGCGGCAAGAGTTCCTGAGGTTATTAAGTTGCGGCCCAATAGACTCAATCTGGCTTTAACCAAACGATTGGATCATATGCGGTCTGGTCGGAGTGAGGATGAGACGGCGGACGAGGAGGTTGATCTGGATGCGGCGTTCGCGGGTTGGGGTAGTAAACCTGTTTCGCAGACGTTGCTGCTGGATCAGGAAGAAACAACAGAGGCTGGAGCAAATCAGATTGTTTCGAGCGACGAAGAGACAGTGCTGGGGGGTGGCGAGCAGTTGTCTTCTATGCAGTACGGGGCTGGTCTAACTTCTTTATTAGGGGTCCTGGGATCTGAAGAGATAGTTGGTCTTGAAATGTCCGTAGTTGAATGTCTGGCTTCGTTGGGGTTACACAATTCGAGAGTGGAAATCGTGTTGAGCGATCGTGGGGAGAAGATTCGTGAATGTGGGTTAAAGGCGGAACTCTGCGATGTTTGGGGTAATTATCCGGCCGGTCCGTTAACGATGATCTTAAGTCTGGGTTAGGGCATGAAGGTAGCTTGCAGCGAAGCCGTTGATGTGGTTATGAGGACGGCTGCACAACGATTGAGAATGCTTCCTGGGCGACGACTTGTTGGCGAGATAGCGATGCCTGGTTTTGTGGCTGAAGATCCAGTAACACAGGCCATGCTTAGTGACTTGCGGGATTTGGCTCAGCTTGACGGCACGGGCGCGAGGCAGAAATTAAAACATATTTTCTTGGTCGGTGAGCGTGGCACCGGCAAGGAATTGCTTGCGCGTGCGATTCATAATTGGTCGGCTCGTAGTAGTGAAAACTTCCGGGTGGTCAACCTGGGGGCGATCAATAAAGAGCTGGCTCCTTCTGAGATATTCGGATCCAAGATGGGATCGTTTACAGGTTCGGTAGCGGATCGCCCTGGATATATTGAAGACGCTGTAAGGGGTACGTTATTTCTAGATGAGCTGGACGAGGCCGATGATAATACCCAGGCTTTACTGAAGCGGGTTGTCCAGTTTGGCACTTATAACGCTGTTGGGAGCCCTGATGAATTAAGTTGTGACGTTCGCTTTGTAGCGGCGACGAACAGAGTCTCTGGTGCGGATGGTTTTATCAAGCCGGATTTGAGGGATAGATTTTTGGAAGTAAGGGTTCCGCCTTTAAGAGATCGTAAAGGTGATATCCGGCCGTTGGCGGAGTTCTTTGCCGCCGAATACAAATACAAACTGCCGGAGCTGGTGTTGGGCTATTTGGGAGGGTTTGAGTGGCCGGGCAATGTTCGGCAATTGCAGAATGTAGTTGAGCGCGTTTGCGCGCTTGCCAGGTCTGAAGAGGATGTCACGTTGGCTGCGTTCGAAGCTTCGGTGAAAGAGAGTGGAGCTAACCCGGCTGTTTTTGAAATGGAAGACGGTCGTTTTTATCCGTTGGCTGTCGGTGAAACACTTAAAGAGCGGCAAAATAGTCAGGATCGGTGGCATATTAAGTATGCGTTGACTTTGTTTGCGGGCAATAGAACGCATGCGGGACGGTTCTT
>DIYZ01000098.1 GCA_002427845.1 Chloracidobacterium sp. UBA6041 | reverse complement strand
ATGAGAAATGAGAATTGGAAAATCAAGGGAAGCAAAGATTTTCCATATATCATCTGAAATTTCTCAATTATCATTTTGAAGCTCATTTATCTCGGTAGTTAGCTGCGGCTTTGCCGCCTTCCGTGCGGAAAGGCTCTGCCTTTCCGGACCTTCTTTTTAGTTTTCTTTGAGGCTACGCCTCAAATTCACAGAGGCGGAGCCTCAAGAATCAAGAAAACTTAACCGGAAAGGCCTAGCCTTTCCGCACAGAAGGCGGCAAAGCCAGAAACCGCGAAAGTGAATACCGCAGGAATGGTAGATTCCAAACTTTTTACATATAGCCCGGAAGTGCAATCCGCACTTGCCGCTAAATCAATCGTCGCGCTGGAATCAACGGTGATCGCTCACGGCCTGCCTCGCCCGCAAAACCTTGAAACCGCTCGCCGCCTGGAAAAGATCGTAAGAGACTGCGGAGCTATTCCAGCCACGATCGCCATTCTTGACGGCAAACTCTGCGTTGGATTAAGCGACCAACAGATCCGGTTCATCGCTGACGAGAAAGAGATTAAGAAGGTCAGCATTCGTGATCTGCCGATAGCCATTGCCGAGAAGTGGAACGGCGCGACAACGGTGGCGTCAACAAGCTGGATTGCGCAGCGCGCCGGTATCAAAGTGTTTGCGACCGGAGGCATTGGCGGCGTTCATCGTGGATCATTGCCCGACATCTCAGCAGATTTGCCGGCGCTTGCGTCAACCGGAATCGTGGTCGTCTGTTCAGGAGCAAAAATCGTTCTCGATCTGGCGGCGACACGCGAATGGCTGGAGACGTACGGCATTACGGTTGTCGGTTATCAGTGTGACGAGATGCCTGCTTTTTACTCTCGCCGCAGCGGTTTACCAATCGACGCACGCGCTGATTCGCCCGCCGGCGTGGTCCAGCTTTTTCGCGCGCAGGAAAGGCTGGGCATCGAGCGCGCTTTGCTGATAACCGTCCCGGTGCCCGCGGAGTTTGAAGTTCCTTCAGAACAATTGGAAGCCTCGTTGAATGCAGCTCTGAAAGAAGCGGAAAGCGCGCAGATTGCGGGGCGAGAACTCACTCCTTTCCTGCTCTCGCGCATGGCCGAGGCAAGCGGCGGCGCCACGTTAAAGGCCAACATTGCTTTGTTGGAAAACAATGCGCGCGTCGCTGCGAAAATCGCTGCAGCACTTAGCGCTTGAAACTCGACAGTCCGAAATTCTGAAGTCATTTACGAAAATCCTTACAACCAGGCGATGCGTGTCATGCATTACATCGAGGACTCGCGTATTTCGGCGCGACGCAACTTCTTGCAAGAGTGTTCCCGTGAAGCAGCCTTCTCCCGCAGAGATGTGTTACTCTTGCGGCCATTCTGACGAACAATTTTAGGAGGGCCCCATGGCAGACGAGAAAGTGAACGAATGCAAGAATCCGGTTTGCAGTTGTCCGGCGCAGCCTGACGGTAAGTACTGCAGCGCCTCATGCGAAGGCACCGGGAAAACGATTGAACTGGATTGTGATTGTGGTCACCCGGACTGTACGGGAAATTTTTAGCGAACGAGTAGTTCTGCTCTTCGTAAGGGACGCAGCTTTTCATCCGGACACGTCCCTTTTTATTTGCCCGCCAGTTATTCACCGGCCAGACGCAAAAATTCTGCCGCGAGCTTTGGCCCCGTGCCCGCGTCTTCGTGCTTGAAAAAGAGAAACGTCTCTTGCCAGTTCTGATCGCGAATGCGTTTCAACCACTCGGCAAGATTCTCTTCGGAATAATTAACGCGCCGCAGACGCAAGTAGCCCCAATCCGCCGTCTTATCGATATGTGTGGTTGGCAAGTCATCTGTATCGGAAATGCAGAGCGCCTGGTTCCGGCTTCGTAGTAGCTCCAGAACGTCATCATCGAACCAGGTAGGATGGCGAAACTCGAAGGCCGCCCGCGGTTGTTCCGGCAGGTGCTGCACAAAAGCTTCCAGCCGTGCCAGATCTTTTTTCATGTTGGGGGGCAGTTGAAACAATACGACGCCGAGTTGATCGCCAAGCACTGAAGCCGTCTCCAGAAAATACTTCGTTTCTTCGTCTGCTTCCTTTAATCGTTTGAAATGGGTGACACGTTGCGGAGCTTTGAGGGAGAAGCGGAAGGTGCCCGGCACCTGCTCCTTCCAGTTTGTGAGCATGGCCGGTTGCGGCATGCGGTAAAAGGTGGCGTTGATTTCTACCGTGCTTAATCGCTCGGAGTAGAAACGCAGCATGTCCTTCGCCGGAATCTTTTCCGGATAGAAACTGCCCTTCCATTCCTTGTAGCTGTAACCACTCGTGCCTACGTAAAGATTCATGGCCTTTGGGAAACAAGATAAGTTTAGGTTTCCGAGAGTGGCGAGAGTCATACTTCCTCGTCAAAGGGCATCATCAATTTCTCAATCTTGGAAAGAATATCGGGAAGTTCGTTCGTCGCCGCTTCCCAAAATCACTCCCAGCTCAATATCGGCATACTTATGGGCAAGAATGACTCGAACACCTTTGATGTCCTTCCATGGTATCTCGGGATGAGTATCTTGCATGTCCGTCGAAACACGTCCCGCTGCCTCTCCAAAAACCTCGAGTTTTCGCTCAACCGCCGAGTGAAGCATCTCATTATTGCAAAACTGCTCGTAGCTCACGCCTTGAATCCATCCAACGATGTCGCGGGCGGCTTCACGCATGTCCCACAAGTAGGCCGCGTCTCGCTTCTCAGGAAGCATAAAATATCTCCTTGGTAGCGAGAATCTCACGGCGTCTGAAGGGATTTCGTAATCCCTTAATGTCCACTAGATCCACGTTGCGCCCGAGAATGCCGGACAACTCGTCATGCATTCGCGACAGGTCGAGTAAACTCCACCTGGCTTCTGGCACGAAGGTCACTAGCACGTCAATATCGCTGTCGGGCCTGAAGTCTTCTCGCAACACTGATCCGAATAGCGATAGTTCAGTAATCTTCCACTTGCGGCAGAAACTCACCACATTGTCAGATGACGCTGCGATTCGATGGTTCATAATTTCTCACTATGTCGCGAAGCCGTCACATTGTCTGAGAGACTTCGCGGCGGGCGGCAGCAAAGCAATGGCTGTTGTGGGAAATACAGATTTTGACCAAGAACAGTAGTCATACTGCAAGCGACTTGTTGTCGCGTCAAGCTAATCTATGGTACACACAGGCACGCAAGATTGAGCAGTTTGAGAAGAAGATTCTAGCCCACGTATGTCGTCAGCCACCACAAACATCGAATCTCTGCAGCAGGAAGATCGCGTCTTTCCCCCGCCGCCGGCTTTTTCCGCCGAGGCGCACATTAGGTCAATGGAAGAACTGGAACGTTTGCGCGCCGAGGCGGCAGCGGATCCGGAAGGCTTCTGGGCACGCATGGCCGAGGCGCTTCATTGGTTTAAGAAATGGGATATGGTGCTCGATTGGAAACCGCCGCATGCCGAGTGGTTTGTCGGTGGCCGGATCAATATCTCCTACAACTGTCTCGATAGACACCTGGCAACCTGGCGCCGCAACAAGGCCGCCCTGATCTGGGAAGGCGAGCCGGGTGACCTGCGAACGCTGACATATCAACAACTTCATTCCGAAGTCAGTAAATTCGCAAACGTCCTGAAGAGCCAGGGTGTCGAAAAGGGAGATCGCGTGGCGCTCTACATGCCGCTGATTCCCGAGTTGGCTATCGCGATGCTCGCGTGCGCGCGCATCGGCGCTACGCATTCAGTTATCTTCGGCGGCTTTTCGAGTACGGCGCTCGTCGATCGCATTAACGATGCAAATTGCAAGCTGGTAGTTACGGCTGACGGAGGCTGGCGCCGCGGCAACGAAGTGGAACTTAAGCCAGCGGTCGACGAAGCGTTGAAACATACTCCGTCGGTAAAATCCTGCATAGTTGTCCGTCGCACCGGTGAACCGATCCACATGGAAGCGGGCCGCGACCACTGGTGGCAGGATTTGATGGCCATCGTAAATGCAGATTGTCCCGCCGCTGAGCTGGACAGCGAGCACCCGCTCTACATTCTTTACACGTCAGGCACAACCGGAAAGCCAAAGGGTATTCTTCATACGACTGCGGGTTACCTCCTGCAGGCGCATCTCACAACCAAGTGGATCTTCGACATTAAAGACGAGGACATTTACTGGTGCACTGCCGACATCGGTTGGGTAACGGGCCACAGCTATGTTGTCTATGGTCCACTTTCAAACGGCGCCACGGTACTGATGTATGAAGGCGCGCCAAACTACCCGCAGCCGGATCGGTTTTGGGACATCATCGAGCGACACCGAGTCAACATCTTCTACACGGCGCCGACGGCGATTCGCGCGTTCATCAAGTGGGGCGAGCAATGGCCTCTCAAGCACGATCTTTCGAGTTTGCGGTTACTGGGAACCGTGGGCGAGCCAATCAATCCCGAAGCGTGGATGTGGTATCACAAGCTTATTGGTAAGGGCGTTTGTCCAATAGTCGACACGTGGTGGCAGACCGAAACCGGAGCCATCATGATTTCTCCGCTTCCCGGGGCGACTCCTACAAAGCCGGGCTCCGCCACCAAACCGTTCCCCGGCATCGACGCCGATGTGATGACGCGCGAAGGCGTGGCCGTAGGGCCAAACGAGGGCGGCTATCTCGTTATCAAACGTCCCTGGCCCGCGATGCTGCGGACGATCTGGGGCGATGATGATCGTTATCGCGAGCAATACTGGTCCCAGATTGAAAACATTTATTTTGCCGGAGACGGCGCCCGGCGCGACAAGGATGGCTACTTTTGGATCATGGGACGCATTGACGATGTGATCAACGTCAGCGGTCACCGGCTCGGCACCGCGGAAGTGGAAAGCGCGTTGGTGTCACACCCAGCTGTTGCCGAAGCGGCGGTAGTTGCTCGTCCCGATGAGCTAAAAGGATCCGCAATAGTTGCGTTCGTCACTCTCGAAGGCTCTCAGAGTCCATCGCCGGAATTGAACGCGCAGTTGCGCGCGCACGTGGCAAAAGAGATTGGCGCGCTCGCGCGGCCTGATGAAATAAGGTTCTCAGATACGCTTCCCAAAACACGCTCAGGAAAAATTATGCGCCGTCTGTTGCGTGAAATTGCCACCAGCGGCACCGTTGCCGGCGATGTCACTACGCTCGAAGATTTTTCGGTGCTGGAAAAACTCAGGACCGACGAAGAGTGAAGGAGTTTCGCGTTTCGCGTTTGAAGTTACGAGTTTAAGGTTTACAGTTTCAAGCCCGAATCGTTCCTTCGTTGTGGTAGCCGACGTCACGCCGCCGCGCTCGGGCAAAGTTTGAACTTCAAACTCGGAACTCGAAACTCGGAACACTGCACAGAAACACTGCGACATTTGATCGCAAACGTTATAAACTGCCGCCGCTCTTGCCTGATAAGGAGTCTGAAACATGCCTCGCCAAATGGAAACAGAAGCTCGTTCAGGACCACGCTATTTAGTATCATTCGAAGTACGCGCGGAATGGGACGATCCCGGCGGTCTACACATTGTGACCGAGGGCATAACGGAGAACGTGGGTCCGGACGGCACTCTTGTTCATCTGCCGCGAACGCTGCCGGAAGTGGGAAGTCGCGTGCGCCTGGAAGTGCAGAGCGAAGATGGCAAGAAGCTTCAGGTGATCGCCGAGGTGCTGCGCATTGAGCGTAACCCGGGGCATCCGCTCGCGGCGCTGCAACTACTTGGGGAGACAGACGAATGGAAGGGTTTGATATGGGAACCCGCGGCGCCGCGCGTGATTGCGCCGCCGCCCGTCGTGGCTGACACCGAGGATGATGAAGAAGAGGATGACGACTTCGCCAACTGAGGCTCCGATGAACCGCCCTGATGTAACGCTACCAAGTCATGAGCGCCGAAAGTACCCACGATACTACGTCAATACCCGCCTCACGCTGGCAGTCGAGGATGAAAGCCTGCAGGAGTCAATTGGGCTGGGTGATCCGGCAGATATCAGTCTTGGCGGTCTGCGTGTTTGCAATCTTCCCGCCTGTCCCAGTGTCAGGGTTGGCGATCAACTCGGGTTACTACTCGTGGACCAGGAAGAAGCTCTATCACTGCATGGTGCGGTGGTCCATCATGCTACCTGGGATACTTTTGGCGTTGAGTTTCGGCGTATCTCGCTGGCCGAACAATTGGCGATTGGCGGAATAATCCGCCGGCAGTACAGCTAGCTATTTAGAAGCGTGCGAAATCAGGAAACAAAAGATGTGGCGCATATGGCTGCGAAGGTCGCTACTGAAGCATCGTGGTCGCAGACGCGTGTTGTGCTGCGCATTATTATTCTTGTCCTTATCGTAGCGGTAACGCTTTGGATTATCGTCAAGCTAACCGGCGTAATCCTGCTGTTGGTCTTATCGATCTTTTTTGCTTATTTCGTTTCTCCGCTGGTCGAATTCGTGAGCCGCCCGGTTCACGTTGCCGGACGTAAGCTCGCTATCCCGCGCACGCTGTCGATCACGCTGTCTTACTTAATCATCGTCGCGGCCATCATCACCGGCATTTATCTGCTGGCGCCGCAGTTGGGAAGCCAGTTTCCGGAGTTTACCGAACAAGCACGCGGATACTGGACGTCACTGGGCGTGAAGACTCAAGGGTTAGTTGAGTATTTTCGTGCGCATCGAATGCCCGGGCCACTTCTGGACGCAATCAACGGCGCTATTCCCAGCGTAATCGAAAAAGTGAGTCTGACGGTGAGCGCAGTACTGGCAAGTATCGCCGGCTGGGTAATTTATATTCCGTGGCTGATTCTTATTCCTATCTTGAGCTTTTTCTTTCTGAAGGACGCGGAAACTTTCCGCCGTTCAGCTCTGCAAATGCTTCCACGCGGTCGCTGGCGCTGGCGCGGTGACGAGTTTTTTCAGGACATCAACAGTACTCTCGCCGCTTACATACGTGCACAACTTACCGCCTGTATTTTCATCGGAATGGTTTGCACGCTTGGATTCACCCTGCTCGGACTTCCCAGCCCTCTCATCCTGGGTGTGATTGCCGGTGTTTGCGAATTCGTGCCACTGGTTGGACCACTGCTCGTTGCCCTCGTGGCTGCAATCGCGGCTTTGCTTCACGGGGGTGTGTTCCTCGCGTTCCTGGTGTTGTTGTTTCTCGCCGTGCTGCGCATCACACAGGATTACATCATCTATCCGCGTTTGATTGGGCAGGGCATACATTTACACCCGCTGGCGGTAATTGTCGCGATACTCTCCGGCGCCGAACTCGCCGGCGTCGCGGGAATTTTTCTGGCGATTCCCGTGGTAGCGATACTGACGGTTAGTTACCGGCACTGGCTCGAACATCGCGGCAGCGAAGGCCTCGCCGATCTTTTGGAACCAAGCCCCGTGGAAAGCGTGGCAACGAACGATCTTACTCTTTCCTTAGATAAAGATTCCCGGGTTACTCATCCTGATGCCATTACAACGCGGGAGGACATGGCCCGCGAACGACCGGATCTGACGACGGGTGAATTGAAGCTGCCGGTCGAGGAGTAGCACGGGGAGAAGCCCGACCCCGGGGTTCCCGGCCGGGCAGCCCGGCTGGGGTGGAACGGTTAGGGAGGGCTCTCTCACTTGATGATCCCCCGACATCTCTTTTGATTCTATAACAATCGAAGCCGGCCACGAGCCCTCCCTGACGGTCGGGCTTCTGCCTGGTAGTCACGGTCGATCCATCAAGTCAATAAAACGTTGGAAGTGGTGCTCGGCATCGTGAGGCCCGGGCGCAGCTTCGGGATGATACTGAACTGAAATGATGGGGAGTGTTTTGTGGCGCATGCCCTCAACGCAACGATCGTTGAGATTGATGTGGGTTACCTCGACATCGACTGGCAAACTATCGGCCTCGACCGCAAAGCCGTGGTTGTGTGAAGTGATCTCCACGCCACCTTCCTGCAAATCTTTCACCGGCTGATTCCCGCCGCGATGCCCGAACATAAGTTTGCAGGTCTTGCCGCCAAAGGCGCGGCCAAGCAACTGGTGACCAAAGCAAATGCCGAACGTTGGCACACGGGCATTAACGAGTCGCTTGATTTCTTCAACTTCTTTGTTCATTGACGCCGGATCGCCTGGTCCGTTGGAAAGAAAAACGCCGTCGGGGGCCAACGCCAGCACTTCCGTCGCCGGCGTGGCGGCAGGAACCACGGTAACGCGACAACCAAGCGCGGCGAGTTGGCGCAGTGAGTTTCTCTTTACGCCGAAGTCGTAGCACACGACGTGAAAACGCTCGGGACCTTCCGGCGCAACTTCATAAATTTGCGGCGTAGTAACCACGCTCGCCAGTTCCCGGTTCTCCATCGAAGGCGACTGGCGGGCTTTGTTGAGCAGGCTGTCCTCGTCGAGATCGACGGTTGAAATACAGGCGCGCATCGCTCCTTTGTCGCGAATGTGTCTGACCAGAGCGCGCGTATCAATGCCTTCGATCGCTACAATATTCCAACGCTTCAAATACGCCTCGAGTGTTCCCTCGGCGCGCCAATTCGACGCCATACGACTTGCTTCGCGGACAACAAAACCTTCAACCCATGGATGCGAAGATTCTTCGTCCGCGCTGTTGACGCCGTAGTTGCCAATCAGCGGATAGGTCATACAAACGATTTGGCCGGCGTAAGAAGGATCGGTAATAACCTCCTGGTAACCGGTCATGGAGGTATTGAAGACCATTTCGCCGCAAGCTTCGCCGTCTGCGGCCCACGAGCGACCACGAAACATCAGCCCATCTTCGAGAGCAAGGATTGCGGGTCTGCTTGAACGCATATCGTTAAGGAGTGGTTAGTGGTCAGTTGTCCGTGGTCAATTCTCAGTGTTAGTTGGCAGAGTGTACTCAACGCCTGACCACTGACCACTGACCACGGACTACTGACTGCTCTTAATAAACTGTTGCGCTTCATTGAGCCAGCGCTTGTCAGCGCGATATTTATAAGCGGGCGCAGTTTTAACTGCTTCAATGCACGCTTGCATTGAGCTGGCCGCCTCGCGCTGATGACCTAATCCGGCGTGCGCGCGGCCCATCAGGTAAAGCGCTTCCGGATCGGACGGCCGCTGCTCGAGAAAACGTTCCAGCGCATCACGCGCATCTTCAAACTGACCTGCAGCAATGTATGTAGCTCCGACTTCGCGCCAGATTTCGTGCTGACTGTGCGCAGTATCCCGTGAAACAACTTGTTCGAAGTGTCTGACCGCATCGGCGAAGCGCTTTTGCGCGCGGGCGATGCGCCCTAACTGGTAATGCGCATCGATCTCGTCGTCGTCGATCTGGATTGCGCGTTCGAACCGCTCACGCGCAGCCTCCATCTCGCCACGCTGCTGATGAATAAGCCCGAGGTTATAGTGGGCCGAGGCGTCCGCGGGGTTTAGAGTTGCCGCCTCGAGATTCTGTTTGAATGATTCGCGCGCGCGATGAGTTCTGGTAACTTCGGCAAAGTATCCTCGCAGCAGAAGAAATACCATTATGAGCAAAAAGGGCGAGGCGAGCAGCGTACCGAGAATCGGAATCAGTTTATAGGCGGGGAAAAGAACCGTGCCGCTGATGAGTACCACGATTACGGACCTTAACCAGGAAAGACGAAATACAGTCCGCAGCGCAAAGATTGCCCAGACGCCAAAAATCCCAATCAAGAACATGACCGAGAGCCCTGCCGCCAACAACTCCGGGCGTAGAAGTCCCTCCTCCATCGCTTTCAAAACTTCCGGAGGCAACTGGCCGCGTTGCTCCAGTAGAGTGCCCAACATGCTGTCGGCCAACGTTTGAAAGACGTGAGTGAGAGTGGCAACGATCGTCAGCACGGTTGCGATCAGGCTGGAAGCCGTCAACGCATAAAACATCGCAGCGGCCAGAGCGGCGTACTCTTGCTGAAGCAACAGTCGAAAGCTTGCCCGGCGCTCAAAGATGTTTGAAAGAAAAAGAGCCAGAGGACAGAAGATAAGTGCGATGACGACGAGCGACCCGGCGGATTGAAGAATTACCAGAAAGATTGTGGATGGACGGCGCGGGTTAATTAGATATCCGAGATATAGCCACGTAAGGCAGAAGAAAAAAACTGCGTGCGCAATAAGCGCAACGAGTGCCGCCGGCGCGAGCGGCGCCTTGTCGTGCACTTCTCTAAGGCCACGCCCAGGCGCGTAAAAAATCATCAATAGCAGGCGGAACCATTCGCGTACTGTCAATTTAAATTCTCAGATCCTGCGACGACTATCGTTCTTCGGCAGGGCTCGGGATCTCCTGAAGATTCGGATGATAAGCGGATGGAGGCGGCACCGCGGGCGAAATGTTCTCGTGATGAATTATGCTTGCCGCACTCAGTGGCCAGTAACGAAATAACGCCTTACCATAAATGTATTTCTTGGGCACCAGCCCCCAACTGCGCGAGTCGAAGGAATTGTCGCGATTGTCGCCCATCACGAAGTAATAGTTTGGCCTGACCAGCACTGGCGCCTGGCTTCGTGACGATAAGTTAAGCTTCGGATCCAGATACTTCTCGTTCAGCTCGCTGCCATTAATACGCACAATTCCTTCGCGCACCTCGACCGTATCTCCCGGCAAGCCAACCACGCGCTTAATGTAGCTTTTCGAAGGATCGTCGGGAAACCAAAAAACGACGATGTCGCCACGTTCGATCCTTGGCGCCCAGCGGTATTCATCGTAATAGATCAATTTGTTAACGAAGATGCGCTCGCCGTTTTGCAGGCGCGGCAGCATCGACGTGCCTTCCACCTTTACCGGTTGCACAATGAAAACAACTATCAGCGCGGCAATCATCAAGGCAAAGACGAGATCGCGGAGAAGCAGCCGGCCCTCAGCCCACAGGCTGTTTCGCGAGGCCTCTTCCGGCCGATGAATTTGAATGTCTTTGTCGTCGGTGATATGAACTCCGCCAAAAGGCGGTGGACGACGAGTTCTAATTCCTAACATTGGTTATTGAGAGCCTTACTGCCTCCACCTAAAGTCGCTGCCCGCGGGCAACGTTTGAGGTTATCTTCGACGTGCTTGCTTGTCAAACACGATAAGTTGTAACTAATTCGTGTAAGTTGCTCGCGACTCTTGCTTTAAGCCGCTACAACAGTTGACAGCCTTTGCTGCCGCTCTCTATCATCGCTCCCTGCAGTTCGGCTCGAAAAAAATCTCCCACTGAGCATGCGAACGGAGGCTGAAGGCCGTGATTAAATTAGACATCATAAACCGGGTAGCTGAAAAGACCGGCGTTCCTAAGATGAAGGCCGAGCAGGCGGTGGATGCCCTCTTCCACTCGATGAAAGAAGCGCTGACCCGGGGCGAACGAATTGAGCTGCGCGGCTTCGGCGTGTTTGTAGTCAAGCCAAGGAAACGCGGCGTGGGCCGAAATCCGCGAACCGGCGAAGAAGTGGCGATTCCCTCAGGCAAGACGATCCGTTTCAAACCCGGGAAAGACTTGCAGGTCAGCGATGACGGCGAACTCAAGGGCGAGACTGATTCAGAGGGTTCAGACTTTTAGAAGCGAATTAAAGCGACCGTTTTGAGGCTAGGGCGCTGGACGCGCGGGTCCAGACTCTAGCCTCAAATTTCAACCGGCGCCGTTAGCTTATAGCTCAAGAAATTGTCCGCGAGATAACGCGGAGTCATTGCAAGGATTTACTTTGCGCAGCTTCGCGGTTTTTCTTTGCCCCCTTTGCGATTTTAGGCTTTGCGCACCGATAATCTAAAAAGATGTCAGAATCAGTTCAAACAATTCCGCCGTTTGTACAGGCGCGCCCGGCCGTCTCGAGGCCTCTGGCCGCGCGTCCGACGACGCGCGAGTGGATACGACACTCAGCCCTCTTTCTGCTTACTCTCCTGACGACTACTTTCGCCGGCATCGTCATTGCCGCGCCAGATATCGACGTGCCCGAGCCAATCGCTTCAGGCGTGCTTGGGTATCTCTTATATTTTCCGGAGTATTACTGGCGCATTGTTAGCAGGCTGATCTCCTTAGCGATCCTTGATCCGAGTATTCTCATACAAGGACTCACTTTCTCGGTCGCCCTGCTAACCATACTGACGGCGCACGAGATGGGCCACTATCTTGCCTGTCGCTATTACGGCGTTGACGCCACGCTGCCCTTCTTCATTCCCGCGCCCCCGCTCTTTTTGGCCGGCACCTTTGGCGCTTTCATCAAAATGAAGTCCCCGATACCGTCACGCCGCGCGCTGTTTGATATTGGCCTCGCCGGTCCGCTTGCGGGTTTTGTGATCTTGTTGCCTATTGCCTGGGCGGGCATCATGACTCTTCACGTCGCGCCGCCGCTGGTTGGTGGACAGGGAATCGTTTTTAACGATCCGGCGCTCTTTCGAATTTTTGCCAAACTCACCGGCGCAAACCTTGCCGACGCGTTACCCAATCCGCTTTACATGGCTGCCTGGATCGGTCTGTTGGTTACGAGCCTGAATTTAATGCCGGTCGGCCAGCTTGATGGTGGGCACGGAACCTTCGCGCTGTTTGGCCGGCGCGCGCACAAACTGATCGGCTGGCTCGCCTTTGTTACGATGGCATTGATTGCCGTACTGGGATTTGTTTGGCACGGCAGCCCCAGCGGTTTTCTCTACACAGTCCTGTTGGCGATCATGTTGAAGGTACGACATCCTGCGCCTGATCAGATGGAACCTCTCGGCACAGCCCGCACCGTAGTGGCGATAATCACTTTGATTGTTTTTGCGCTCTCCTTCTGGCCGTTTCCAATCACCATCACCTAAGAGAGTTGTCAAACAACAACTTACTGCTGATGCTGTTGTTCGCTTCCGCCGCGATGTCCGTGAGTTTCTCGGTAAACACCCATGAAACGCAGGGATAGTGCTTATGGGGGCGAGAGGTGCGCGACGGGGATCTTCTCAATTCTCTCAAAGGGCTTCGTTCCGTTAGCAATATCGTTCACGGCGTGAAGAATATCAGCGCTGTAATACCTGGCGCCGCATGCGTCACAAACCCCAATGACAACATCTTCGAGGATGATGAATCCCTTCTTATGCTTAAAAGCCTCTTGCTCAACCTTCTTAGGACGAACGGTTCCTTCGCAGTATTCGCACCGATAACCGTACAGTGAGTTGTTATTCGTCTTTGCTGATTTCATAAAGTGTGATGATTAGATAACGTTCGCTGCCTTGAAAGCGACCAACTACTCCTACCGAAGTCTCGCCATCTGTAGCCAGTCCTTCTATCACGTATTTCGTGCCTCTAGGATCATCTTTCTCTCTTCGTACAACTTGTCCATTCAATACAGCTTGTTCGACGTCAAGTATATCTAGATCGTCCTCGGCCATCTCTTCGATGGCGTGAACGGTCATAATCATACGCTCTCAGTCGGATCTTTTCTCTGATTCGCTCTATGGTTCGGCGAGGCACAGGGTGAGTTTACCAGAAAGACTGGCCTCGTTGCTCTCAGCTAGTCACGCTGCCAGGCAACAAGCCTTTGATCTCACGCACGACGCGATTGACTTCGTCCTGGTCCGCCAGTGCGATCATGAACAACTTGTAGCCTTCGTGGAAACAAATAGCGCCGTTAGCGAATAGCCAGACGCCACCGAGGAAAGGATTGCCGCCGAGCAACCAACTGACAGGCGCCCCTGCGACGCTTCCGGGCTGAAGAATTTGCGCCCACATCACCGCACCCGCAGCGCAACTAAAAGCTCCCAGCAAAGGCGCGCCGACATACTTTGTAATGTCCCGTTCGAATTCCACCCGCTGGCGTTCTGCTTCTGACAATTGACCCTGGGCGATTAACTCTTCCTGCTTGCGCAGGTAGCTGTCAAACTTTTCGCTGAGCTTTCGCACGCCAAAAATCGGAAGCGCTGAATGGGTTAGCCAGTGGGGATGCGCGCCCAGCAATACTGCGTCAAGACCCGGAAGCGCGGCGCCCATGCGCACGCCCAGCACCAGCGAAAACGAAACGACGGCTGCCTTGCCCGGGTTCTCTTTGATCCATTCGCGGGCCTTCAGGATACCCGCAGTCGCCGCAGTTGAGGCGCGCGTCACCTTCGCTCCAGTGCCATAAATCTGCGAAGCGCGCTCGTAGTAAGCCCTGGCATCGTCGATTACCTGGCCTGCCTTCTTGCTTGCCTTTTTGCCGGCGTCCTTACCGAAATCGCCGGCCGCATTGCGAATAGCCTCGCCGGCTCTCTTTGCCCCGCGGGCGGCCTCGTCAGCGGCTCGGCGCGCGGTATCGGCAATATCGCCGTCCTCAGCCAGACGCTCGGCTTCCACACGCAGTTTTTCCGCACCGGTCGTGATTGTTTGGGCGCCGAGTTTTGCAGCCTCTCCGGCGACGCGCGTGCCCTCGTCTACCAGGTCGGAGATGGCATATTTCTCGTCCAGCTCGCGAGCTTTCCGGCGCGCGGTTTTCTGCCATTCGTCAATTTTTTCCTTGTAGTCAGCCATTCGCTCGAATCCCCCGTGATAATTGCTGGACATTCAATGCCTGCCATGCCTGGCCCGGGCGGAAGGTCTGGTTTCTTGCAATTGGAATCTCAAGCACTAGCCCTATTGTACGTCCAGGGCTGCCGGGTTGTTCAATCCGCGTTCTACATTTCGCTGGGCTGGGACCCTTAATCTTGCGTGGTCACAGGCTTCATGTTAAAGTGCGCGCATTCAGTAATTGTCCGCTTTACTAGCAACTCGCCCTCGTTAATGAGTCAGAACAATAGCTGAAGAAGTTCCAGACCCTCGGGCAGGTTCATCAAGGTTTCCTTACATACCAGATACCTAACCCAGCGATTGAACCACAGGGAGTAAGACCTTCGCATCGCAATCAAGAGCTTAGACCCAAAAGACGCAATGAGCCTGCATAAATAAACCCCCATGAGTGATATCGACAAGAAACAAAAGCCGGCAAAGCGTGTCCAGGACTTAACCGCTGCGGATCGAGCGACGATTGTGCGCGTACTCGACCTTGGCGCCAGCCTGAGCGACCGGCTGGTTTCTGAATTTGCTGACAACTCTATGCTGATGGACATTCGCCGCCGCCGCTTTGTTTATCGAGCCGGCGACGATGCCGACTCCTTGTATGCCATAGTGAAAGGGCGAATTAAGCTCTGCCGCATTGAGCCTCACACCGACCGTGAAGCGGTAATTGATATCTTGCCGGAGGGATCGCTCTTTGGTGAGTCGGCGCTGTATTCCCGCGCGGGCCGCCGCGAAAACTGCGCCATCGCTTATGAAGGTTGCACCCTGCTAAAGATTCCGGCGATCCAATTCAAGTTAGCTATGGCTGAGGATCCGCGGCTTCACGACTACACGCTGCGGCTGATCGGGCAGCGACTTGAAAATGCCGAACAACGGCTTGCTGATTTTGCACTTAACGCTATTCCAGCTCGACTCGATCGGTTGCTCATAGATTTCTCCGACCGCTACGGCGTACCTGAATCCGCGGGCGTCTTGATCGATATTCCTTTGCCTCACCGGGAGATTGCCTCCATCGTCGGTTCCACTCGGGAAAGCGTCACCGTCCGCTTGAACGCAATGCGCCGTGAAGGTACGATCGAATTTGTTAATCGACGAATTCTGGTCAAGCGCCCCGAATGGTTGTTGCGCCCAGTCAGCGACGCGCCGCTGGCTAACTGAATTTCGCGCCATAATTTGTTTCCAATGAAGTGTCCGACCTGCAATAAGCCCGTCGACTGGAAAGACAATGCCCATCGGCCGTTCTGCTCGGAACGCTGCAAACTCGTAGATCTCAGTAAGTGGGTAAGCGAAGAGTATCGCGTGCCCGGGAAACCGATCCCCGGCGATACCGGGGAAGAGGAAGGTACGCGCGAAGTTCCTCCCGGGGCGGGAACAGAAAACTAAACAGCGACAATAGCGATCTTGTTTCTATTGGCGAGAGCAATCATTTCGTCACGCTCAAACATTAGCGTCTTACCGGCACTGATACAGAGGCAGGTGGCCCCGGCTTCGGCCATCGCCTGGACCGTCGGCACGCCAACCACCGGCACATCAAACCTCATGTCCTGATCAGGCCTGGATATTTTCAAAACCGTCAATGGCCCACTACTGATACTGACTTCCTTTTGCTCCGCTTTATCGGCTCGATCACCTCGCAGCAGACTTCCCGCGCGTCGAATCGTAGCGTCGGTGCCTTCCATCGCTTCAATCGCCACGCAGGCTTTGCCGCGCACGACAATAGTTTGACCGAGATTGAGTCTCGCGATCTCTCGAACGATCTCCAGGCCATATTCAATGTCCGCGCGCTCGGCTAACCCGGGCTTACGGCGGGTCAGCGTTCCCTCAGCCGGCAAATGGTCCTGGAGAAAAAAAGTCGAATCAAGTAATTCGATACCTTCGCTGGCAAGTTCTGCGGCTATTGCTCCGATCAGCGAATCAGTGTTGCGGCGCGGAAGTTTCAGCAACACTTTCAACATTCGCGCATCGGGAATCGCCCGGCTAAAAATTTGCACGTGCTTAACCTGCCCGGCCATGATGGCCTTTTCGACTCCTTCGGCTTTGAAGAAGCGAATCATCTTGCCGAGTTGGCCGATTCCTATCCAGGTGAAGCGATCCACTTCCTGCACGATCCTGGGATCAGTTTCCTCACGAATGGCCGCTACCGAAAGCGAAACGCCCGCCCGCCGCGCTCCCTCTACAACCATAAAAGGAAACCGACCATTGCCTGCAATTAAGCCGTAGCGCATTACAAAAGGGTGAAGGATGAAGGATGAGGAATGAAGGACGAAAGAGAATCAGGCGTGAGTCCAGAAGCGCCCAGCGGATATTGACAAAGTGTTGGATGATCACTCCTTACGCGTATCTCGTTTTTCATACTTCCGTTTTCATTCATCCTTTTGTCCCGCCTCTTCATCCCTATTTAATTACTCCCCGTTTCGAGGTCTCTATGAACTGCACGAGGGTTTCCACTTCCGATACTTCCTGGATTTCTTTCTTGATTCGCTCGAGTGCCTGAGTGGTGTTGAGCTTGGAGGAAAGAAGAAGATGAAATGCTCTATGCAACCCGTCGATTACTTCGCGCGAATAACCGCGTCGTTTCATTCCGGTTGTGTTCAAGCCATAACAGCGCGCATGGTTGCCAACGGTCAAAGCAAAAGGCAACGCATCCTTAACGACGACGGAGTAACCCCCGATGTACGCCTCCCTGCCCACCCTGCAAAACTGATGCACGCCGGAGTAAGCGCCCACGTTGGCGTTATTTTCAATTACCACGTGCCCCGCGAGCGTTGCCGCATTTGCCATGATCACGCCATCGCCGAGAATGCAATCGTGAGCAATGTGCACCTGGGCCATCAGCAAACAGTCGTCGCCAATTTCAGTCAACATTCCACCCCCGGCCGTGCCGCGGTGGATGGTCACAAATTCTCTAATCATGTTGCGCCGCCCGATGCGCGTTTCCGATGGCTCGCCCTGATACTTCAGGTCCTGAGCGGGCAGACCAATCGACACGAAAGGAAAAACGCGCGTGCCCTGCCCAATAGTAGTGCGGCCATCGATTACACAGTGGGATTCCAGACGCACATCGTCTGCCAACTCGACGTCGGCGCCGACGATCGAGTATGGACCAATGTAGCAACCATTACCGATGCGCGCGCTGGGACTTACAACCGCGCTGGGATGAACGTTGTTGGGCTTTGTGGCTACAGCCATTGAAATTCGGGGGAAATGGGGAACGGGAAAAGGGGAAATAATAATTGACGTTAACCTTTGTCCTTCCCGTTTACCCTTTGCCCTTTACCCTTACCCCTTCTTATACCGCCGACACACGGTCGGCAATCACGCTCATGATGTCAGCATCGGCGACGAGTTGTCCGTCAACCTTGGCCTCGCCGCGCATGCGCTGTACCCGCGAACCGATCCGCAACGCGGTAACTTCCAGCGTTAGTGTATCGCCCGGCACAACGGGACGCCGGAAGCGCGCCTCTCTGATGCCGGTAAACAACACGAGTTTCTGATCGCGGTCCTCGATTTCGCGGAGCGCAAGCACCGCCCCTACCTGGGCCAGCGCTTCGATCACTAGCACGCCGGGCATCACGGGAGCGCCAGGAAAGTGTCCCTGAAAAAACGGCTCATTAATGCTGACCTGTTTGATCCCAACGATTCTTTCTCGCGGCACTAACTCGATTATTCGATCGACGAGTAGAAACGGGTAACGGTGTGGCAGGAGTTCCTGGATGGCCTGGGAATCGAGAACAGTTTCCATAAACAGAATAAAGAGACGCGGGACGCGGAACTAACTGCCGCATCTCCGCGTCTTAAATGAGAAATCTCGGCTCGAATTTACTGTGGTGGCGTTACTGATGCAGTCGCCGGATTCTTGCTGTTGAAGTCGTTGATGAAAGCGCGCGTGATATCCAGGGTGTCAGCCGCATAGACAAGCGGCACCTGGCTGCCATCAATTATCACGTTGATGTTGTGTGCCTTGGCATACACTTCAAGCGCCCTACCGATGTCGTCTTGAAGTGGCTGAAACATATCCTGCCGGCGTTTGTTATAAGCAGCCTGGGCGTCCTCGCCTTTGCGCTGAAAGTCTTTCTTCAACTGATCCAACTGCTCCTGTTTCGCCTGCGTCGTCTTGGGATCAGCGACCGGCAGAGTCTTCTGAATATCGTCTGTCAGCGCCTGAATTTTTTGCTGCAACGTTTGCAACTCAGTTTGTCGCGGTTGGAATTCCCGATTCAAAGTAGCGACCAGGGTATTAAAGCGGCCGATGCCGGTCTTGGCGTCCAGAAACGCATCTGAATAGATCAGCGCGATCTTGCTCTCCGGAACGTTGCCAGTCGATTGGGCGGGTGCCTGAGCGCTCGGTTTAAGTTGCGCCAACGCGGGCGAGACAGCCACGGCGAGGACAAAAGCAAAGGCGAGTATTAATCGATCTATCTTCATAACTTTCTTGTAATGCTCCTTAAAAAATAAAAGGCGGTTGGTCAACCAACTTAATTGTTCAAACCACCGTCGTGGTTGGCTTCGAATGATCAAAAGGTGCGGCCAACGCTAAAGCGTATGACTTTCTTTTTCTCATTAAAGATAAAGGGAAATCCATCGATCACCTGGTCGTTACGGGCCTTAGGATTATACGCAAAGATTAACCGAAAAGGCACGTTGATAACGGGCACCTGCACGCGTACTTCCATGCCCAGGCTGGCTCGATAATCCCCGAATTTGGAAAAGAGGCTCTGGGATATGCGAACTGCGGTATTGGTTTGAGCCTCGCCCCGCAGAAACACGGGTTGGAAACCAAAGGGCAGTCCGGTTGTCGGATCAAATGGGCCAAGGCTGCGAGCGTTGTCGAGTTCCTGTGTGGTTACCAGGCGGTTGTCGCGCATTATCAATGCCGTTCCCGACAACAGTGCCAGATCGGTGTTGGCGAAACACGCAGCGAACGCCGACAAACTTGCGAAGACAATGCCGCCCGGCGCCCGATCACAACGAACCAAACCGATTGATGACAAAAAAGGCTGGTCATTGAGGAAGTTGCTCGAGAAGAATTGATCTCTCTTGCTACGCAGATTAAACGACGAACCAATGTCGGCAAAGGCTGCCAGTCCTACCGTGTTGCCAATGACCGGAATGCGATACTCAAAGTTTCCCAGCACCTGCGAATCGCCGCCAATTGGCGTAAACGAGCGCGGCAACTGCACAATGTTTGAGCCCGTGGCTCCGGTAAACACACCCACGTTAGCCACGGACGCCGGCACTCCAGGAACAGCCACCGGGGTTCCAGAGCCATTTGATGCCACCACGACATTGCGCGAAGTAATGAAGTTGTCCAGCGGAGCGAGCGGAGTGATCGAACGGACGTTATAGCCGCGCACGGTAAATTCGTCACCCAGGAAGAAGCGTTCGAAGATGGGAACGCCATCTACGAAGGCCAACGAATTCGCGTTCCTTACCTTCGCTGAAGTAGCAAAACTGCCCACGCTGCCGGCGAGTATGCGGAAACCAAAAACTTCGGGATGATCCGATCGCTTGCGCCGCATCGGGAAAAACTGCGTATAAGAAAGCGTTGGCTGGTAAGTGCGGACATCTCCACCAAAACCAGCCACGGCAACTTGAACAGACAACTCTCTGCCGGTGGTCGGGTCCACACTGGCATTACGAGTGTCGTACGCAAAACTTACCGTGCCGCGACTCGTAAGAATGTTTGGCTGCGAATAAACAACGGGAATGAACTTAGTCGGGTTATTCGGATCGGAATTGACCGCGGGATCCTTCACCGTCGAAGTTGAGACCTGATATGACGCGCCAATGCGCGACAACTGTGTAAAACGACGTTTGCGATAAAACTCCGACAGTGGCGCACTGGCAAAAAGAGATCCGCCGTAGGAAGTGCGTGTGAAAAGATTCTCTTCACCTACGTTAAGGGCGTCGATTTGGGATCCGGAAAGCCCCTGCTGCGCTGCGACATTCTGCGAAAGAAAAGTGCCTTCACCGAAGAATTTCTGCGTATAACCAAACAATGAGAAACCGGCAGTAATCGGACGGTTCCGGATGTAGGGTTCGGTAAACGAAAACTGCAAATATTGTTGGCGATTACCGGCAGAGAGATTCAGCGAAAGTATTTCGCCACGACCCAACAAGTTATTCGTGGAATACTCGAGACCAAAGAAGGAGCCGCCAATTCCGGACAGACCGCCGTTAAAGGAAATCTGCTGGCGCCCGCGTTCGCTGACTTTAAGATTGATATCAACCGTTGCTTCTTCTTCGTTTGTTTTGAAATCAGCATCCTTCTCTTTGTCGATAGGATCGAAATAGCCGAGCTGATTGAGCCTGATTATCGAAAACTCCCACGCCGTTTGGTTATAGATGTCTCCTTCGTTTAGCAACACTTCACGGCGCAGGACGTTATCGCGCGTAAACGTATTGCCGACGAACTCGAGACGGCGCAGGGAAAACTGCTTCCCTTCTTCGATGGTGATTACAAAATCAACTATGCCCTCATCGGGTTTTTGCGGATTATCTTTGAATGTCGGCGTCGGCTCGGCGGTGTACTCAATGAATCCCTGCCCGCCGTAAACTTTTTTTAAATTCTCAAACAACGCCTTGCCGATCTTTTCTCCGTTTGCAACGTCACCCTTGTTTAGCCCGATGTATCCGCGAATGGCCTCTTCCGGAAAAATCGAGTTGCCCTCGATCTTCATCTCGCCAATGCGATAGATCCTGCCTTCTACAATCGGGACTGTGACACGGAGACCTTCATCAACCGAAGAAAGAAAAGGCAGCGGCAGGATCGGAAAGCCAGTCCGCCTGGGGCCGACGCTTTCAACTCTCGGCTCACCATGTCGTGCCTGAAGGTAACCCTTCGAGCGCATATAGTTGTCTACGTGTCGCAGATCGAATTCCAACTTTTCGCGATCGAGTATGTCCAGACCTTTAAAGCGGGTAATCAAGCCGGCCTCTTTGACATACTTCATCGCGCTGCGAAGTTTTCCGTCACTGAAGACTGTGTTGCCCTCGAATTGAATCTCAACCACGCGCACGCGCTCTCCTTCATTAATAACGAAGGTCAACGCCGTTGACGTAGCCGAAACTTCGTCACGCCTTTCCTCTATTGTCGCGTTTGGATGCCCGTGCGAGGCAAGCAATTCCTTGAGCACACGGATCGCATTGCGGGCCTTGACCGGATCGTAGATGCTTTCCTTCGAGACACCGACTCGTTTTTCGCGAAAAGCCTTGAGCACGTCGGATTCGGGAACGCTCTTCAGTCCTTCAAACTGCAAATCCCGAATGATTGGCAGCTCTGTGACTTCGAATATGACGTTTATACCTCCGCGCGCGCCGTCCTCAGTGAGAACGCGCGTCTTGGTCTTATCGAAAAAGCCGAGTGCGAGAATTGCCTGCAAGTCGCGCTGAACCTGCTGTTCGTTGAAGGGATCACCGGGGCGGGTCTGGACGTAGTAGAGGATATCGTCTTTTCTAAGACGCCGGTTGCCCGTGATGTCGACTGACTCGACCAGGCGTTGACCCTGCTGCGCATTAACAAGTCGCGGTGCGGAGAGCATGGAAGCCAGCAGGATCATTCCGCTCACAAATATGAGCAAAAACCCGCGATATGAATGCATAGGCGCCTTTTCCCTCAGAGGTTCTTACCGGATCTCAGATACTTCGGGGAGCTTAATAATGGGCGATAAATTTAATTTTTCGAAAAATAAAGGCAAAACCAACGTAAATGGCTCGTGTGCCAAACAGTTTCGGGACTGTGGAACGCTTGGATTCCGAATGGCGACAGTCTCGTTGCCAAAGCCTGCCAAACCTTGTCTAGCAAAGTCGCGCATTATACCGAACCAGTATCGCAAAAGTAAAAAGGCAAAAGGAAAACGGGCTTATGGGCTCATCGCCCGAATGCAGCCATCGCCCTTTTCCCTCTGCCTGCGGTTGATTCCAGACGGCAAAACTAAGAACGCTTAATGAATTAGAATAGCATCATCGGGTGCTTCTATGCCGATCGGCCGATAGTTGAGGTCAACTCCATCAAGAAACACTTCGATCAAGGAAGCATCGCCGAGATGTCCCTGGATCAGTGCTTCCGAAAGAGGATCTTCAACGTACTTCTGCAGCGCGCGGCGCAGCGGCCGGGCTCCATAGGAGCGATCGGCACAGGTCTTTTCCACAATCCACTTCTTCGCTTCTTCAGTCAGCCTGACTTCAAATCCATGCCTTGCCATCGTCTTGTTAATCTGTCCGACCTGAAGCTGAATTACCTCGATCAACTCATGATTAAACAATTCGTCAAAGATTATGATTTCGTCGAGTCGGTTAATAAACTCGGGATTGAAGGTTTGGCGCACGGCTGACATCACCATCTCTTCCATCTTCTCTCGCGTTGCATCCGTAGTTCCCTGGAAGCCCATAGTGCCCTTCTTCTGAATGAAGCGGGCGCCGATGTTTGAAGTCATGATGATGATCGCGTTTTTGAAATCTACCGCATTTCCAAGCGCGTCAGTGAGAGTGCCATCTTCAAAAACCTGAAGCAGAACATTGAAAATGTCGGGGTGCGCTTTTTCGATTTCATCAAACAGCAAAACCGAATAGGGTGCGCGTTTGATGCGTTCCGTTAACTGGCCACCCTCTTCGTGGCCAACGTAACCCGGAGGCGATCCAATCAGCTTCGACACTGAATGTTTCTCCATAAACTCGGACATGTCGAAACGAATCATGGAACGTTCGCTGCCAAACAGAACCTGCGCCAAAGAACGCGCAACCTCAGTTTTCCCTACTCCCGTCGGGCCCAGAAAAAGGAACGAACCAACCGGCCGCAGCGGATTCTTCAAACCTGCGCGCGAGCGACGAATGGCGCGGGCGAGCGCGGAGATTGCCGGGCGTTGCGACACGACCCGCTCATGAAGCTCCACTTCGATCCGCAATAGCTTTTGAGTCTCTTCCTCTTTCAGCGAGGTCACGGGAATACCCGTCCAGCGCGCAATTACTTCTTCCACGTCATCGCGCGTAACTGTTGCCGAGACGAGTTCATCTTCGCCGCTGTCGCGAACGCTTGCACTGCCCGACTCCTGTGACCAATCGTTTATCTGACTCCAATCGGAAATGTTTCCCTGTTCACGGCGAACGCGAAGCTTCACGCGCGCTCCCGCCTCGTCAATCACGTCTATTGCTTTATCGGGCAGGAATCGGTCGGGAATATAACGATGAGACTGGTAAACGGCGGCGTCCAGCGCGTCATCGGTGTAGTGTACCTGGTGAAAACTTTCATAACGCTCGCGCACACCCTCGAGTATCGCAACTGTTTCCTCCTCCGAAGGAGGCGGCACCTTCACCGCCTGGAAGCGTCGCTCCAGCGAGCGATCCTTCGCAATGGATTTGCGAAACTCGGCGGGCGTCGTGGCGCCAATGCATTGCAGCTCACCCCGAGAGAGAGCAGGTTTCAAAATGTTTGCCGCATCCAGCGACCCTTCCGCCGAACCGGCGCCAACGAGCGTATGCAGCTCATCAATAAAAATTATGTACTGCGGATTCTCCACCAGCTCGCGCATTATCTGTTTGAGCCGCTCTTCAAACTGGCCACGGTATTTGGTGCCGGCAACTATCAATGAGAGATCAAGCGAAAGAATGCGTTTGTTTTCGAGAAACGAAGGAACATCGCCACGAACGATGCGCTGCGCCAGCCCTTCAACGATCGCGGTCTTGCCGACGCCGGGTTCGCCTATCAAGACCGGATTATTCTTGGTCCGGCGGCAAAGTATTTGAACCAGTCTCTCAATCTCAGCTTCACGCCCGATTAGCGGATCGAGTTTGTCGTTTGAAGCGTCGTCAGTCAGATCGCGAGAAAACTCCACCAGGTGCGGCGTGTCTTTCTTCTGCGAGCCGCGTGCTTCCGCTCCCGATTGGCGCGCAATCTCATCACGCACAGCATTCAGACGCAGGCCGCGCTCGTAAAGAATCTCAGCAGCCATCGATCGATCTTCGCGCAGCAGACCCAGCAGGAGGTGTTCAGTGCCAATATGACGATGCTGGAGGCGATCGCTTTCTTCGTGGGCATAGGCCAGAACGCGCTTCGTCTCCGGAGCCAGCGGTAGTTCCACTGATGTGGAGATCTTCTCGCGCAGTAGTGTGCGACCCTCAATTTCCTTACGAATCGACTCGATTGAAACTTGAGCGCGCGGGAAGAAGCGCCCGGTGAGGGTTTTGTCCTCGCGCATTAGTCCGAGCAGCAGATGTTCCGGTTCGATTGCCGGAGCGCCAAACTGTGACGCTTCGTAGCGAGCGAAGAAAATAACGCGGCGCGCTTTTTCAGTGTAGCGTTCGAACATTCGTTTTTATCGTAAAACAGGCCCTTATGATTACCATGCCGGGCGAAACAATCGCCGCCCGGCAACCGGCGGCATTATAACCCATCAATGAGAGTGCCAAAAGGCTTGTATGGTTTCCTCATACTAAAACTCTCAACCCGCCGGTTATTTCAAACCGTACAAACTAAAACATGGTCACTCTTCAGTAAGCCGTCCCGCCCTCAAAACGAGGACGCGATCGCAGAGCGCCGCCAGGGCGCGATTGTGTGTGGCGATAATGACTAGAGCCCCGTTATCTCGGGCGTAAGACATAAGAGAACGCCCGATTTCGTCGCCCATCGCCGCCTCGAGGTTGCCAGTAGGCTCGTCTGCTAAAACGAGCGCCGGGCGCGTTATCAACGCCCGGCAAACGGCCACTCGCTGTTGTTCCCCGCCGGAAAGATGTGCCACAAGCTGTGAAACGCGATCACCGAGATGAACCTCTTCAAGCATACGCGCCGCCCGGCGCATCGCGTCGCCAAAAGTCGCCCGAGTAATCATTAACGGCAACCCAACATTTTCCAGTGTGGTGAGATCCGGCAGCAGGTGATGAAACTGAAAAACGAAACCTACGCTTTGGTTGCGAAAGTGCGCCAGCGCGGAAGGAGTTGCTCGATCGACTGCAAACTTGCCCGCCAGAATACTTCCGTGATCAGCAGCTTCGAGTCCACCCAACAAATGAAGCAGCGTTGATTTGCCTGCACCCGAAGCTCCCATGATTGCTAGTGTCTCGCCGGCGCTTGCAGAAAATGAAGCACCGCGCAGTACTTCAATCCGCTCCCCGCTCGCAGATAAAAAACTTTTGCGAAGATCGGTAACTGTTAGTCCCGCGTCCAATGTCCAATGTCTAACGTCCGCTGTGCCAGCGTGAGCTTGGGAATCTGAAGCTTCATCGCGTGAAGCGTGCTGTTGCACATTGGACGTTGGACTTTGGACCTTGGACATTGGACTTATTGAGCGTCACGAAGCATTTCCGCAGGGCGAATACTCGCGGCCGCGTGCGCGGGATAAAGCGTCGCGATGATGCTCAGAGCAAAGGCAACCAGTGCGGCGATGAGCACGCTGTGCAAGTGCAGATTCAATGGCACGTTACTAATCGAGTAGACATCGGCCGGCAGACTGACCAGTCGATATCTATTCGCAATCAAGGTGGCCAACGCACCAAGCGCAACGCCGGCAAACGCTCCCAGCGCGCCGATGATCGCGCCCTCCATAACAAAGATAGTCATGATACTTCTGCCCGTCGCGCCCATCGCATTGAGGACGGCAATATCGCGCCGTCGTTCCATCACCACCAGGATCAGAGTGGTTGTGATGTTGAGGGCTGCAATAAGAATGATGAGCGCGATAACGACGACACCAATACGGCGTTCCAGCGCCAGTGCGGTAAACAACGGACGATTCGCTTCCTGCCAATCAACGGTTGCGTAGGAAGATCCAAGTAACTCCCTTACTCTTGCCGCTGTCTGATTAACGTCGTAGATGTTTCGCACTTGCACGCTGATCACAGAAGCTGCGTGACTGTTTCCTGAAAATGCAGCCGCGGTGTGCAGGGGAAGATAGACCCAGGTTGAGTCGTATTCGAAAAGTCCCGAGCGAAAGATTCCCGCTATCCGAACATGACGACGACCGGCATTGGCCGCTGAAAAAGCTGCGTTCGCGGGAATTACCTCCGCAGCATCATCAACCTGGAGCCCTGTTCGCGTCGCCAGCTCAGCCCCCAGAACAACGTAGGGCAAGTCGCTCTGGTTTTCGCTGTTTTCAATAAGCCTCGCAGCGGAGCCCGCCACCAGCGAGCGGTTAATATCGCTGGCTGCTTGTGGCGAAGTGCCATCGATGCCGCGCAGCACTGCATACGCCGAGCCCTTTGGGCCAGTCAGGACCGCGCCGTCGTACGTTGTGCCGCTTGCTGCGACCACGCCATCCACTCTCGTGATGCGGTTCGCGACGACTTCGTACTCGGGCATTGGCTGGCCATCGCTGCGCATGACGGTCAGGTGCGCCGTGCCGCTTAGGATTTTGTCGCGCATTTCGTCGCGGAAACCGTTTGCCAGAGACAGCGCCACAATTAACGCTGCAACTCCCACCGCAATCCCAATGATTGCGATAAATGCGGTCACCCGCGCGAGCCGTCGTTTTTGACGCGAACGCAAGTGACGAAGAGCCAGGAAGAATTCGTAAGGCATAAGTGATTTTGTTTAGAGTCCCAGCTTCAGCTTGCTGCCTAAGCGCATCAGCAACCTAAAGGTTGTACTCTAAACGACCGGCTTCAAGCCTGAATCGGAGGGCACTTCTTTGTGTCTTCCGGCCTGTTCTCCGGAAGTAGTTTTTCCAGGTTTGGGGAGTCAGGCGCGCTCTTATCGCCGCGTGGTCGTATTTCGTAAATCGTATCCGTTACACGGCGAAAACTGAAACGCTGCTGCAAACCAACAATCGCCGGGATCTCGTCGCGTTGCCAGCCGCAGGGTAACCACCAGCGACTATCCGTGTCGATAAAAACGCGCTTTCCTTCGTTCAGGTAGTTCTCAATCAGTGGAACCAGGTTGTCACCAGGCCAACCGCCGCCTGTGCCAATCGTTTCCCAGGAGCCGGCGCCGATCGCTTTCCAATAAGTGACGGCGATTGTTTGCGAGCCGGAAATCATGACGGCGTCGCGCGGAAGTTTTGCGAGCTGGTTCCGGTACACCCGGCTCATTGCTCTTCTTTCAATAAATAGTTTGCTGGCGGGTCGGATGAGCAAGCTGAAAATCACCGCGAGGATCACGACGACCATAACACACGAAGCAAAAGCAACTCGGACGCTGTTGAAGCGCCGGTTGAAAGTGTGAATCAAAAAGTTTGCGGCCAGGGGCGCAATCGCGGGCAGGCCGGTGAGAAAATAACGCCAGTTAACAGCCGTGCTGTAGTTGAGAAAGAGCAGCAGGTCAGCAAACAATCCTGACGCAGCCAGGAACAACAGCGGAGAGAGTCTCCTCTCGCGCCACTCATTTCTTATCGCAAATGGAAGCGCGGCAAAAACGAGCGGCGCGCTAACAAAGAAATATGTCAGGTAGGGCCATACATTATGGAGCGTGACTGGATGCCGCGCCGTTTCCTGTCGCATTGATTCCCGCCATCCGAACCAAATCCAGCGATAATGTTCGTCTGTGATGAACCAAAATCCGAACCAGCCAAACGCGAGTAGAAAGAACAGGCAACATGAGCCGGCAACGATAAGAACCTGACGACGGCCTCGCTGCCAACCGCAGACAAAAGGAGCGCAGACCAGCCAGGGCAGATAAAAACCAACCGTCTCCCGAAGATTGACGCCCAGACCCAATAGTGCCGCGCCCGCCATGACCATCCAAACGCTCTCTCGCCGCAGTCCGCGATAGTGAATTATCAGTGCAACTGACAGCAGTAGCAGTGATGGCACGTCTGTCATTACCTGTCCGCCGTAAAGCACAAAAACGGGCGAGAAGGCTATGAATAACGCGGCCAGAGTGGCCGAATGAATGGAGCCGGTGATGTCACGCGCCAAAACCCAGCAAGCAATCACGGCGAGCGGGGCCTGGACCACGACCGCATACTTAAAAAGGAGATAGGCGTTTTCCGGTTGAACATTGAAGAGCGCGTGGGCCAACTCATACAGACCATGATTCCCAAAGATGAAAAGGTTACGGCCCAGAGCCATTGAGGACGGATAACCAGCCAGCGACAGCATTGTGTAGTCCAGGCCATCCCAATCACCAATAAAAGGATCGACAAAGAAGAGCACCAGTGCCAGCGCGGCCAGCGCCGGAACAGACCACCAAAGCCATGGATGCCAGAATGAAAGTGATGAAAGGGCAGGAGGCGTCGCCACCACGGATGCGTGGCGTCTGAAAACTTTTTCAGCTACCGGCGTGTTTGTCGTTGGGTGTGCCTGGTTCAACGAGTTGATTTTCGACCGCAGGTTCCGGTCTCTTTACCATCTTTACGCGATTACCCTGCGCATTGTACTCAACTTCGTCCATGATGTTGTACATGAGCAGGACGCCGCGGCCCGAAGATTTGAACAGATTGGCCGGATCTCTCGGGTCGGGTATGGTCTCGACGTCGAATCCTTCGCCTTCATCCTCGACGGTAAAGCAAGCTTCCTTGGGAGACAGCTCCGCACCGACGCGTATCAGCTTTGCGGGATCGTTCTTGTTCCCATGCTTGACCGCATTTACAAATGCTTCATCAAGCGCAATGAAAAGATTGGATCTTTCCGGAGCAATCAAGCCTAGTTTGGCGACCCGCTCGAGCAGGTATTGGAGCACACCGTTCATTAATGTGAGGTCGCTCGGCAGCTCAAATTCAATTTTCTCGCGCGTGTGGGAAAGTACGCTCGGATCGTCCACATAACGCAACTTGTAAGAAAGCGTTTGTTCGACTATCTCGCGAAGTTCGTCCCGGTTATAAGGAAGCCGCAGGTAATTTGCCGCGACCATCTTGAAAGCTTTGACGATTACGGGCTCCCCGCTGTTTACGACGATCGGAGTCAGCAGGTGGTGCCGGTGCATTTCACCGATTGGCTCGCCGTTTGGCGCAGGGTTCGTTTCGCCTTCCTCGGTGAGATCGCTGATGATCAGATCAAACTGATCCAGGTCATCGCGGTTGAGGGCCTCATCTCGATCGCCCGTAACGACGGCTTCATGGCCCAGGCCACCAAGGGCTCTTTCGAGTATGACACGCCGATCATCGTTATTGTCGACGATGAGAATTCTACGTTTCTGCATCCCACTCCAATCTGCCGCTATCGGGATCCCCTGGCCGGGTTGCTGGCCTGCTGGGGTCGTCGTATTAGTCTGAGGAGAGATGGAAGCGCCCCCACCAACTGCTTCCAAAAGCACTGTACGACATTTCGGGCCGTTACGTTCGGGAATATAGCACTGGGAAGCATTAAGTGACGAGTGGGGGAGTGATGACTAATGAGTAAGAGACGGGAGACCGAGGACCGATGACCGTCAGGCCGACGTCTCGAGCGTCAGGCCGATGCCTACACCCTCAGCGGTCGCCGGTCAACGGTCATCCGTCCTCGGTCTCCCGTCTCTTACTCATCACTCATCACTCATCACTCATCACTCCCCACTTCCCACTTTCTGTCGTGTTACACTACGCCTCCTGTCCTACCGATGGCCAAACACGGCAAACTTCAGATTGCGCTTGAATATGCGGTGGCGCGGACAATTCTTTTCGGCATGGGCATTTTGCCTCGACCTGTGGCGATTGGAGTTGGCGTAACCATTGGCCGTCTGGGTTATCTCTTGCCCGGACATCTGCGGCGAACCGGTGAGCGCAATCTGGAGATCGCTTTTCCTGATATGACGGTGGCCGATCGCCGGCGATTGCTGCGCGGCTGCTTTGAAAGTCTGGGCCGGCTGTTGGGCGAATTTAGTCAACTACCACGCGCAACTCCGGAAAAACTGCGCCAGCTCATCGAGTATGACGAAGTCGGTTTGGCCCACCTCCGCGAAGCAGAAAAGAACAAGCGCGGAGTGATTTTTTTGACGGGACATCTGGGAGCGTGGGAGTTGCACAGTTTTGGTTGGTCGGCGCTTGAATATCCGCTTAGCTTCCTTGTGCGCCCGCTCGACAATCCGCGCATAGAAGAAATGATCGAGCGCGTCAGAACAAAATATGGCAATCGCGCAATAGATAAACAGAGCGCCGCGCGTCAGTCGCTGCGAGTGTTGCGCGAAGGTGGCACACTCGGCATCCTATCCGATCTCAACACGCAGACGCGCGAAGGGGTTTTCGTTCCTTTCTTTGGAAAACTTGCATGTACAACTGCCGGTATCGCCACTCTCGCGCTTAAGACTGACGCGGTCGTGATTCCTACCTGCGCAGTATGGGATAAAAAACGGAAGCGCTACTTCTTCCATGGTGATCCGCCAGTTGAGTTGGTGCGGACCGGCGATCACAACAAGGACATCGAGGTGAACACGGCTCGGTTTGCAGCTGCGGTTGAGCGTATGGTCCGTCTCTACCCGGACCAATGGCTCTGGATTCATAAGCGCTGGAAGACAAGACCGCCGGGTGAAGCGGACGTGTATCAGTGAGCAGTGGGTAGTGGGCCGTGATCAGTGGGCAGTCGGCAGTGAGCAGTGGTCAGAAGGTAGTGGGCGGTAGACGGTGGACGGCTTTGCCGCACTCCGTCCGGTAAGGCTTCGCCTTACCGTGTGGGACTTCTTTAATTTAGGCTGCGCCTCGTGCGGTTTAAGGCGTAGCCTCGGAACCAACGGGAACATCCTCGGAAAGGCTAAGCCTTTCCGCACGGAGTGCGGCCGAGCCGCTCACTGCCGACCGCACAACTACTCACTGCGCCTTCTGTTCTCTGCCTCCTGCTTCCTGCTCACCGCCCACTGCCCACGGTCAACTTACTCAGCTATACTTCTCGCGATTCTCAATTGAAACTCTGATGCAAGCTTCCGCTGAACAAGAATTCAAAGGTGCGCGTCCCCCGGAGGAAACGATCGCGCGCGCTTACAAGTTTGCCGATCTCTCTTCCTATCCACCGAAGCAGAGGTTCCTCATTCGCGCCGCGGACCTCGCATTTTTCGTGTTGATAAAATTGATCGGGCGCACTATTCG
>DIYZ01000092.1:10879-40502 GCA_002427845.1 Chloracidobacterium sp. UBA6041 | reverse complement strand
GCAATCAGACCGGCTTGGTTCGCGGCTTTCCCGTTTTGCACAGGAAAACTTTCTGCGTTTATTGCTCACGTTTTTCGGTGGGACTGGGATTGGCCGTTCGCCGCCTTCTGCGCAGAGCGTCCACCCTTCCGGTCAGCGCCCATTTGCTGACGCCGCGCCACAGCGCCACGGTGGAGCCCTTTCTCCACACGTATTGCAACCATCAAAAACAAACAGCGCGCCGGCCGTGACCAATTAGATCAAGACCGGCGCGCATAAATCAGGTTGATTCGAAAAAGTCTACTTAAAGGCCGCTCGAGCTGCCCTCGTTCTCACTCCTGAGATGGAATGCAACTTTAGCGTCGTCTGGCGATAAAACCGGGTGATAAGTCTTTCCGTAGTTCGAAACGATCTTCTTAACGTAGTTTTGCGTCTCGCTATAAGGCGGCACGCCTTTGTACCTATCCACTGATCCTTCTCCGGCATTGTAGCCCGCAAGTGCCAGTGAGACGTCGCCTTCAAACCTCTTTAATAACCACTTCAAATATTTTGTTCCCGCTTCGACGTTCGCAGCCGCATCGTCCGGATCTTTCAGACCAAATCTTTTAGCTGTTGCCGGCATCATCTGCATAAGCCCGCGTGCGCCGACGTGTGACACAGCGTGTGGATCGTATTTGGATTCCTGCTTAATAACGGCGTGAATGAAACGTGGGTCTACACCCTCCCGCTCGCCCGCGCGAAAGATAATCAAGTCGAGATTACAGTCGCCGGACAGAGGGATATCAGCGGGTATCGTTTCCTCAAGTTGTGTCGTGGCGCTAACAACGGGTGCGAATACGGGACCGAAAAAGAGTCCAGTGAAATTCGTCAGAAGAAAAAGCAAAATAATGGCAAATGGTGACTTAAGCGACCGACATCTGAACACACGTGGGGCGTACCTTGGGGAAACCTTCATTATTGATTCTCCATGTGGCGATGGTCCAGGACCATCAGGGTTAAAGTTAAAGCTTCGGGCTGCGCATGGTGGAACCGATTTTCAAAGAACGTACAGCACTTGAAATCGAGACCGTGAGTAAGATGGAGAGTTGGTTACGATAGTTGCTTTTTGAGGACAATTGTTTGTCCCTTAAGTGCTTCAATATGATGTACTTAAACGGGCCATGGGTAGGGTTGCCAAGCGTACGCCGGATCGTTCACCTTGAAAGGTAATTGAGGGCGTCAGCCCCAGGCGGTCATTAAGGTGGTTGAGGATCTGAAGACACCGTTGGCAACTAATAGAACGACTGCAACGTCGAGGCCGAGACCAGGCAATCAAGCGCGTCCTGCTACTTCGCCGGTTTGTGTGTTCACGCGCACGAGTTCGCCTTCCTTTATGAAGAGTGGCACGCGCACAGTGAGGCCGGTTTCCAGTGTTGCCTGCTTCGTCGCGCCGCCGGCAGCCGTGTCGCCGCGCAGGCCCAGTTCTGTAGAAGTGACGGCGAGCTCAATGTACTGGGGCAGTTGCAGCGAAACCGGAGCGCCGTTATATTTCAAAACCTGTAACGACACGCCCTCTTTTAGATAACCACGATCTGCGTCGATCGCTTCGGTCGTGAAAGTAAACTGCTCGTAACTCTTCTCGTCCATGAAATGAAAACCGTGTGAGTTGCTATAAAGAAAGGACGCAGGGGCCAACTCAATATCCGGCTCCTCAAATTTCTCGTTTGCACGAAAACTCTTTTCCAGGACGGCGCCTGTCAACAGATGACGCAACCGCGTGCGCACCATCGTCGCCGCGCCGCGGGCTGTCGGTGAAGCAAAGAAAACTTCAAGCACTACGTAAGGCTGACCGTCAACAGTGATCAGTAGTTTGCGTTTCAACTCGTTGGCTGTAATCAGCGCCATTGCAATCCAATCCTTCTCAAGTGTGAACAAGTGTATAGCGGGTTTCGGCGACGGGCAGGAATGCCTGTCCTACATGGCCGTACTACCGCACGGGTTCGCGCCGAACTGCATCTCCGGCGACTGCTGCAACGCGCGCTGCTTCCGGATGCGCTTTGCGCAAGCCGGCAATTTGCAGCAATGCTTCGCCGGTGCGCGATAGCATGCGAAAAAGATCGCCTTCTTCCGCGCGAGTTTCATAAACCAGTGTGGACCACTCTGCGCCGTTGGCCCAACGAGCGGCGGCGGCCGCGGCCGAGAAGTTCAACTCGGGCGCTGGTTCCACGCCAAATCTCCATTCTTCGGTCGCCACCTTGAAACCAGTATCCTCAAATCGCGCGAGCGCCTGAACCAAAGCGTCCGCTAACTCAAGCTCGCCGTAATCGCGGTCTTCGTCGGCAGTGAGCGCCGCCATCACTCCAGCCATCCGATGGAAATCGAGCGCATTGAACAGGCCGCTCTCGAGCGCTTCGCCAACCAGCAAAGGCCGGTCGATGTGGAGATCTGCGAGCCATCGTCCACGTTCAGTGATCTTCTCGGCTTCAAAGTCGAGATAGCCGAATGTGGCCAGCACGCGCGCGCGTTGGTGGAAAGGTTCCCAAACCTCGTCGCGCCGTTGTTCGATTCGCCGGAGAGTGCGTCGCCATTCATCGGCGTCATCCAACAGACTCCAAAGCGTCTCCGTACATCTGAGTTTTTCTTCAGGGTGGAGCTGCGGCGGGAGAATTGACTCAATGTTGTTGTCGAGGATGCCGACCGCGTCCGCTTCTTCCGCATGCGCATCGCGCAAGCGAGGCTCGGGAATCAAGAGCTCTTGGCCGCGCTTGCGCACATCTGCAAATGCTTGCTCAATGAACTCATCGTTTAAGCGATAAAGAGGCGCATAAACCCTTCCGATTCGCTCCAATGCAAAGCTGGCACTGCGGCCGTCTTCCCGTATGCCCCTGACGTTTCCGCCCCGCTTCTCCGTAATCAAGACAAGGCGACGGCCGCTGCGTCCCACACCCACAATGCGCCCGGGTTGGACCACTTCATCTAACCAGCGATGCAAAACCTCAGCGCGCGTTTGTGGTCTCAACTCTTGCAGACGCGATCGCGTGCTGACTAATCGCTCGAAACCTGAAACTACACTCAGCGGCAGGTCGCAACCTGCTTCTTTGAGTTTCGTTTCGATTCGTTGCCGGCTTTCCTCGCGGGCTTTTTCAAGTCTGGTGATCTGCAATGCTGCTTCCCGATGGGCAAAACTTCTTTCTGCGATCTCGCGCACTTGCGCGAAGTTGCCGTAGGCATCGAGCAGATTGAGTAGCGTTGTGTAGGTTGCGCGAAACTGACTGATAAGCGGATCAGGCGGGGCCTTCAGTAGGTCAGCGATCATTTGCGGGTCCTGATGCAGGCCGGGCGCGGCAATGACAAAGCCTACATTATCCCGCCCGCGGCGGCCGGCACGGCCGGTCATTTGCTGAAGTTCTGAAGCGGTCAGCTGGCGCCAGCCGCTGCCGGTGCGCGCATCGGCTCCTGTTAGCACAACACTTCGAGCGGGAAAATCTACACCTGCGGCGACCGTGGCTGTGGCAAAGATCGCCTCAAGCAAACCAGCACTCATTAACTTTTCAATGATCAGTTTCCACGCCGGGATGTGTCCCGCATGATGCGATGCGACGCCTCCTCTGATGATGGTGTCCCAATGCCGATGGCCGCGGATTTCAGGATGTTGCTCAACGGCGCTGCGCATGAAGTCGCGTCGTGCTTCACGGCGCTCGTCGTTGGAGTCGCGGCGCATAGACGCCGTTTCCGTCGCCGCCTGATCGCAGCGCCGCCGTGTCGGCATAAACACGATGGCGGGCAACAAATTGTATTGGCCCAGCGCCCCCAGCAACGTGGCCGGCGGCATCTCGGGCATGCTGAGCTTCATGATTCCTCACTCGCAAACAATGGGCGCGGCGCTGCCGCCTGATGTGCGGAAACGCTTTGCCTTTCCGTTCGTCGAAAGAAAAAGGAAAGAGGCTGTGCCTCGAATGGGAGGCGAAGCGTCCTCAATAAACTTGACTGGTCCCGGAAAGGCAAAGCCTTTCCGCACATCGAGCGGCTAAGCCGCTTTTATCTGTCACGCCAGGCGAGCCTGACTCTTCACTGCGCCGTCAGCTCAGTACCTTCTTCGGTGGCCACGTGAAGGCCCTCGCCTCTCCTCGCCTGCTTGTTGGCCCATTCGCGCAAGTTCGGGGTTCAACTTTCCGCTTTCAGTCAACAAAGGCAACAGTCTCTTGTCCGGCAGAAGCATTGCCGCGCGCAACGGCACGGGTCGCGCCCCCGGGCGCGTGACCACGCCGCAACGGACGCCGCGCACCTCCTCGATCCACGCGGCAAACTCATTCGCGTTTCCTATCGTTGCCGATAACAGGAGGAGTCGTATGCGGGGCGGTGTCAGAATAATCGCTTCTTCCCAGACGTGTCCGCGATCTTCGTCTGCGAGGTAGTGCGCTTCGTCGAGTACCACAAGGTCCGCGTTCACGTCGCTGCCGCCCCGCAGCGAATCGAAAAGTTGATTCCGATAAATCTCCGTCGTACCCACCAGCAGGGGCGCGTCAGAATTATCTTTGCGATCGCCGGTGAGTATCCCCACACGGTCGGAACCAAACTCTTCGGTGAATTCCTGGTACTTTGAATTGGTCAGCGCTTTCAACGGCGTCGTATACCAGGCTCGACGTCCCGCATCGAGCAATCGCCGAATCTCCTCGCGCGCAATCCAGGTCTTGCCGCTGCCGGTTGGTGCTGTAACAAGTACGTCTTCGAATTCGAGCGCCGCCAGGGCTTCGAGTTGAAAAGGATCGGGCTTGAAGGTTTGGGCGCCCGGCGTGCCAATGCCTTCAAGCAGCTGCTTCACCTGGCGCGATTGAGGAGGCCCAAACTGGCGTGCCGCGGTTGGGTTCGTAGAGTTGTGTCGGGAATGTTCCAGCCCATGCTCTGACCGCTGAGATCGGTTTTTGTCACGAGATCGACGTCTCTTATCAACAGTTCTGTCACGAGAACGACGCATAATCCATTCTAGCTTTGAGTGGTTCGCCCGCGAAGTGCTAACGTATGAATAGTGTGACAAAGATTCACAACGCAGAGCGCTGGGAGAGCGTCTAAGTCAGGGAACATAATCTTTCTGGAGGTCGTTTTAGTTTGACAATGGCAGAACTGTTCGCAAATTTTGAAGTTAATCGGGAAGCGCGTTGGCCGCTCGTGTCTAAGCTCTTGGGAGGCTCGCTCGCCGTCCACCTGCTGGCGTTGGTTTGTGTTCTCTATATTCCCGGTCTGCGCGATGCTTTCAATATAGCTACTCTGATCGCCGATACAAATTTTGTCGATAAGCCCTACCAACGAACAGAAATTGCGGATGAAGTTCAGCTAGTTGAATTGACGAGCGAGAAGTTTCACTATCCGGAAGGCTACTTCGCTATGGAGGCACAGGCAGGCGCGCTGATCCCGCCTGCGGCGCCCGCTCCTCGGTTCATCGCGCAAGCGCAACCTACAACAGTCTCTCCCTCAGTAACCGTAACGACGCCCTCGCCCAGCCCCTCGCCTGCGGTGACCTCGTCGTCGAGTCCAACAGCCGGCGGATCGCCATCGGCCGCGCTTGCGAAAGCGAACGCCACTCCAACTCCGAAGTATAACGGTGACAATACCTCTCCTGAAGACGCGCAAACAGAGCTTGAAAAAGTAGCGGCTCAAAACAATATAGAGCTGCCTAAGGAGAACGAGATTAACAAGAAAGCTATGAAGGATTTCGCTGCTTATGCCAACGATTTGAAAAATCAGGGCAAGCTGGATCTCAACAAACCTTTCGAGATTATTATCGAAGCGGAGCTCGATCAAAACGGGAAATTGAAGAATGCGAAGTTTACTAAGAGGGCCGGCGATCCTAATCTCGTGGACCTCTTTGGCCGGATGGTTTCGGCGCTGAACGACAGTGGGTTTTTGGTTTATTTGAAGCCGCTCGACAAAGACAACCCCGGCTCAAAGGTTGTATTCACGATCAAGCAAGGTGAAACCGAAGTCCTGGCCACGGTCGAATCGGAAGCTTCGTCAGTTGATAGCGCGCGCGTGCTGGCGAAAGGCTTCAATGCGGCCTTGTCGATTGGCGCCGACTCGCGCGCCGGAAAAGATGAGGAGGTGCTGCTAAGGAATACAAGCGCGGCGCCAAACGGCAAAAAGATTATCTTCAACTTCACAATGCCACGGCAGGCGGTAGTTGATTTAATAAAGAAGCAGTTGGCCTCGTGATTCCCCATCAGCACCTCGCTTGCCTCGCTCCAAACCGTCAATTAGAATCAAAAACTGCCCAAAATAGAGGCGTATTAGACGCGCCCGTCTGGTGAAGGCGCTTAGTGAAACAGGATTAAGAAGATTATGGGTGTCGATAAATTACTAACTAAAGTATTCGGTAGCAGCAATCAGCGTTATCTGAAAACTGTCCAGCCTATTGTTGAGCAAATCAATGAACTGGAGTCGGCGACAAAGAAACTGACTGACGAGCAGCTGCGCGCCCGTACCGCCGAGTTTAAGGAACAGGCGCAACGCGCCGTCGCCGGTGTGACGGATGCAGAAGAGCGCAAGCGGCGCGAGCGGGAAATACTCGATGAGATTCTGCCCGAAGCTTTTGCGATCGTTAGAGAGGCCAGCGTGCGCACCACCGGCATGCGGCACTTCGACGTGCAGTTAATCGGCGGCATCGTTTTGCATCAGGGCAGAATCGCTGAGATGCGAACAGGTGAAGGTAAAACGCTGGTTGCCACGCTCCCGGCCTATCTCAACGCGCTGACTGGCCGCGGCGGTGTTCACGTGATCACCGTGAATGATTACCTCGCCTCGCGCGATGCTGAATGGATGGGCCAGATTCACCGCTTCCTTGGTCTCGAAGTTGGCTGTATCCAGAACGACATGGACGACTTCGAGCGGCAAGCGGCTTATGCAGCCGACATCACTTACGGCACAAACAACGAATTTGGTTTCGACTACCTGCGCGACAACATGAAGTTTGATCTCGCAACGTGTGTCCAACGAGGCCATTATTTTGCAATTGTTGACGAAGTGGATTCGATTCTCATTGACGAAGCGCGCACGCCTTTAATCATCTCCGGTCCGTCAGACGAGGCGACTGACAAATACTACAAAGCCGACGCGATCATTCCACAGTTGAAAAAAGGCGAAGAGATAGAAGGTCAGAAAACCGGCGATTACGTGGTTGACGAAAGACAGCATACCGCCGTGCTGACTGAAGAAGGTGTGGACAAAGCGGAGCGTCTATTGGGCGTCGGCAATCTCTATGATCCTTCCAACATGGAATTGCTTCACTGCGTCGAGCAGGCTCTGAAGGCTCATACGCTCTACAAACTGGACCATCAGTACGTCGTCCAGGATGGCGAAGTAATTATCGTTGATGACTTCACCGGACGATTGATGAAAGGGCGTCGTTGGTCAGACGGTTTGCACCAGGCGGTCGAGGCCAAAGAGGGCGTGAAGATCGAAAAGGAGAATCAGACGCTCGCCACAATCACGCTGCAAAATTATTTTCGCCTGTACGAGAAGCTTTCCGGCATGACTGGCACAGCGGAAACCGAAGCAGCCGAGTTTCATTCGACTTATAAGCTCGACGTGATTGTTATTCCCACGCACATGCCGATGGTGCGTAGCGATTTTTCCGACGTGATTTATCGCACCTTGCCCGAAAAGTGGGATGCGGTCATTGAAGAGATAAAGGATTGCCACGAACGCGGTCAGCCCGCACTGGTGGGCACCGTGTCAGTGGAAAATTCAGAACTGATTGCGCGAAGGCTCCAGCGCGAAGCTGTTCCGCACAACGTTTTGAACGCGAAATATCACGAACGTGAAGCCGAAATCGTCGCCCAGGCCGGGCGCAAAGGCGCGGTCACGATTGCTACTAACATGGCGGGACGCGGCACCGACATCCTGCTCGGCGGCAATCCGGATTTCATGGCGCGTGAGTTTCTCAAGAAGGAAGAGATCGATCCGGACGAAGCGACCGATGAACAGTGGTCCCAGGCTTTCGCGAGCGCGAAACGCATCGTCGAAGAAGAGCACAAGGAAGTAGTAAAGATAGGCGGACTGCACATATTAGGTACCGAGCGCCACGAATCGCGCCGTATCGACAATCAGCTGCGGGGGCGTTCTGGACGCCAGGGCGATCCCGGTTCATCCCGCTTTTTCCTTTCGCTGGAAGACGACCTGATGCGCATCTTTGCCGGCGACAAGGTTAAGGCCCTCATGCAGAGGCTGGGGATGGAAAAGGGTGTTGCCATCGAATCAAAGATGGTTTCGAAGCGTATTGAGTCAGCCCAGAAATCGGTGGAAGGCCGAAACTTTGAATCGCGCAAACACCTGCTCGAGTATGACGACGTCATGAACAAGCAGCGCGAGACAATTTATGGCTTGCGCCGCCAGTTGATGGAACAACCCGATCAGCGTGAATACTTGATGGGCGATCCGCCCGCATCTGGAGTTGCCTATGACCTGCTGTCGGATTTGACCAAGCAGTACTTAAATCCAGAGGTTTCACCAGACGATTGGGATATCGAAAACTATAAGATTCAAATCAAGACCATCTACGATTTCGACGTGGATGCCGAAGGTATTGACATACCGAACTTCACATCGACGGAAGTAACGGATGCCATCTGGGAAAAGCTCAAGGTCAAGTACGCCGAAAAGGAACAACAGATCGGCCCCGAAGCGATGCGCACTTACGAGCGCATCATCATGCTCAACATCATCGATGCCCAGTGGAAGGATCACCTGCTATCGCTGGATCACCTGAAGCAAGGCATCGGTCTGGTTGGTTATGGGCAGAAGGATCCGCTGGTTGAGTATAAGAAACAGAGCTTTGACATGTTTCAGGAGATGCTCGATCGCATCGATACGACGACGATCCGCTCGCTCTTCAACCTGCAAATAGTCGAGGAGCAGCCACCGGAGGCGCTGCGTCAACGACGACGGCCGCGTAGTCCATTGACTTTTACTGGTCCAAACCAGGGCGCAGCTGCTGCTGGCGAGGAAGCGGGCAAGGTTAAGACGGTCGTTCGCGATCAACCTAAAGTGGGTCGCAACGAGCCTTGTCCTTGCGGCTCAGGCAAAAAGTATAAGAAGTGTCATGGAGCTAGTGTTTGAGTCGGGGAAAGTCCAAAGGAAAAAGCCAGATGCACAACCCTCGTCACCTCGGCTCCTCAGTTCTCGTATCGTCGCTTCTTTATCTTTCCCTTCTGATCAGCGGATTACCCGGTTGTTCGTCCGACGGTGAGGTGAAAAACATCGTGGTCGCAAAAGCCCTGGGCTATGGTCTAACAACAAGGGCTATTCGCGCTGCGCGTCAAATCAAGTTTCAGCCGGCGCTCAAAGACGACAGGCCCGTTTCCATGTACATACAGCTTGAGTACAACTTTCATCTTTACTGAAAGCCAGGCGCTTTCAAATCGATTGGAGTAAACTCTCACTACTCCGTTTGGATCCTGATTATCCGACTGCTTTCGGAATGACCACTACTACATCAACGAATCCCGCGGTGCGGGCCATCATCGAGGGGACCGCTCCGCATCAAGCAAGGCTCGCAGCCGCCAGCGGACTGCTGCCGTTGCCTCAGTCAGACTTGCTGGAAGTGCTGGTTGTGCTTTGTCACTCGGATGACTCCGAAATTGCCCAGGCTGCTAAAGAGACGCTTGCTTCCCAGGATTCCGCGGAACTGTTACTCGCGGCCAGGAGCGAGGAAACTTCTGCTGCTGTGCTCGAGTACCTGGCAACGGTTTCGCAAGATACCCGTCAAATTCACGAAGCTTTAATTCTCAACAAGAACACATCCGACCAAGCCATCGTCTCACTGGCTGCGGCAACTGCCGACGGCTCGTTGCTCGAACTGATTGCTATTAATCAACAGCGATTGGTGCGCGCGCCGGAAATTATTGATGCGATTCTGGCAAATTCCGCGCGCTCTGCAGAAGCGGAACGTCGAGTACGCGAAACGAAGCGGGAATTTTTTGAGAAGGAGCGAGGGGCACAACAGATTGCTCAAGAGCTTCGCGCAAGAGGTCGAAGTGCGGCAGCCGAGTTTTTTGAAAGCGCCGATCTAAGCGGCGGCTTGAGTATTGAAGATGCCTGGCTGCTCGCCGAGCACATCGAAGTTTCAGATGCCGATATCGACAGCGCCTGGCTGCCTTCGGAACGTTACGAGGAGTTGAGTGCGGAGACTCCTGAAGAACATGCTGCTAACTTCAGGCGAGTAGTAGAACATGAGCGGATCGAAATGGGAGAGGTGTCGGGTGAGCGCGTGTCCTTGATTCGGCGCATTATGTTTATGAATGCAAAGGACCGTATGAAGCTCGCGATGAAAGGCGACCGCGAGGCTCGCAGCATTTTGATTCGCGATTCAAACCGGATAGTAGCAACGGCCGTCATCCATAATCCTCGGGTCACTGAACAGGAGGTGGAAAGCATCGCGGCCATGCGTACTGTGGCCGATGAAGTGTTGCGCCTGATCGCTCTGAATCGCGCCTGGGCCCGTTCCTATACCATCATTCACAATCTTGTCCGTAATCCTCGCACGCCAATCCCCACGATAATCAGCACTCTTCCGCGCATTCGCACTAAGGACCTCAAGCATCTATCTCAGAATCGTAACGTGTCTGAAGCCGCTCGCCGTCAAGCCTTACGCTTATCTCAAACCCGCTCAGGTGAATAATCCAATTTGCCCGCTTTCACAGCCGCAGCGTAGCCAAATGTTACGGAAGTTTTGCGAAAAGGTTAACATTGTGCTTGACAGGTCACGGAAATTCCGTATAATTTCCCACACTGAAAGTAAGTTTGTTCAATTGAAAACTTGGTAATTCTGACTAGGAATTAAGCCAAGACAAGGGTGCCAGTTAGGGACGCGGTTCTATTTTTCTTATTCAAACCGCGAGGCTTTATCTGCCCGCAAAATGCACCGCCTGGTTTACGGGATCGGCCATAAGTGACGATTCTCAGTTCCTTGCCACCGCCTGAATTTACCCGAACCTGCCGGAAAGTTTGCCCCGCCAATCTTCATTGATTAGCGGGGCGCCTCTCTTTTTACGTTACTTAAATCGATTATTTCTTAAGAACGTCTGTCCCTTGGTGTTGCTCCCTAACGGCATCTGTAGCTGGAGCAACGTCATACCGCTCGCCAACCATCTCTGCAAAAAGTCTTTCATACTGGTCGACAACGCGATCCCAATCGTAGTGCTTCTGCACTCGAAGTTGCGCACGATTGCGATAACTCTGCACCAGCGATCCGTCGCGTAATACGCGTTGCAGCTTCTCGGTCAGATCCAACTCGTCGGCATAGGGTATTCCCGCATCGCCTACGACCTCGATGTTCTCCGGAGTTGCCAGAGTCAACACACAATTGCCGTAACCCATTGCTTCCAGCAGCGCCGGATGTGTTCCGCCAACTTCGGTTGCGTGCACGTAACAGTAAGCGTTCTGTTGCAGCGCCCGGTAGTCTTGCCCAAATACAAAGCCCGTGAAGACAATTCGTTTGTCGCCACGCGCGCGTGCCTTTAGATCGTTTATGTATTCATGTGCGTAAGGTGCGTCGCCAACAATCAATAAACGATAGGCCGTGCGCACCTTTTTGAAAGCCTCGATTACCAAACGCGCATTGTTTTCCGGCTCAAGGCGGGAAACATACAGAACATACCGGTTTGGCTCTGCTCGCCACCGCCGCACTGCGGCGCGATCTGGCCGGCGCTCAACTTCCGAGCCGTAAGCAATCATCCTGGAGTCCGCGTTGTAACGAGCCAGATAGTAATCGTGGATTACCTGCGCATCAGTTACTGTGACGTTCGGGAGAATTGTAGACAAGCGTTCGGCAAGCAAGTAATAACCTCTGCCCAACCAGCCCCACTTTTTGCGTTTGTGTTCGAGCCCATCGACATTGAGGGCGACCGGAGTTCCGGTGAATCTCAGTATTGGTGCAAAGGGAGCATTCGCTGCATTACAGATCAAGGCAGCGTCGAATCGTAATGATACGGCATGGACCGCAGAGAGAAACGCGTGAACAACAGTGTCGAAATATTTATGTCTGATAGTTGGGAGTACTTTTAGACGGACGCCGTGATACTCCAATTGGCGGGGGGAGATATAGTGCGCTCGGCCGTATACGGTTACTTCGTGGCCGCGGGCGACCAACCTCGTGGAAAGGTGTTCCGCGAAGGTTTCGAATCCGCCGTAGCTTGCCGGGATGCCACGCGTTCCGAGAATGGCTATGCGCATAAAACTTGAATCAACCTGGCGAAGTATCGAATACCATTTAATCGACGCCGGCCGCTTTCCTGTAAATAGCTAAAGTCTGACGAGCGGTCTCACGCCAATCAAAAAGTCTGGACCGTTCCAGGCCTTTAGCCCGAAGTTGCGATCGGAAGTTTGAATCGCCGATCACCCTCGCGATTGCAGACGCGATGTCGTCTACATCAAATGGGTCCACGAGCACGCCCGCCTCTCCAACGACTTCCGGCAGGCTGGTTTTGTTTCCCACAATTACCGGCGTGCCGCATTTCATTGCTTCCAGTGGCGGCAAACCAAATCCTTCGAAGTAGGAGGGATAAACAAAACAGAGCGCTCCTGAGTATAACGCCGGCAGATCAGTTTCCGGCACGTACCCGGTCAAGACCACCGAATTGCTAAGACCCAATTCCTTGATGACGCGCAGTGTTTCATCATATAGCCAGGCGCATTTTCCTACTAGAACGATTTGAGGGAGCTTACCCTCCGGTCGCGCACGGCACAAGCTTGAATAGGCCGCAATAAGTCGATTCAAATTCTTGCGGGGCTGAATCGAACCGACCGACAAAATGTAGTCCGACTGTATGCCGTAAGTTTGTCTGACGCGTTGAAACTCTCTGTCATCTGTGACCGGTGCAAAATGCGCCGGAGCCGCCAGCGGAATGGCCGTTACCTTGTCAGGACTGATGCCATAGGTGTTGATTATGTCGCTGCGCGCATACTCTGAAAGCGCTAGTACCTGCGCGGCCTGCCGAGCTGAGCGGCGCACGGTCAGACGAAGCTGCGTGCGACTGCGCCACTTGAACGTTTCCGGAAGATGTTCAAACGATAGATCGTGAATACTGACTACCACTGGACAGGGCGCAAGAGGCGGCGCGGTGAATTGTACGTGCAGGACATCGACTGGATTTTTCCTTAACTCAGCACCAAGCGTGAGCGGAATGCGGATGAAAGGTGTATGCGGCAACGTAGCGCGAACCTGAAAGTTGGGCCACCTGTTGGTAAAGCGTTCTACGGCTTCCCGCCTGGTAACATACAGTGTGTAGCTATTGACACCATCGATTTCGGCGAGCGCTTCGATGAGGTGCGTCGCATAGCTCTCATTCCCGCCAAGTCCGGTCCCAACAGAGTGGGCATCAATTGCTATATGCAAGTCTCCGGGCTCCTCCGCACAACGTAACGTGGCAGTCTGGCAGGAACTTTAATTCAAGAACTGGTGGGGATAAATAGTAGGGTTTCGGGAATAGATTGACTCGTTCCCGAAACTACAAAGTAGAGCGCCATTAGGCTTGGTGAAGGAAGAATAACTGCCCCGCAGAGCGGCTATTTCTTTCCCGCCGCTGAAGCTTGCGGCTCGCCATTCTGCTGCCCGCGAGTGTCGCGCTCGCGAATTCGTGCAGCCTTGCCACGCAATCCACGAAGATAATAAAGTTTTGCGCGCCGCACTCGACCCCGTTTCACTAGATCAATATGGTCGACGATAGTTGCATGAAGGGGAAATATTCTCTCAACTCCGACGCCAAAGCTGGTCTTGCGAACGGTGATTGTTTCTCTCGCCCCGCCGTGCTTGCGCGCAATGACCACCCCTTCAAACGCCTGCAAACGTTCCTTGGTCTCAGATTCCTTAATACGAACGTGCACGCGTACCGTATCGCCCGATTGAAAATCAGGAATATTCTTACGTAATTGGGTTTCTTCAACACTATCTAATCGGTTCATTTCTTTACTCCATTAAGAATATCTGACGGCCCTTGAGTTCAAGCATTGGGTTACACATCAAGTTGAACTCGAACCAGAATTCATTTCAAAAGATCCGGGCGATTCCGTTGAGTTTTCCGCAACGCTGCTGCGCGACGCCAGCGCGCAATCTCCGCATGATTACCCTTCAGCAAAACGTCCGGAACACTCAGCCCTGAAAACTCCGTTGGACGCGTGTAATGCGGATGGTCCAATAAGTCCTGCGAAAACGATTCGTTTGTTGCCGAGCTCTCGTTTCCCAGGGCTCCGGGTAATAACCGCACGACCGCGTCGATCATAACGACCGCCGCCGGTTCACCTCCCGACAGCACGTAATCTCCAATTGAGATTTCGTCCGTCACCAGCGCTTCGCTAACGCGTTCGTCAACGCCCTCATAGCGTCCGCAAATCCAAACAATATGCGACGCGTTTCTTGAAAGATCTTCCGCAAGTGCCTGCGTAAAAACTCGGCCTTGCGGGGACAAAAGAATTACACGCGTTTGCGGCGAATAAGCTTCACGATTGCTGCAACCCGTCAGCTCGCGAACACCGGCAAATATCGGCTCCGCCTTGAGAACCATACCCTCGCCACCGCCGAACGGCCGGTCATCAACCACATGATGCTTGTCGCTCGTCCACTGACGCAGGTCGTGCGCTTCTGTTTCAACCAGACCGGCCGCGCGCGCCCTACGGATAATCCCGTAGTCAAACGCTTCGCGAAAAAACTCCGGAAAGATAGTAATGATATCGCAGCGCAGCACAGTGAAATTTCAAAGAAAAAACTACAAATCCAAAAGACCCTCTGGCGGATCGATCAATATCTTCTTCCGCGGGACGTCAACTTCAACAACAATCGCCTGGGCCAGCGGTATTAAATGTTCGCGTCGCGCTTCATCTTCAACCACAAGCAACTCAACGCCGCCCGTTCTCATTACTTCGCGAACGTTGCCAATGGCTGGGCCGTCCTTAACCTCGACTGAACACCCTTCGAGTTCCCAGTCATAAAACTCGTCTTCTGCAAGCTGAACACGTTCCGAGTGCGGCAACCCAAATTCGTAACCTACCAGCGTCTGCGCCGCTTCGACCGTGTCGTAACCTGAAAACTTCAATACCACACGATCATTTTGAAACCAATAATTCTCTAGCTCGAGTAGCTTGCGTTCTCCGCCGACTCTGACTCCAGATAACTCCGAGATGTCCTCGAATCGCTCAGGAAAATCCGTTAAAAGGTCGGCTACTATCTCGCCCTTGAGGCCTCTCGTTCTAACTGCGCGAGCAACGATAATCAAAGCCTCTGCGTTTTCGTCGCCTGGCGAATTCATTCGACTATTTCGAGAATAAAGCGATGCTTGTTCTTTAGACTCGCAGCGTAAGCCAACGAACGCAAGGCGCGTATGGTGCGTCCCTGTCGGCCTATCACTTTTCCCATATCACCCGGGGCCACTCGGACTTCAATAAGAGTTGCGCCTTGCTGATTAACTTCGCGCACGTCGACGGCCTCAACATCGTCAACCAACGACTTAACAACCATCTCGACGGCATCTCTCATGTTATGTCCCCGCAGCAGCAGCTTAGACTTCAGCCGGAGCCGTTGCCTGTTGTTTGCCCCGCACTTTGATTAGTTGGCTCACGGTCTCGGTCGGCTTGGCGCCCTTTTCCATCCAATAACGAACGCGATCCATGTCCAACTTGATCTCTGCAGGCTCCCGCGTCGGATTGTAGGTGCCCAGGTTTTCGAGATAGGCGCCATCGCGCTTTGATTGTTTCTCCTTCACAATAATTCGATAGGAAGGTCTCTTCTTCGCGCCAGTGCGCATCAATTTAATTGCTAACAAATCGTTACCTCCGGTGATCGCTAACCATCTTCATAAACATTCTTGAGTGAATCTGCGTTCTTTCACTCATCACTCATCACTCATCACTGCTTTAGGTTATCTTCTTTTCTTTTTTCGTTTCTTCTTAAGCTTTTTTCTGGAGTGCCCCGCCAGCGCCGGCAGAGACGGCATCGATGGCATTTCGTCGCCGTCGCCGCCGAATCCGGCCATATCCGGCATACCAGCCATCCGCCTCATCATCTTCCCCTTGAGACCACTGCCCCCAAACAAACCCGAGCTTGAGAGCTGCCTCATCATCTGGCGCATCTCGGTATATTGCTTGATGAGCTTGTTTACTTCGGCGACGGTTGTTCCTGAGCCGCGGGCAATTCTTCGCCGCCGATTGGCATTCAGAAGCTTATGGTCTGTCCGCTCTTCGCGCGTCATGGAGTCGATGATCGATTCCGTGCGCTTCAGCTCTTTCTCCATCAGCTTCGTTTGTTCATCATCCATCTGCGGCATTCCAATGCCGCCGAGAAGCTGATCGGGAAGAAGCTTCATAATCTTTGAGAAAGAACCAAGCTTCTTAACCTGGCGCAGCTGCGAGCGAAAGTCATCGAGGGTAAATTCGTTTTTCTGAAGCTTCTTGAGTTGTTCCTCAGCTTCAGATTGATCGACTTTCGACTGAACCTCTTCGATAAGCGACAAGACGTCGCCCATTCCAAGGATTCGTTGGGCTACCCGGTCCGGATAAAACGGCTCGAGCGCGTCATATTTCTCGCCGACCCCGACGAACTTCACCGGCTGCCCAGTAACCTGCTTGATGGATAGAGCGGCTCCTCCTCGAGCGTCGCCATCCATCTTCGTCAGTATCACTCCGGTGATGCCGATGCGGCGATGAAACTCTTCCGCTGAGCGAACGGCGTCCTGGCCAGTCATCGCGTCAGCAACAAACAAGATCTCGACGGGATGCGTTTCGCTTTTGATCCGGACCAGCTCATTCATCAACTCTTCGTCGATGTGCAATCGTCCGGCAGTATCAATAAGCAGCGTGTCAAAGCCCGTCTGTTGCGCGTGCTTGAAAGCTTCGCGCACCAGCGTCAGCGGATCGTTCGTTTCCGTCTGTTCAAAGATCTGTTGCCCAGTCGCCCGGGCGATTACTCTTAATTGCTCGCGAGCCGCCGGCCGGTAAACGTCCACCGAAAGCAGTAGTGGCTTGCGGTCCTGATTTGCTGCAAGCCAGCGCGCAATCTTGCCCGTGGAGGTCGTCTTGCCGGAACCTTGCAGTCCGACAATCATGACCACGTTCGGAGTTTGCTTCGTAAAGACCAGCCGGGAGGACTGACCTCCCAGTAACTCGACCAGCTCGTCATAAACTATCTTGACGACTTGCTCTGAAGGCTTAAGCTCCTGCCAAACCTGCTGCCCCTCCGCCTTCTCCTTGACAGAGACGATAAAGTCTTTCGCGACTTTATAATTTACGTCGGCTTCGAGCAGGGCGAGACGAATCTCGCGTAACGCCGCGTCAACGTGCTCCTTCGTCAGCACGCCTTCGCCGCGCAGATTCTTGAGTGTCCTTTTTAGCTTGTCCGATAAGGACTCAAACATAGTGCACTAAGCGAAGTTTCCAGCCAGCGACGGAAACGGAGATGATAGCGGTCAGCCCAAAAGGGTGTCAAGGTAACCACTTGAGACGCCTTTCCCTTATTCTGTTGATACAGTTGCCTCTGGGCGTTGCTTATAAACACCCCCAAGCCATCGTGTTCTGCCCGGAGTTTAGAAAATGATCGAATTGAGACCAAACTTGAAGACTGCTCCACGACCGAAAAGATGTAAATCTCCGGCAGGCTACCCCCACCTGCTGCTACTTTTGACCCTGCTGTCGACGCTGGTTGTCTGGCAGTCACCTTCGACGGTCGCCCAGCGTGAAACGCCGAACAACAAGGGTTACACGGAATCCCTAAGATTTCAGGACGTCGCGCCGGGAATTGAATATGGACAAATCACCAGCGGCCATGCGTCGAAGGACGATCGGACGGGACCCTGGTTCATAAACGTTCTGCGAATCGATTTGAAGCGCGCACGTTTGAAGATTGTGCACGCCCTGGATGAAGGCGTGGGACTTGAGACGGTCAGCTCGATGGCGTCGAGGTATCACGCGACGGCGGCAACTAACGGAGGATACTTCCGAGTCAACGGCACCTATCGCGGCGAATGCGTCGGGTTACTGCTGCTCAACGGAAAGTTGATCAGTGAGCCTCATAACGATCGGGCGGAATTTGGATTGATAAATGCCGGCACAACCACTGAAGTGATTTTTGGTCATCTAAAATTCTCCAGCAAAATCTCAGTTGGATCGCGCATGCGCACGGTGCAGGGTTTGAATCGACCTGTTTCGCCTGACGAGGTGATCGTTTTCACTCCTGAGTTTCATCGCACCACTTTAACTAGTCCGGAAGGAATTGAAGTGGTGGTGCGAAGAGGCAGAGTTGTTTCGGTTGGCGATTTGAAAGGCAGCAGCGAAATTCCTGCCGATGGCTACGTCATTTCCGCTGTCGGGAAATCTCGCGAATGGGTGAAAGACAACGTGCCTAAGGGAGCAACAATAAGTTTTTCCTGGCACCTCAATTCCATCGAACCCGGTGACGACCAAAAATGGCGACGCGCCTACAGTATCCTTGGCGCGGGTCCGCAGCTCATTAGAAACGGCAAGATAGCTATAACTAACCTTCAGGAAAAAATCACTCCGGCATTTGCTACCGATGGCCACCCGAGAACAGCGATTGCGAAGCTGGCATCAGGAAAGCTTCTGCTGCTCACTGTAGATGGACGTCAGCCTGGCGAAAGTATTGGCATGCCGCTGAATGTGCTTGCGGATCTACTGCTTGAGCTTGGTGCCGTTGAAGCAATGAATCTCGACGGCGGCGGCTCAACTACCATGGTGCTCAATGACAAGGTTGTAAACAAACCTTCCGACGCAACCGGAGAGCGTCCAGTTAGCGACGCGATCCTGATTTTTCCCAAGCCAAATTGAAAAAAAAGCATGGTGGACGCCTTTTGTTGCATGTGTTAAATTCTAGGCTGTTTTGATGCTTAATATTATGCGCGGCCCGTGGGACATTCGCCGCCGCACCAAACCCTCCGCTCGCCGCAATCAAAGTGCGGTATGAAAAGCGTAGTCAATTGACCGTTTTTAAAGGATTACATGGCTAAGAACGCGGGTTCCGGGGCCGGTAGCCCGGCGCCCGAAGAATCCTCAAGCGCTAAAGGTGTGGTCGATCTCGCCGACGCCCGCGTGCGCCTGCGCTCACGCTCGCGCAACCCTTCCAATCAGAATCTATTAGAAGAACTCGACGAAGTTCGCTCATTGCTCGATCAAGGTTTGTCTGCGGAAGCCAAATCTCGGCTCTCGTTATTCATCTCCGCCGCGCACAACAATCCTTCAATACTCGCTCTGGCACGTTGTGCTTTATCAACGGCGCTCGAGATGCAGGGACAGTATCGCGAATCGCTCGCCGCGGTAGCGATGTATGAGTCTCCTGAATCGAGGGCGAAACTCGATCAGGAAGCCGTTCAATCGCTCAAGGTGCAGATCGGTCTCGTTTACAACTACAACGGCGATCATCCGAAAGCGATTTCAATTCTAAAAGGCACCTTGCGTGAGTTTTCCGAATCTGAGACTGAACAGAATCTCGGTCCAATCTATGCGGCGCTGGCGCGCGTCTATCGCAGCATTAGTGAATATCCGATTGCTCTCGATTACGCCCAGCGTGCGTTGGAAAGTTTCCGCCAGGCCGGCGAGTGGCGCGGCCTGGCGCATGCATATTTTGGGATTGCGTTAGCACAGGTACAGGAAGGCGACCATGAGGGCGCCCTCGAAAATCTTCAGCAAGCGCTGAAGCTAATCGGAGATCATCCGGCTAGTTACATACTCGGCAAGATTTACGCCAACATGGCCGGTGTGTGTTGGTTCCTCAAGCGCCCGCAGGAGGGCATTCGCTATCTTGAAAAAGCGATCGCTTACTACGAACGCACGGACAATAAAGCTAGCGCGGCAGATGGCTACAACAACCTGGGCATCAACTTGATTTTGATCGGGCAGTGGGGCAGAGCTCAGGAGGCCCTACAGCGCGCCCTGTCCCTCGCCTCGGAAGCTGACGAGCGGGCCGAAAAGGTGCCGATGATTCTGGACTCACTCGGCGAGTTGCTGATGTTGCGAGGCGAACTTGACGAGGCCAAGGACTACCTGCTGCGCGCCGTGGCACTGGCAACCGAGGATGGCAATAAGTGGTATGCCTGCCAGGCACTGAGAACGTTGGCGCGTTGTTACCTGGCCATGGAAGATCATGCCAGGGCGTTAGAGCACGGTGAAGAAGCGCTGACGCTCGCCGAAGGCATTGGTGATCGGCAGGCCACTTGTGATTCGCGCTTGATCCTGGCGGAAGCTTTTCTCCGCGACGGCGATAATGAGAAATATTCCGCGCAGCTTGAAAAGCTGGGGGAGGAAACTACCGATTCTGCAACCGACCTGGGCTTTGCGGGAGAATCGCAAAGACTGATGGGCATCATGGCTATGTTGCAGTCCGACTTCTCCGCGGCCGCCCAACATTTCGGAAGCAGCGTCTCCATTTTCGACATGCTTGGCGATCGCTACCGCTCGGCTCGCGCTCACGCCGAACTGGGACGTGCCTACGCATCCGGCCAGCCCAGTCGGGCGATGGAACATCTTTCGCGCGCCGTAAACGCTTTTCGCCAGCTCGGGGCAAAGCTTGATCAAACCCGTACCGAAGCCGCACTTGCCAACCTCGATCGCACGGCGCCGGCGAGAAGCGAGGAGCAGACAGCATTACCTCAATTACTCACGCTCCGCCTTGCGGAAGCCGTTACCTCCCGGGAACTTTTGTTGCGCGAGCTCGCCGCCATCATGCGACAGGAAACAAACGCGAAGTCGGTAGTTATTACAGAGCCTGGCGAACACAATCGACGGCGGGTGGTTATTGCACATGGTTGCACGCCGGCTGAAAGCGCGAAGATTGCCGAACAGCTTGATCAGTTGATCGACGATGAAGCGCAGGCCGCATACGCAAAGAAGAATGATGCGGCTGTTTTGCAGTTACGCTCGTCACACGCTCTACCGGCCACTCTGTATATTTCACCGCGCAGTCGCGCGATGCTTCCTGGTGGTCTTTCACTGGAGCCGCTTATTCGCGTCGCGGAACTAGGCATGGATGTTTGCGCCCTGAGGGCCGGCTCGCAAAAAGGATCGCGAGTGCAACAACCTGCGGAACTTGCCGGTACCAGTCTGATGCCCGGCTTCATCCATTCAAGTCCGGCGATGACCAAGCTCGTGGAAGAAGTTCACAAAATCAGGTCTTCGGATGTGACGGTCCTGGTGACGGGGGAATCGGGAACAGGCAAAGAATTGGTGGCGCGCGCGATACATGCTCTTTCCTCGCGTCGTTCAAAAGTATTTGTTCCGTTTAACTGCACGGCCGTGCCCAAGGAACTCTCCGAAGGTTATCTCTTCGGCTACCGTCGCGGAGCCTTCACCGGTGCGGTCACCGACTCCGCCGGTGTAATTCGCACTGCCGCCGGCGGGACACTTTTCCTTGACGAGATCGGGGATCTACCTCTCGATCTTCAGCCCAAGCTGTTGCGATTTTTGCAGGAAGGCGAGATTCAACCGCTGGGTGAACAGCGTCCCATCAAAGTGGATGTTCGCATCATTGCCGCCACCAACACAGATCTTGAAGAGATGGTGGCCCAAAGCCGCTTTCGCGAGGATCTGTATTATCGCCTCAACGTGATTCGCTTGCGCGTGCCGCCTTTACGCGAGCGCCGATCCGAAATTCCCACGATCGTCAATTATTACATCAATCACTACTCCGCAAAGTTTGGCCGAAAGGATCTCCAGATCACGCCGCCGGCTGTTGACCTCTTGATGGTTAGCGATTGGCCGGGCAACGTTCGTCAGCTCTGCAATGAAATCCAGCGCGTCGTCGCGCGCGCCGAAGACGCCACGGTCATCACTCCGGATCATTTGTCTCCGGAGCTTAAGCGAACATCGGCGCCGACTACTCCAACTTCGCCGGTCTCGACCCTCAGTTCAATGCCAACGACTGCCTTGCAAAACGTTACGCTCGCTGACGCCCTCGCCGACGTCGAGCGGCGCATGATTGCGGATGCCCTGCGGAAGCACGGCGGAAACATTTCGCGCGCTGCCCGCGAGCTCGGACTCACCCGACGCGGGCTTTATCTCAAGCTCGAGCGTTACCAACTCAGCGCCAGCGCTTAAGGGGAGCCATCAGCCAACGCCTCCGGCGTTAGTTTCTTTAACTTCTCGCTTCGCCTCTTTGATTTCCCGCCGGTTGCTTCCAGCTTCCTCTTCAACGATGAGACCGTCAAAAAGGTGCACGATGCGGTCGGCCTGTTGAGCGTAACGCGGGTCGTGTGTCACCATGCAAATCGTGGCCCCACCGCGATGCAGCTCGCGCAATAGTTCGATCACAGCTTCACCGTTGCTTGAGTCTAGATTGCCAGTGGGCTCATCCGCGAGCAAGATGCTTGGTTGCCCGCTAACTGCGCGCGCCACGGCGACCCGCTGTTGTTGACCACCCGAAAGCTGGCTGGGGAAGTGCCCGGCGCGATGTGCCATTCCCACGCGCTCGAGCGCGTCGGTCACGCGTCGTTTCCTATCGCTCGAACTCAATCCGCGGTACGTGAGTGGCAATTCAACGTTCTCATAAACGGTGAGGTCACCGATAAGATTGAAACTCTGGAAGATGAAACCAACTTCGCGATTGCGAATGCGTGCTCGGTCCGACAGCGAAAGATTTTCAACCGCCGTTTCGTTCAGAACATACTCGCCGTCGCTCGGCGTATCAAGCAAACCCAAAATGGATAAGAGAGTTGATTTACCGCAACCGGACGGCCCGGCAATCGAGACATATTCACCTTTGTTGATGTCCAGGTGTATTCCTGAAAGCGCGTGCGTCTCGACTTCGTCGGTATAGAAAACCTTCTTCACACCCGAGAGGTGAATAAGGGGGCGTGGCGAACTCATCATAGGCTCCTTCTTTGTCCCAGTCTGTCGCTAACAACTCATCAATATCGAACCTGGCATAAGCAAACTGAAGTTTGCTGATTTCTCAACGAACGCGGATATGTGGGCTATCCATCGCCGACGTGTCAGACAAGATCACTTGATCGCCCTCTTGCAAGCCGTCGATTACTTCAACAGTAGTTACCGAACTACGGCCCAGGGTCACCTGAGTGCGAACCGCCCCCTTACCATCCGGATCCAAACGGAAAAGGCTAACGGTCGGTTGTCCCTGTCCAAATGCCGGGCGGCCAACGTATAAAACGTTATTAAGACGCTCAAGCTCAATCGTTCCGTCAACGCTCAAATCAGGTCGCGCGCTCGCCGGCAGCGGTCCCGTCAATGCCACATCTACTATGAACGTCCCTTCCCGCGCTGCCGGATCTATGCGCAACACTTCGCCCTTAATGATTCCGTTGCGCGTGTCTACGGCCACCGCCTGACCCAGTTTCACGTCTTTGATTTGCGTCTCGGCTATCTTCAATTCCGCTTTCAGTGAAGCGGGATCTGCAACGCGGGCGATATTGAATCCTGGGGTCACCTGCTGGCCAACCTGTACCGATATCTCCTGCAAAACACCACTCGTTCCGGCACGCACCTTTAAAGCATTAACCTGATCTCTTCTTAACCTGGCAAGCGCGCGCAACTGCTGGAGACGGGACTCCTGTGCGTTGATCTGTGCCTTCGTTGATTTCCCGCTGATCGTCAGCCGCTGCTGCTCTACCTTCAGCCGGTTCCCCAGATCCTGCACGTGCATTCTTGAGATCTTCAGCAATAGGTCGGGGACCAGTCCCTGTTTCCCCAACACCTCATCCGTATCAAGCTGCAACCTCGCCTGGCTGTATTCGGCGGTGATGGTAGCAATCGTCGCCTGCTGGGTCATGGACTCGCTCTCCAGTCGCGTGCGTAAACTCTCCTCGTCAGCCTGGACTGCTTTCACCTGAAACTCCGCGTCCATCGCCTCCTGCTCCATCTGCGGATTCGAAAGCTCGACGATCACCGTGTCGTAGCCAACTACCACTCCCGCCTGAACCGGAATCTTTTCCACTCGACCATCAGCGGGCGCAGGGACCAGCCGAATCGCCTGCGGCACCAATGTGCCGATGCCACGAACCTCGCGCACCATTTGCCCTCGCTTAACCGTGTCAATCACGGCCGTGGAACGATCGAGGGTGGGTGCGGCGGGTTTCAGCCTGGTGAGCCCAAATGTGATTCCCACAATGGCCGCCAGGCCGATGACAATGAAGACTACGGTGCGGATGCGCTTCTTGAGTTTGGATTTTGCGGGGCGCTTAATATCCATGACTTAACTTCAGACTGACGACAGTGCCAATCCGGAACGAAACCTTACGCGTGCTCTCTACTCCGCATCAGAACGTTATTCGTAACGCACAGCAATCATCGGATCTACCTTCGTCGCCCGCAAAGCGGGAATATAGCAAGCAATCACCGCGACAAACATGAGCAGTAGCGAAATCGCTGCAAAAGTCCCCGGGTCAGTCGAGCTTACGCCATAGAGTTGGCTGGCCAAAACGCGGGTCAGGGCAAATGAAACAATAAGTCCAATGATGATCCCTGCGATACCTAAAACCATTCCTTGCTTGATGATCAGTTTCAGAACATCTCTTGGTCGTGCGCCGAGCGCCATGCGTATACCGATCTCATGAGTGCGCTGGGTAACGGAATAAGACATCACCCCATAGATCCCAATCGAGGCGAGAATAAGCGCCAGGCCCGCAAAAATTCCGAGCAGCAAGGCATAGACGCGCGGCTGCGCCACCGACTTGCCGATGATTTCATCCATAAACTTGATATTGGAGACCGGCAAGTCCTTATCGAGCGCTGAAACCTCCCGACGCACCGCACCGGCGAAAGCTTTGGGATCAGACCTCGTCCTGGCGACCAGGGTAAGGTTCAATTCCGGATTTTGCTGGAACGGCAAATACACCTCGGGTTGCGATGCCACCTCGAGCGACGTGTGACTCACCGCGCCGACGACGCCCACTACTGTGACCCAGGGATATTGGGAATCAGCCTTGCCACGCTTGAAACGTTTTCCGAGAGGCTCTTCGTTGGGCCAGAGTCGTCGCGCGGCGGTTTCATTGACAATCGCTGCGCCGGGCGCATTCCCGTTGTCAGTGTCGGCAAAGGTCCGGCCTTTACGCAGGGGTATACCCATCGACTCAAAGTAGTTTGGGCTGACATTGCGGAGGAAAGCGCGAGGTCTTTCGGCCGCATTAAGAGGTGGCTGCCCTTCAATTGTTAAGCCGACGTTGGACTCGTTGCCGCTGAACGGAAGGTTGTCAACAGTCCCCGCTGATTGCACGCCGGGAACTTGGGCAATGCGTTGGACCAGTTGCTGTTGAAAGACCGCCTGCCGGTTCTTATCGGAGTACTTGTTTTGCGGCAACTGGATCTCGAGCGTAATCAAATTCTCAGGATTGAAGCCGGGGTTAACATTCTGCAAGCGCAGGAAACTCTTTATCATCAAACCTGACGCAATCAGCAACACAAGCGCCAGGGCAACTTCCGTGATGACCAGCAAGCTGCGCAGGCGATTCTGTTTAGAGCCTCCGGAATTCCCTCGCCCGCCCTCTTTCAGCGTTTCATTCAGATCCAACTTGGACGCTTGCAGTGCGGGAGCCAAACCAAAAATGAAAGAGGTAAACAGCGACAGGAGCAACGTGAACGCGAGCACCTGCCAATCGATCCCAATATTGTCGGGGATCGAAACATTCGCAGGGCTGAAAATCACTAACTGGCGCAGAACCACTATAGCGAGTAACGACCCCAACACTCCCCCCGCAAGACCCAACAGCATTCCTTCTGTCAACAATTGTCGAATGATTCGTCGACGGGTGGCGCCCAGGGCTGTGCGAATAGCCACTTCTTTTTGGCGACCTGAGGCCTTAGCTAACAGTAGATTGGCGACGTTAGCGCAGGCAATTAATAACACGCAGCCGACTGCGCCAAAAAGCACGATCAATGCCAAGTGGATGTCACCGGTAATCTGTTGCCGGAGGGGAATAACATCGACTTGCATGTCCGCATCTGTCGCCGGATATTCTTTTTGCAGGCGACTTGCGATTACATTCATCTCGGACTGGGCGGCTGCCGGTGTAACTCCAGGCTTGAGCCGGCCAATCATAAAAAGCGTACGAATATCACGCGCCGTCGGCACCGCATCGGTGGTCAGCGGCACCCATAGATCAGCATTAGGCATTGCGTATTGCGAAGAGGCAACGGTGGCGGAAAAAGAGGGTGGGAATTTGAAATCCGACGGCATTATGCCAACTACCGTATAGCTGTCACCATTGAGTGCCACGTTCTGCCCAACTATATTCGGATTAGCTCCGAAGCTTCGCTGCCAAAGGTGGTGACTCAGTATGAGCACGCGAGTCGCTTGAGGCTGATCTTCCCCGGAAAGAAAGAGTCTTCCTCTTAAAGGCTTAATACCAACCAGCGAAAGAAGAGATGCAGTCACTCGCACGCCGATTACGCGTTCCGGCTGATCCCCACCTGTAAGATTGAAATTGCTGTCGGCGAAAGCTCCCAAATCCTCCAAGGACTTATTATCCGTACGCAGATCGACGAAGTTAGGAAGCGAGGTGGGGATCTGTCCAAAGCCTCGCTTGGCGCTCTTTTCCCAAACCATCATGAGCTGGTCTGGATTTCCGTAATTAATAGGATGCAGCAGGATGGCATTCACAACACTGAAGATTGCAGTGTTGGCTCCCACACCCAGGGCCAAAGCAAAAACGGCAATGGCTATGAATCCGGGATTCTTCCGCATTACCTTGAGGCCATAACGTATGTCTTGCCAAAAGCTTCTCATCGCTCCTCGTAGGATCGCGCCATGACTAAAAACTGGCTCATTGATATTTTCACCTGACGTAAGGATAACCGCGAGATGGCGTTCAAATCAGAAGGAGAGAATAAGACGAAGTTATTGAGCGGGGCAAGGCGAAATTGAGGGCATTAGGCTTTTCTGGCTAGCCAGCGCGCTTGTATGGGGAATCGTTCCGGAAGTCCGCAAAAAATGTGGGGAAAGCGCCGCAACCGCGGTGCCTTCCCCGAGTGAACGCGACGATCCCCAAGTGCTTTCCGGCATTGTGGGGACAAGACCTTGTTAGTCGGAGAGCATGATGCCCTTGCAATAGTCGGAGAGCATGATGCCTCGGCAAAGCCGATTTGCTACATCGTCATTCGAAACTTCAACGTTGATGACCAAGGAAGCTTTGTTCTGCTCTTCTGTCTTGTTCTCTGCATTCGCATTTGCGGTAACCATCGTGTTCATTTTTTTCTCCTGGAAGTTGAAGGGTTGTTGTATTAGTCGTCTCGAGTTAGGGGCCGTGGCGGTTACCCGTCAAGCGACCGTTAACAAAATCATTTCGCCAGTTTCTCCTTCAAAGGCCGAATTCTTGTCTCTCATCGGAGGAAGAAGACTCTGGGAAAATGCCTCCAATTAGTCGCTGAGCATGATGCCGCGAAGCGTCGTGTAGTCTGACAACATAATGCCGCGAAGAGTGTTTGTTGAGTTTGTCATTTTGTTTCTCCTGGAAACCGAGCGTTTGTTGTTGAGGTCTTCCCGGTTGCGGACCATGCTAAGAAGCTGGTTACCATCGAGCTGACCGTTGCAAATAACTGATTCGCTTTTAGTCTTATCAACCGATGTGCCAGAGAATCATTTTCCTCGCATGAAGTTGCAAGTGCTTTTACCACAGATGTTTGCAAGAACGGTGTCCCCGTCGATCGCTAACCGGCGATAAAAACAAAAATGCTTACCAGATATACAACCGAGCACTGTAGAGCCGCTGGACGCTGGGTGTTTTGCGTGCAGCCCAGATAAAAACTGCCTTCTTCGACGAATTCAGGTCGGTGTATACCGCGGTAACAGGTGGTTAACTGGTATCCAGAGGTCCAGAGGTCTGTGGGACACACATAACTGAACTGCCGGCGACCTCACTCTCGATCATTCCCTCAAGCAAACAATCGTTTTGCTGTCGTGCCCGAGCATTAATCAGAGCGTACGCTTTAACAGAGTTAAGCAGGTCGGAAACGAATGGATAATACTCAAGCAGGAGATCGGTGGAAAACAAGCGCAGATTAAGCTGGTAAGATCTGCGTGTCAACGGCGAACCTTTTATTGAAGATGCGAACCGGAACCTTCTGACCTCACTCGGTCTAATGGGCCTCGCGGCGAAAAGCGCGTGATCGGGGTTATTCAGCTTGACTACTAAGGACTAATGCTCGTCCTGAAGATCCGAAAGCGCAAAGGGCAAGTGCTATCAACAACAAACTGCCCGTCACTAGAAACATGAAGGAAATACTGACCTGGATTAGAGCACCGGTGAGCACGTATGAAAGGGGTGTTAAGCCATATGCACCCAGCATCACGACGCTCATCACCCTCCCGCGCATTTGCGGATCAGATTTTGTTTGTAGCCAGGTTGCCGTGAGCACCTGAGTATAACCGGCTATCATTCCTATCAGAGCCATCAACACGCACGCCCAAATTACGTTTGGTACCAGGCCAAGCAGTGTTAGTCCGAAACCAAGCGCCGTCGTTGACCAAAGGATCGTCTTCCCGAAACTGAACCTTGCGTGGGTTGCGCCAACGATTAACGTTCCTACCAATAAACCGCCACCCATGGCAGACAGCATCGCTCCAAAAGCCGCCGCTCCCCCCGCAAATTTTACGTTGGCCAGGGATGCGAGCCCGACTGTAAAGGGCCCGGCAAAGGCAAACTCGACCGCTGCCGTAATAATGAGTAGGCCGCGAAGCGTTGGCTCATACCAGGTGTACCGCAGTCCTTCCATAATGGAAGCAAACAGTTGTGTTCTGCCGCGGCTTGTTCCTGGTAGCTGTTCTGATTCTGAACCTGAGCGAGGCTGACTGCTCATCAGCAACAAACACCCGGTTACAAAAACAAAACTTACGGTATCAATAGCGAACGCGCCGCCGGTTCCCACGATGGCGATCAGCAAGCCGGCCAGCGAGGGCCCGATAAACATGGCTAGCAACGAACTGCCATTTAACAAAGAATTTCCGGCGACCAAATTCTCTTTCTCGACAACCGCCGGAATAAACGCTTTGAGCGCCGGCGCGAAAAAAGCATCCGCCATTCCGAAGACCGCGACGATAATAAAGAGGTGCCGCAGACCAATCCGATTTGTTAGGACCAGAGCGCTGAGAATTGCACACACTACGGCGCGACCCACGCTTGAGGCGATCATCATTTTGCGCGGCGAGACCATATCGCTCGAGGCTCCGCCCACCAGTTGAAAGGCCACCCGCGTCAAGGTTGCCGTCAATAGCACGGTTCCGAGCGCTAAGGCGGAGCCAGTCAAGTAAAGAACCAGCCAGGGTAGTGCTACGAGATAGAATTGGTCGCCAAGAATCGATACGCTTTGACCCATCCAAAGCAGACGAAAGTCCCGCCCCGATAGCATATGCAAGGCCGTTGAGCGACGAGCAAAGCTCCGGAGCGAGCGTTTGGCTGGAGGACTGGGCATCATTTAATTCATCTTGGGCTAGTTGGGACTGGAGGCTTGATAAATCCTACCGAGATTTCGATCCCGGGTTTTTGAGAATCGGCGGGACCGTACTGCCTAAGTTTTGTCTTCAGGGACCCTGGGATTAACTGCAGGTCGAATTAGGGAGAATAATCTGCTTACCTTAAGGTTACTTTCCCGTCAGTTGGAATCATTCCACGGGTGCGGGAATAAATTCCGGTATACGGTAAAAGACTTCCATTCTTCGATCAAGTAAATTCCCGGCGTT
>DIYZ01000092.1:0-10574 GCA_002427845.1 Chloracidobacterium sp. UBA6041 | reverse complement strand
GGCAAGCGATGACACAAACCTTCGAGCAATCCCAATCAAGGTCGTCCCAGGAAAGTTAAGGAGTAGACTTCAGCGACATACCGCTATCCTCAAGCTCTCGGTCGATGGCAAATGCCAGCCCCATAATCATGTACAAGACCATCACAACTTCCGAATCTCCCCAGTTGTAATGAACCAAACCGGAAGTCAAGAACCCCGCCAATCCGCCGAATGCTCCCAACAAAATTCCGCGCTCCAGCCAGGGCATAGTCGCGCCACTTCGCAGGCGCCGCCAGAGCGTGCGCGCGTAAATGAACAGCAATACCAGCCACAGGATTAATGCCGGCACGCCACGCTCGAGCGCAATCTGTAACAAGTTTGAGTGCATGTGGCCCCACGGTAGGCGACCGTGATCAAACATTCCCCACTCGCGCCAGTGGGCTTTTATCGAGTCCATGCCAATCCCAATCAGCAAGTGGCGCGGCTTGCTGACAAGTAAGTTGAATCCTTCGTGCCAAACCGTTTCGCGCCAGGTCGTTGAGTTATCCGCTTGATCGATGAAGGCGACGTTTCGTTTTTGTTGCAGGATTAACAGACCCGCGAATATCAGCGGTATCGCCAGCGCTCCGGCAATGATCAGCGTGCGGCGGCGAACGCTCAGAAGCAAAATGACCGCGGTGGATACTGCCCAGCCTGCCCACGACGCGCGCGTGACAGTGAGTAGCAACGCACCCGCGAAGCCGGCCAACGCAACAAGCAATAACGCGCCTGCCCAGCTTCGCTTGTTTGGCAAGCTCACAAGAATTCCCAGTGTCAGAGCGAGAATTAACTGAAGAACTTCTGCGTAGGTGACAAACTGACCATAGAAACCGGTGGCTCGCCAATCGCGCCCGCGCGACCAACTCCCAATGCCTAATTGTTCAAGCGGACCGCTGCCCGGCAGCAGGCTGCCTCGCGGAACTTTGAAAACGGGTTGTAATTCATGGCGGTAGATGAGGATAGCCGCAGGATGCTTGTCCGGCTTTGAGAGCGCATTGACCACCTCCTGCGGATCGCGCAACTTCTGTCCGTCCACTTCCTGCAGTGTATCGCCATCACGAATGCCGGCCTTGTAGAGGGGACTGTTCTGCGAAACGCCAGACACCTTTACGGCGCGGCCGAGAGAGCGTTCGCCCGCGGTGTAAAAAACGTTAACCATGCAAGCGCTGATGAGCGTGATGGCAAGGAGTCGAACTACTCGAAGCGACGGCACGTTTTCCGCAAACAAGTAAACGATTGTAAACAGACTCGCGGCTCGCAATTTTCCGATGGACACCATTGGCTCGTAAGACAGGAAAGCCGAGACGCCTGTGAGTATAAAGAAACTAAGCAGTACATAGTCGACCGGCGTGCGATAGAGCCGGGGTCGCGGTTGAAAAGCGAACCGGACCAGCCATAGAACCATTCCAATTAGCCAGGCGCTTTGAGTTGCGGCAATGGAGTTTGGGGCAGCGGCGGCAAACAAAAAAAGACAGGCGACGATCGCGCCATCGAGCACTTTCGCTACCTGACTCTTCTCGGTTGTCATATATTGTGATGACCTGCGAACTCTGTTAGTAGCCGTCGCCGCGCAGCATGACCATCACTGTCCGCAGCACGATCTTCAGATCGAAAAGCAGCGACCAGTTTTCGATATAAAAAAGATCCAGTTTCACCATCTCTTCGAATGGCAGACGGTTTCTGCCAGAGACCTGCCATAGTCCCGTCAATCCGGGCTTCATGTCGAGACGCTTGCGATGCCGCAGCTCGTAAGCTTCGACCTCGTAGGGAATCGGCGGACGTGGCCCAACGATGCTCATGTCGCCTCTGAGCACATTGAACAATTGCGGCACTTCGTCGAGACTCAAGCGTCTCAACACCCGTCCGACGCGCGTGATCCGTGGATCGTTGCGCAGTTTATACGCAGGTTTCTTCGCATCGCCGACATTGGCTTCGGCGTGTCCGGCGATAAACTTCCGTTGATACTCGCGGTGAATCTCGCTATCGGCGTCCACGAGCATCGTGCGGAATTTGTAGACAACAAAAATCCGTCCGTCCATGCCGACACGCTCCTGCGCGTAAAAGATAGGTCCCGCGGAGTCCAGCTTTATCAACAGAGCGATCAATAGCCAGAAAGGAGAGAGCAGCGCCAGAGTTAACGAAGCGATGATGATGTCGGAGATCCGTTTTGTCCCGCGCGCGAAATCCGAGAGCGGCTCGCGAAAAAGCCGGATCATCGGCAGCGCGCCAATTTGATCAACTTCAGTCTTACTCGGTAGACAATTAAAGAGACTCGGCGCAATGCGAAATTCAATTCCTCGCCGACGGCCGCAGCGCATCATCACGTCAAAGAGCGCGTCCCCATTGACCTGCGGGTCGGCGACGATCACCTCATTCGCCCCAGACTCGCGAATAGCTTCCGGCAGTCCCGCCAGGTCACTTATAACGGGCACTCCTTCATAAGTCGCCGGCACATCTGATTCGCTGGCGCCACTCTCTACAGCGCCTATCACGCGATATCCCAGCGACGGCCGCGCCCTCATTTCCTTAATGCAGAACGCCGCTTCCGGGCCGCGACCAACAACCAAAGTCGGAATTAGATTGATGCCGCGCAAACGGAAAAACGTCTGCGCACTTCGCACCAGGAGTCGTATCGTATAAAAACTGGTTAACGCGATAAGAAAGTCGAGTACGAAAACGCCGCGAGCATAGGAAAACGCGCGGTAGTTAAAACCGCCCCGGTATAAAAACGCGGCGGCCACAATCAGTAAGGAACCGATCGCCGTGGACTTGAAGACGCGAATTCCATCGTCGAAGAAAGAGAACTCGCCGCGGAGTCGATAGAGATCGTAGTAACGCAAGGCCAGCAAGCGGATGAAGACGACAAACAACATCAGCGCGCCGTAAGGAGCAAACCTTCCGCTCCACGCGAATTTGTCAGCACCGGCCGGCTGAAATATCGCAGCGCCTTCGCGAAGATAGAAAGCAGCCGCAAAGGAAGAGGCTGCGATCAATGCATCCGCGCATACCAACGCTGTCTTGATCGCCGGGATAACCCAGTCCGGCGCGCGCCTGGGAGCACGCACAATGCTCGCTTCGACTAACGGATTTTTAATTTGCTCGACTCTCACCGACTTCTCTCACTGACTTCGTGGCTACTCACAAAACATACTGACGTCTCTTGTCCCCCGCCCGACCAGCGGCACAAGTGCCGCATCTAAACTAACGCAGTGATAAGTACACCCGGCGCATAGGATAGCAAAACTTCACTCGTCGAGTATTAGATCAGCCACTTCGGCGGCGACGTGGACCGCGCGCCGTGGCGTGAGCGGCCCCTTTTTCCCAAGCGGCAGATCTTGGACGTCTTCCGGAGTGGATACTTTTCGCAGTCGTCCTTCGCGAACCAATTCGCGGTCTATCGCAGCCCATTCGCCGGCGTAAATGGATGCGGCGGGTATGCCCAGGGCCGCGGCTTCACGATTCATTGTGCCGCCCGCGCTAATGACCAGATCGCTACTGGCTATCAGATTGGCTCCGTCGAGCGGTTGGGGCGGAACGATTAGTTTTGAGTCTCGACGGGCGCTGTATGCCTGTCGCTGGGAGTCGTTCCGTGGTAACAAGACGATTTTCAGGTCGGACGTTGCTAACAGTCGATCGAGCAATTGATCAAACAGCTCATTTTCGAAGCGGTGATAAAGCGCTTCGCTGGCGGGAGGACGCATCGTCACCAGCACTTCATTCGCGCTGATGCCCAGCGCATGCAATTGCTTTTCAAAATCCGGATCACTTTGAAAAGCCGCCAGATACACATCTTCCTTGGTACCGTCATAACGCTTTACTTTGGCCGGGTTAGCGCCAAAACGGCTGAGAGCTTCCTCAGGAAACGCGCGCGGCACGATAACGCGCGAAGCCACGCGGAACGCCAGGTGGTTGGCGGGCTGATGTTCATAATCCATTAGCGTTACGCTTTTGAGTGAGAGGGCGCGGGCAGCCAGAATTTGTGAATAGGAGTTATGGCTAAGCGCTAGATGGATACCGCGGCCGCGAGCCCAACGGGCGAGCAGGAAAGCGCGCTGGACCAGGTTACCGGCTTTCCCCGAGAGTTTCCCGCCACCGTGGCCGCCAATCACCTCCGCAGCAAAGCCGGCAGCTCTCGCTAAGGCGACAGTTTCGGCGAAGTTGCGAGCAGTGACGAGGATCTCATGATCGCGACGAATGAACTCATTTGCGAGCGGACGAAAAAATGGCACATGCGGTGAGTTTGCCAGGTCGATCCAGATTCGCATTGAGAGATAACGGACTGAAACAATGGCTATGGGGCTACGGAACTCTCAAACTATGGGTGAACTTCAACCGACTGTTCGCAGAACTGCCGGACTGAATCGGCAACGCGGATTACGTCTTCGGTTCGAAGCTCAGCATACATCGGCAGCGACAGCGTTTCGCGGGAAGCACGTTCGGTTTCCGGCAAATCGCCGGCCTTGTATCCCAGATGACTATAGCCGCGCTGCAAGTGGACAGGAATTGGATAGTGAATGCCCGTGTCGACACTGGCCGCTCGAAGGTGCTGCCGTAACTCATCGCGCTGCTCAGTGAATACCGGAAATATGTGGTGGACGGAATTGCGGTCCGCGTGCTCCTCAAGCATGCGTAGTCCTACCTTTGTGAGTTGCCGCCGATAGGTTTCGGCATGCTTTCGTCGGGCCCTGTTCCAATCATCGAGATGCCGCAGCTTCACGCGCAAGACTGCGCCCTGGATGGCCTCCATGCGGTAATTGTAGCCAATGCGATCGTGATAATACTTTTCGCTTTGGCCGTGATCGCGCAGTTGCTTGATAAGTTGGACATACTGCTCGTTGTTCGTAACGACGGCTCCGCCTTCGCCGTATGCTCCGAGATTCTTTCCGGGATAAAAACTAAAACAAGCCAGATCGCCCATGCTTCCGGCGCGCCGACCCTTGTATTCAGCTCCATGGGCCTGCGCAGCATCTTCGATCACGATCAGATTGTGCCGGCGCGCAATCTCGATAATCGGATCCATATCAGCGCAGCCACCATAAAGATGCACGGGCATGACTACCTTCGTCTTCGGAGTAATCGCGGCTGCAATTTTGTCCGGGTTGAGGGTGCACGTACCCGGATCGATGTCGATGAAAACAGGAGTTGCTCCCGTATAGCAGATAGCGGCAACGGTAGCGACGAAGGTGTAGCTAACAGTTATCACTTCGTCGCCGGCGCCGACACCCGCCGCGAGTAATGCAAGATGCAATGCGCTGGTTCCGGAATTGACTCCGAAGGCAAATCGAGAGTGACAGTAAGCCGCGAAGTCTGCTTCAAACTCCTCAACCGGCTCGCCTAAAACAAAATGACAACTCTCGACAACGTCCCTGATGGCGCCATCCATTTCGTCTTTGATGCTCTCGTACTGCTTTTTAAGATCTACAAACGGAATCATCTTGGTTTGTTCGCCTGAACAAGGTCACTACCACCACCCCAGCTGGACCGCCCGGCTGGGGACCCCGGTCCGCTCCCGGTTCTTGTAATAGCGTGTTTAGTTAATCTCCACCAGTTGGCCACGCGCGCGCAGTGATTTTTCTGCCGCTTCCACGATACGCACCAGCCGCAAACCCGCCTCGCCGTCAGTTTCCGGCTGTTTGTTATTATTAATGCAATCAATAAAGTGGAGCGCTTCGGTTTGCAACGCCTCAGTAGCATCAAGTCGAGGCGCCCACATGTCGCCGGAACGGTAACTGACGAGCATCTCGTAGACAGCTTCCGGACTCTGTGAAACTGTGATGCCCTTGTCGTAGATCTTCACTTTCTCACTCGGCTCTAAATCGTCGTAAAGGATCATCTTGTCACTGCCGCCGATAAGCGTGTGCCTGACCTTTACGGGCGTGAGCCAGTTGACATGGACGTGGGCTATCTGTGGGTTGTCGAAGAAGAGTGTGATGTAAGCGACGTTTTCCGGTTGGCCGGGAATGTGGCTAATACCAGTGGCGGAAACGGCAGTAGCTTTTGTCGGCAGCACATAATCCATGATCGACAGATCGTGGATGGCCAAATCCCAAATCACATTTACGTCGTGCTGAAAGAGTCCGAGATTAACGCGCACGGCATCGTAGTAATAAATATCGCCTAAAGCGTTGTCGGTTATCAGCTCGCGGATCTTTCGTACGGCGCTCGTGTAAACGAAAGTGTGGTCCACCATGAGCACGCGTTTGCGGCAAGCCGCCTTCTCGATCAACTGGATGCTTTGCGCGGAGGTTGCCGCCAGAGGCTTCTCTACCAGGACGTGCTTGCCGGCTTCGAGCGCGGCCCTTGCCAATTCAAAATGCGATGACACCGGAGTGGCAATGACGATGGCGTCGATCGTCGGATCGGCAAACAGCGTTTGACAATCGGTGACTGTCTTAATCGTCGGATAGCGGGCCTTTAATTGCACCAGCCGTTCACTTCGCAAATCGCAAACTGACACGACTGTAGAGCCGGGCGCTTCCATGAAATTGCGCACCAGGTTTGGCCCCCAGTATCCGTAGCCAATCACACCGACACGAATCATGTGTAATCCTTGTCAGAGCCAGGAACGGACCGGCGTTCGCGGCCGGGCAGACCCGCCGGAGTAGTAGCGACGGGATTCATTTCGCGCCGATCACGCACGTCACCGACGACGCGTGCCGGCACGCCGGCAACGATCGCATAGTCCGCAACATCGTGTGTGACCACCGCACCAGCGCCCACCAGCGCGTGCTCGCCGACTGTCACGCCCGCGATGATTGTCGCGTTACTGCCAATGGCGGCGCGTCGCTTCACTCGCGTTTTGACCACGGTCCAGTCGGCTTCAGTTTGCAACGTGCCATCGGGATTGACCGAGCTGGGAGAGCGATCGTTGGTAAACATCACACCATGACCGATAAAAACTTCGTCTTCAATCGTCACGCCTTCACAGATAAATGTATGCGATGAGATTTTGCAGCGCGCTCCGACCGCTGCGTTTTTCTGTATTTCAACAAATGCCCCTATCTTTGTTTCCGCAGCGATCGTGCAGCCGTAAAGATTCACCAGGTCCGGCTGAAAAATACGCACGTCCCTTCCCAACGATACATCAGAAGCAATCGGCATTTGGATTTCGGTTTCTGCCTTGAGCGGCTATGACACAAGGCTGGTTGATGTAACGCAAACTCTTGGTTTGCGCCGCAATCTAACAAATAACCCAGCCAGGTTGCCCAGTCCTGCAACACCTGGTTCTTCCGGAGGGATCACAAACTAACAGTTTGCATTACGACCCTTCTCTTCCAAAAATCGCGCGAGCGCATAAAGTATCCAGGCTTGCGTCCAGCGCATGAAGCGTGTGCGAACAGTGTAAAAGCGCCGGCGCTGATAGTAAAAGAACCCTTGGCTGTCACGCAGGTTGCGAATAGTCCAGAACGTAATCTGTTCAGCCAGTGGCAGCGCTCCGGTGTCCAGTGGCTGCAACTCGGCAAGCGTCACGATTGCGGACGCGGCCGCGTGTGCATCAGCCGGATAAAGCGTGTCATGGTAGTATTTCGGCCACCCGTCTGCAAGAAAGAAGCGTTCGCGCCAGAAGCTGTATCCGCGCTGCAGTGCCTGATGCAGATCGTCGTCGGTGCGATTGCAAGATTCTCTGATTCGCGAGAGCGAGAGCAGCACATAGGCAGTGTGGAAATTATCTGTCCACGATTGGTTTGTTTGTTCACCATAAGCCCACGAGCCATCGTCACGTTGTCTTCGCACGACGTAGCGCGCGGCGCGGTCGGCAAGGTCATACAACTCAGTTTCGCCGGTGAGCGCGCTTACTCCAGCCAACGTCTCTGCAGCCAGCAAACTAGCGTTGAAAATTTTCGTTTCGTCGGATGGTGAATAACTAAAGCAAACCTCTTCGTCCGACTCCACTGTTCGCTTGAGGTCTCTCAGGATGAAATCACAACTGCTGCGCGCTGCTTGCAGGTATCTCTCGTCGCTGAATATTTTATATCCCTCGATTAATGCGCGTGCGGCAAACGCAGTCGGCACTATGGTCGGCGTGCCTTGCGGCGCAAAGAAGTTGCGGCTTTGCCAATCGAAGTTGTAACCCCACGCCGCGCCACTATAGTTCTGGATCCGCATTCGCAGTAACGCACCTAGTAACTCCCGGGCGTCCTTCCCGGCATCGTTTGTTGTTGTGCGGCGATAGTTTGAGAGCGCCGCGAGAGCGAATAGCGCGATGCCTTTCGCATTCTTTTGCCGGGGAACGAACGCGAGCGGTCGAAGATTAAGAGGCGAACGCTTGAGGAGCTGGGTCAGGATTAATCGCCCCGCTCGGGAATGCCTGAGCGGAGTTGCCTGAAAGACTCGGCTATTTAGAGCGTCAAACGGATCGTAACCGGCGAACTCGCGCCGGCGGCACCACTGAAAAAGATCGTCGAATGCCTGCTCAAGAATGGAATCATGCATGGATTGGACTCAATAGCCGCAGATTAACGCGGATTACACGAATCTGAAAAAACCTTCTTCAGCTTGTGCTTATTCTCTTGATCTGATCAGCGTTTATCCGCGTAAATCTGCGGCTGCTGCTCACTGCCTAATGCTTAATGATGTTTCAATTCGTCGTGGCGTTTCGATGAAGCTCTCGTGCCACAGCTCAAACATCAGTAAGGTCCAGAGCAGCTTACGGTGATTTGCTATTCCGCGCTCGTGCTCATCCTGAAGCTTTGTAACGTAAGCAGGATTGAAGACTCCCGCCCGGCGTACGCGCTCTGGAGACAAAAGATCTCTCGCCAGCGGTCGTAGCTTTCCTTTTAACCACTCCGCGACGGGCACGCCAAAACCTTTCTTACCTCTGCGAGTGACAAAGGGAGGAAGGAAATCCTCGATCGAGCGCTTCAAAAGATATTTCGTCTTCCGTCCTCGCAGCTTGTAGTTTGCGGGCAGGGAAGCGGCAAACTCCGCAACTCGAGGATCGAGAAAAGGAGCGCGCACCTCGAGCGACACGGCCATACTCGCGCGATCAACTTTAGTGAGGATGTCCTCAGCCAGGTAAAGCCGCGTATCAAGACTCTGCATTCGCTCCACAATATCTGTCGCGTCGCAGTCGTCCAACATGAGGCGCGCATCGCGATAAATATCGCCGTCGCTGTTGCGGAGCACTTCCGCAGTCAACAGTTCTGCCTGCTCGTCCGGAGTAAAGGAACCAAACCAAACGTGGTGACGAGCAACCGAATCGTATTTCGTGCCCGCCACAAATCGCGTTGCCTTATAGTCGAATGAAAGATTTTTAGTTTTCACGGGAAGCAGACGAACTAACGGTTCTATCAACCGCGTTCGCAAAATATTCGGAACCTTTGCATAGATTTCGGCCAGGCTGTGGCCCCGGTACATGGGATACCCGGCGAAAAGCTCGTCGCCTCCATCGCCACCGAGGGCGACCGTAACGTGCTTACGCGTAAAACGCGATAAGAGATAAGTAGGAACAAGCGATGGATCGCTAAACGGTTCATCCATCCATGAGCCGATATCGCCAACCAGGTTCGCAGCCAGATTTGCGCTGAGGCGTTCCTCGTGATGGTCCGTTCCCAGAAACTTCGCCACCGCTCTGGCATACGACGATTCATCAAACGACGACTCCGCAAACGAAATCGAAAACGTCTTGACGGCTTCTGATGAAGCGCGCACCGCCAGCGCCGCAATTGTCGATGAATCGACTCCGCCGGAAAGCAAAACCCCCAGGGGCACGTCTGACACCAGGCGCAAGCGCACCGAGTCCGCCAGCAACTCGCGCAAATGGTCGGCAGCTTCAGCTTCACTCGGAGGCGGTTGTTTGGTTTTGTAGCTCAATCGCCAGTAAGAACTGGTTTCGATCTTGCCGTCCTCTAGTGTCAGGATTTGCGCCGCGGGCAGTTTGTTAATGCCTTCGTAGATGGAAAGCGGTGCGGGAACGTAATCGAAGGAAAGATACTGGCGCAGCGCCTGCAGATTTAGCGAGCTCTTGACGGCTGGATGGGCCAACAGGACCTTGGGCTCCGAAGCAAAGAGCAATGAGTTATCAAACACACCCCAGTAAAGCGGCTTCTCACCAAAACGATCGCGCGCTATTAGCAGGCGGCGGCGGCGCGAATCCCACAACGCAAAAGCAAACATGCCGTTGAGATGCTGAACCATCGCGTCGCCATGCTCCTCGTAAAGATGCGGCAACACTTCGGTATCGGACATGCTTCTGAAACGGTGTCCCCGTTTTTCGAGTTCGTGGCGCAGTTCGCGATAGTTATAGATCTCGCCATTGAGGACAACGGCAACTCTCTGATCTTCGTTGTAGGTTGGTTGTTCGCCGGTCACTAAGTCGATGATTGCCAGACGCCGCATTCCCAGCGCCGCGCCGTTGGTAACCATTAAACCTTCCGAATCAGGACCGCGATGGACCATCCGCTCACACATTGAGTGGAGCAGTTCGCGCGCGCCATCTGGAGGCGGCGTGCGTGAATCAAGATTGGCCCAACCGGTTATCCCACACATAGGAAACTACAGTGATGAGTGATGAGTCATGAGTGATGAGATCACTTATTACTCATTACTCATTACTC
>DIYZ01000236.1:5639-16937 GCA_002427845.1 Chloracidobacterium sp. UBA6041 | reverse complement strand
TCGCTCGCTGCCGTGCGCGGCGGAGCGGCCGGCATCTCCGCGATCAATACGATTCTTTCTGTGATTGGCGTCGACCTCAACACACTGCGACCAATGCCGACCGTTGAAGGACACACAGTCCCTGGCGGCTATTCGTCTCAAGCGGTCCGCCCGATCGCGCTTCGTATGGTCAGTCAGCTCGCGCTGGGCCTGCCGCAGGACGTTTCGATCAGCGGCATCGGCGGCATTGAGAACTCTCACGATGCGCTCGAGTTTATGTTGCTGGGTGCTTCAACCGTGCAAATCTGCACCGGCGTTATGCTTTACGGCGTGAAGATGGTGGACGAACTCAAAGAAGGACTAGAAAAATTCATGGTCGACAAAGGCTTCAACTCGGTGCAGGAGATTATTGGGAAAAGCCTTTCCTATTTCTCAACTCACATGGATCTCGTGCAGAAGATGAAAGCCGCGAAGCGTACCAAGGCAGGAGAAGCCAGCCGAGATAATGAATGGGCGCAAAAAGATATTACCGAGAAGACCGCGGAACTAACTTCCAATTAAGGCTGGTGAAGTCGCCAAAAAAAGCCTGACCACTGTTTAGTCAAACTCCGCCACTACCGGCGCATGATCTGACGGTCGCTCCCAGGTGCGCGGTTCAATGTCAATCCAGGTATTCCCACTTCGAGCCACCAGGGGTCTGGTTATCCAAACGTGATCAATGCGGAGTCCCAGGTTGCGGCGAAATGCGCCCGCACGATAATCCCACCAGGAAAATTGTCCGCCGTCTTCATGATGCAGCCGGAAGGAATCCGTGAAGCCCCAGCGCTTGATGCTGTCTAACGCGGTACGCTCGGCCTGACTGCACATGATTCGTTCCTGCCAGAGTCTCGGGTTGTGAACATCGCGGTCTTCCGGCGCCACGTTGAAGTCGCCGCAAAGGACCACAGGCCCGTCCGAGCGGTAGTTACTATCGAAGAAGTCGCGCAGCCGTTTCATCCAGTCAAGCTTGAACTCAAACTTCTCTGAGCCGACAGCCTGTCCATTCGGAATGTAAACGTTGACGATGCGAACACCGTCAACCGTGGCGGCAAGCAAGCGCGCGTGCGCGCCCTCCTGATCTTCGTAGTTTCCTCGTTGCCCATCGGCGCATTCCTGACGCGCGATGATGGCCACTCCGTTGTAGCTCTGTTGGCCGAAGACACTCGGGCAGTAACCGATTCGCGAAAACTCTTCAAAGGGAAACTTGTCGTCGGTGCACTTCGTCTCCTGGACGCAGAGTACGTCTGGCTGGACCGCCTCAAGCCAGCGGATTACGTGCGGCAGGCGCGCGATTATTGAGTTGACGTTCCAGGTGGCGATCTTCATATCTTACGAATTTGTAGTCTTCATAGCGTCGCGATCAACCCGGCCAGCAAGGCGCCGCGAAGGGGCATATCGTCGATGATGATGTGCTCGTGCGGCGCGTGTGCACCGTCCCCGTCGATTCCGAGCCCATCCAAGACTGGGATGCCCAGCTCCGCGAGAAAATTTCCGTCTGAAGCTCCGCCCACCTGGGTCTCGCCGAGATCGTAGTCGAGCAACCCGGCGATATTGCGCGCGAGCTCATAAAGCTCGATGACCGCTGGGGTTCTCTCGAGCGGCGGACGATTGATACCACCAGTTACTCTCACACGCACGCGTTCATCAAATGGTTTTGCGTTTAGCAAAGCGTCTTCGACAACTCTCGCTTCCGCAGCAGTCGAGAAGCGCGCGTCTATCTGCGCCGTAGCTTCGGCGGCAACTACGTTCGATCGTGTTCCCCCGTGGACCACGCCAACGTTTACGCTGATGCCGCTCCCGGAGTTATTCAATGCGTGTAGACGCTCAGTCTGTTTTGCGAGTTCCAGGATTGCGCTGGCTCCCTTCTCCGGCTCCAGACCCGCGTGCGCCGCGCGCCCTTCGACCTTCATCTCAAAGATACCGGTGCCCTTGCGGCCCGTCTTGACGCGGCCACCCGGTGCGGATGGTTCGAGTATGAGCGCGTTTCGCACTTTTTCCGCCTCCGCGATGTTTCTCAGCAGCGGCCATCCCGAAGCGCTGCCAATCTCTTCGTCGCACGTCAGCGCTAGAATAACGCCACAACTGGGAACAACCTCAAAGTCGTCGCAGACGTGCAGCAGTGCAACCGCGAGTGCACAATTGGCCTTCATGTCGAATACCCCCGGGCCATAACTGCGGTTTCCTTCTACCCGCCAGGGGCGATCAGCAATTGAGCCGCGCGGATGTACCGTATCAGTGTGGCCTACGAGCAGGATGTTGCCCGCAGCCGCTCGATCCTGGAAAGCGCGGACGACGAGATGCTGACCGAGACCAGGCACAGCGATGCAATCAATCGAGTTCACGCACCGCGCTGTCTCGGCAGCCTTCGCGAGCAGATCCACCACAGCGCGACTACCATGCGGATCGCCAGAAGGCGATTCGGCTTCCACCAATGCGCGCGTCAATGAAACTAGCTGCGCCTGCCGTTCGCGAAAACGGTCTCGAAGTTGATGGGCAAGAGTAGTTGAAATCCTGGTTTGCATGATCCTGTTTTATATGAATCCCGTTTTTGTATGAATCAATGTCCGGCGGGAGCGCATCTCAGACCGAGCCCCTGGTCGATTACTTCTTTGCGGACCGTCAGCGCCTCAAGACGCGGCAGATGAATTTCAAAACCCAACCCGGGCTTTTCTGGCGCGACAATCGTTCCCCATGAAGTGACTGTAACGGGCGGTTCAATGATGTCCTCTTCCCAATAGCGTGCGCTAGCGGAAACATCACCGGGCAAGGAGAATCCCGCCAGTGTCGCCATGGCAATATTGTGTGCGCGCCCGATCCCGGCTTCGAGCATCCCGCCACACCAAACAGGAATATTGTTTTCGCGGCAGATGCGCTCTACGCGTTTCGCTTCCGCGTGCCCGCCCACGCGACCCAGTTTCACATTAATAACCCGGCAAGCTCCCAGGGCAATAGCATGTTTTGCGTCTTCATCTGAATGGATCGATTCATCGAGACAGATGGGCGTCTGAATCTGCTTCTGCAGCTCGCCATGATCGAAAATATCATCGTGGGCCAGCGGTTGCTCAATCATCATTAGATTGTAGCGATCCAACTCCTGGAATAGAGAAACATCGGCGAGCGTGTAGGCCGAATTCGCGTCCGCCATTAAAGCGATTGCCGGAAAGCGTTGCCGGACCGCTTCAACAATATCCACGTCCCACCCTGGTTTAATTTTGATTTTGATCCGTTGATATCCGGCTGCGAGCTCTTTTTCAATCTTTTGCATAAGGGCTGCCGGCGTGTCCTGAATTCCAATGGAAACGCCGCACGGAATCTCCGGACGGTTACCACCCAGATGCTTCCACAAGGGGAGCCCGGCACATTTAGCCTCGAGGTCCCAGCAGGCAGTTTCAATCGCAGCTTTGGCCATGCGATGACCGCGCACCGGTCTCATCAGGGTCGCAGACTCCGCGGCATTCTGTAATTCCCTGCCCACAACCATTGGCGCCAGAAAACTATTCAGAGTGGTCCAGGCGGTTTCAGTCCATTCCTCGCAGTAGAACGGGCCCTCTCCGGCAGTACATTCGCCCCATCCTTCGGCGCCGTCCTTGTCCTTAACGCGAACAAGCACAATGCGCCGCTCGGTGGTGCGGCCAAAACTCGTCTCAAAAAAGTGAACTAAGGGAAGGCGAATTTCGCGGAGCTCGACTGAAGTTATGAACACTATTGGATTGCCCTGTCTCGAAACGGAGTGGGGATATTATTGCATGCTCTGAACGATTTCAGCAGCACAAATAAAAAACGGTCGTGCAGACCGTTTGCTCAGGAACTCTCGCGTAACTTGGTTATTCCGTGGAAGTAGTTCCCAGGTTGTTTAGCGCGGCATGCATGGTATGCCAGGCGAGCGTTGCACACTTTACGCGTACGGGAAACTCGCGCACGCCTTCGAAAATCCTCAGGTTACCAAGACCCTCCGCTTCATTGTTCAGTTCCTGGCCTTCTTCCCTTTCCTCGTTGCCCGTAACCATCGAGTGAAACTCGCTGAAGAGTTTCTGCGCCTGCTGCTTACTCTTCCCCTTGACAGCCTGCGTCATCATGCTGGCGGCAGCTTTGGATATTGCGCAGCCGGAACCTTCGAAGCTTATTTCTTTGACGACGTCATTTTCCAGGTTCAGATAAACAGTTAGGTGATCGCCGCAGAGCGGATTGTAGCCTTCGGCAGAGTGGTTGGCCGTTTCGAGCGTGCGGAAATTCCGCGGCTTTTTATTATGATCGAGAATGACTTGCTGGTAGAGCTCGCTGAGTTCTGACATATCGGAATCTGTGAACCGGGAACCGGGAATCGGCAACCGTTAACCGGGAACCGTGAACTATCAGTAACCTGGTTATGACAAATCGGGTAGCTCTTTCCGGCTAACCACTCCTGCTTGTCGGTTCCCGGTTCAGGGTTACGCGGTTCCCGGTTTACGAAAAAATTTCAACTACCTTTTCAACTGTTCGCGCCAGCACGTCCACTTCTTCTTTCGTGTTATAGAAAGCAAAGGACGCTCGCGCGGTTGCCGGAACATTAAACCGCTGCATCACCGGCTGCGCGCAGTGGTGGCCGGCGCGGACCGCGATACCCTCCTGATCGAGGATCGTGCCGATGTCATGCGGATGAATGTCATCAATCACGAATGAAAGCACACTGGTCTTCTGCCGGGCCGTGCCGATAATGCGCACGCCTTCAATTGCCGTCAGCCGCTCGGTGGCATAACGCAGCAATTCGTGCTCGTGCGCAGCGGCTTTCTTCCGATCAATCGAGTTTAGATAATCAATAGCGGCCCCAAGACCGATCTGCGAAGCGATCGCGGGTGTGCCCGCCTCAAACTTATTTGGTAAGTCGGCATAGATCGTTTTCTCAAATGTAACACTCTTGATCATGTCGCCGCCGCCCTGGAAAGGATTCATTTTTTCCAGCAGCGCGGCCTTTCCGTAAACCACGCCGCTCCCTGTGGGCGCGAACATCTTGTGACCTGAGAAAGCATAGAAATCGCAGTCGAGGTCCTGCATGTCTACCAGCATATGAGGCGCGCTTTGGGCCCCGTCAATGAGCACCGGCACGCCATACTTATGCGCTTGATCAATCATCCGTTTGATTGGATTGATGGTACCGAGCGCATTTGAGACGTGCGTCACCGCGACAAACTTTGTTCGTTCGTTCAGCAGCTCATCGTATTCATCCTGCAACAGCTCGCCGGCGTCATTCATAGGAATCACGCGCAAAGTCGCGCCTTTTTCTTCGCACAGCATTTGCCAGGGAACGATGTTGGCGTGGTGTTCCATTGCCGAAATGATGATCTCGTCTCCGGGGCCAATAAACTTGCGCCCGTAGCCTTGCATCACCAGGTTAATTCCCTCGGTCGCGCCGCGAACAAGGATGCATTCCCTAGCCTCATGAGCGTTGATGAATCGCTTCACCTTTTCCCGCGCGCCTTCGTATGCAGTCGTCGCTTTTTGGCTTAGATAGTGAACGCCGCGATGAATATTGGAATGTTCGTCTTCGAGATAAATGCTGCCGCGATCGATAACAACTTGAGGCACCTGTGATGAAGCCGCATTGTCCAAATAAACCAGCGGCTTGCCGTTAACAACCTGGCGCAGAACCGGAAAATCTTCGCGAATGCGCTCCACGTCCCAGTCTCCGGACTGCGTTCTTGCTAACACTGATTGTTCGATTGTTGCCATAGTGCAAACCATTAAGCCAGCATCATGCGTGCCGGTTGCAGCAAACGCTGAAAAGGATTCAGAACCAAACCTAACTCTTTGAGTGTAACAACTCCCAATAAATATGCATTAGCCGTTGGTCTGCGGCAATCGCAATTATGCCTCCAAACGCGCGTTCAGCCGATTGAGGACAGCCTCATCCAGCTCTGCCCTGATCGAGTCGATCTTGATCTTGCCAATCACCTCTTCCGCAAAGCCGTAGGTCAATAGATTGCGCGCCAGATCGTGGTGAATTCCGCGAGTTTCCAAATAAAACAGTTCATCCTGGTCAATCTGCCCGACAGCGGCACCATGCGCACACTTCACATCATCAGCCAGAATTTCGAGTTGCGGCTTTGTATCTACGCGGGCTTCATTCGACAGCAGCAAATTCTTATTAGTTTGCAGCGCATCCGTCTTTTGCGCGTCGTGCCGCACAAAGATTTTGCCATTGAAAACTGCGCGCGACTTGCCATCGAGAATGCCCTTATAAAGTTGATGGCTCGTGCAGTGTGGCTTCCGGTGATCGATTACCGAGTGGGTGTCAGTGTGTTGATTGCCAGTGACTAGATACAAGCCATCGACCCAGCACTCCGCGCCTTCGTGGTCCATGGTCACGTGAATATCGTGCCGTGACAATGCTGCGCCAAACGTAATCGCCGTCGCGTCGTAACTCGTGTTCGGTCCCAGCTCGGCCATGGTCGTCGCGATGTGGAAAGCCTGGGCGCTTTCGCGCTGCACTTTGTAATGCTCTAGGCGTGCACCATCTTTGAGAACAACCTCAACGACCGCATTGGTAAAGTAGTCCGCGTCGCTCGTGCTGGCGTAGCTTTCAATCAAAGTAGCGCTGGCGTTCTCTTCGGCCACTATCAGCACGCGCGGGAAAGTTGCCAGCCGATTGCCGTCGGAGATGAAAAGAAGATGTAGCGGGGCCTTAACTGTGACGCTTTTTGGTAGGTAAACGAATGCGCCGCCGTCGACAAAAGCCGTGTTCAGTGCAGTGAACCCATTGGCAACGTAGTCGGCGTAGCGTGCCAGATGTTCGCGCGCAATTTCGGAATACCCCGGATTAGTCAAAGCTTGCGAAAGATCGATCGCCACCACTTCTTCCGGCAACGCCGTTAACGAGGAGAGGTCGCCGCGCAGCACGCCGTTTACAAAAACCAACTGACTTTGCGCGGCTTCTGCACAAGTGAAATCCGCCAACCGGTTCGCATCCGAACCAGGAGCAACCGCATCCGCTAACAGCAGTGGCCTGAAGTCAATGCGGGCTATCGGCGCAACGTTGGTATATTTCCACTCCTCATCTTTTACGGAAGGAAAGCCCAACTCGGCGAACCTTTCCATCGCCTTCTCCCGCAGGTGCGGGAGCCACGAACCGCGGGAATTCTTTGATCTCCCCTGTAGTGTCCGGAAAGCTTCCTCGTATGAATTTTCCAACTTTGTTATTTCAGTAACCATCTTTCCCCAGCTTTTCCTAGCTTGCCCTCACAGTGGCGCCACTCGTTTCGGTCGCAGTTGTCTTGAGCCAATCGTAGCCCTTCTGTTCGAGTTCGAGCGCCAGCTCCTTGCCGCCCTCTTTGGCAATGCGCCCGTTAGCCAGCACATGTACATACTGCGGCACGACGTAATCGAGCAGGCGCTGATAGTGCGTCACAAGTATGACGGCGTTCTCCGGACTGTGAAGTTGATTGATTCCGCCGGCGACGATCCTTAAGGCGTCAATATCCAAACCGGAATCTGTTTCATCAAGCACCGCGAGTTTCGGCTCCAGCACTGCCATCTGCAGAATTTCGTTGCGCTTCTTTTCGCCTCCTGAGAACCCTTCATTGACCGAACGCGTCATGAAGCTGGCATCCATTTCGACCACCTTCGCGCGCTCCTTCAATAGGTCCTTAAACTCCAGCGGATCGAGCTCTTCCTCCCCCAGGTGCTTGCGCTTTTCGTTGTAGGCGAGCCGCAAAAACTGCGCATTAGAAACCCCCGGAACTTCGATAGGATACTGAAACGCCATGAAGACGCCTTCGCGCGCACGCTCGTCAGGCGCCATCGCGAGCAGGTTCTTACCTTCGTAGAGGATCTCGCCTTTTGTGACCTGGTAGGCCGGATGTCCCGCCAGCACCTTGGCGAGCGTCGATTTTCCCGAACCGTTGGGACCCATAATGGCGTGGATTTCACCCTTCTTGACGGTCAAATTGATCCCCTTAAGGATCTCGTTGCCATCGATGCCCGCATGTAAATCTTTAATCTCCAGCACGTATGATTGCTCCTCAAAATTATGACGCGGTAACGCGGGAAAACTCTCCGCGCCTCCGCGTCGCCTTGTTTCCGTGTCAATTATCCGACACTGCCCTCAAGCTTCATTCCCAGCAGACGCTGCGCCTCGACAGCAAACTCCATCGGCAACTGCAAAAATACATCTTTACAAAAACCGTTAATGATCAACGACACTGCATCCTCTTGCGAAATGCCGCGCTGCTGGAGATAGAACAACTGTTCCTCGCTAATCTTCGAAGTTGACGCTTCATGTTCAACGCTCGAAGTATTGTTCATTACCTCGATGTAAGGAAATGTGTTCGCGCCGCTGTTTGAGCCGATTAGCATCGAATCGCATTGCGTATAATTTCGCGAGTTCTCAGCCTTGGGCATTACTTTCACCAGGCCGCGGTAGCTGTTATTCGATTTGCCGGCCGCAATTCCTTTGGAAATAATCGTCGAACGAGTGTTCTTGCCAAGATGAATCATCTTGGTACCGGTGTCGGCCTGTTGCGCATGGTTGGTTAGCGCAACTGAATAGAACTCGCCTATCGAATTGTCGCCCTGCAAAATGCAGGACGGATACTTCCAGGTAATGGCCGAACCCGTCTCGACCTGTGTCCACGAAATTTTGGAATTTCGGCCCGCGCATTTGCCGCGCTTAGTGACGAAATTGTAGATGCCGCCAACGCCCTTTTCGTCTCCGGCATACCAGTTCTGCACCGTAGAATACTTAATCTGCGCGTCGTCGAGGGCCACGAGTTCGACAACCGCGGCGTGCAATTGGTTCTTATCAAACTTCGGAGCGGTACAGCCTTCGAGGTAAGAAACGTATGCGCCTTCTTCGGCGATTATCAAGGTCCTTTCAAATTGCCCGGACTCCGAATTATTAATCCTAAAGTAAGTGGAAAGCTCCATGGGGCAGCGCACGCCCCTGGGGATGAAACAGAACGAACCATCCGAAAAGACAGCACTGTTGAGCGCGGCGAAGAAGTTATCGTTTGTAGGAACGACTGACCCCAGATACTTGCGTACCAGGTCGGGATACTCCCGAATCGCTTCGGTAAACGAACAGAAAATGACGCCGTGCTTTTTAAGTTTCTCTTTATAAGTCGTAGCTACCGAGACTGAATCGAAAACCGCATCCACTGCGACACCGGCAAGCTGCTTCTGCTCAGTTAACGGAATCCCCAGCTTCTCAAAGGTTCGCAGCAGCTCCGGATCCACTTCATCAAGACTCGCTTTTGTAGCCTTCCGCTTGGGAGCACTGTAATAAATAACGTCCTGGTAGTTGATCTCCGGATAGGAAATGTTGGGCCAGTGCTTCGGCTCAGTCATCGTCAGCCAGTGCCGGTATGCCTTCAGCCGAAATTCCAGCATCCACTCAGGCTCATTCTTCTTCGCCACGATCAATCGAATCGTATCTTCGGTCAATCCACGCGGAATAACGTCAGACTCGATGTCGGTGACGAAACCGTACTTATATTCCTGTTTACCTAAAAGTTCTACTGTGCTCATCGGTTACCCATCTGACCCTTCATACTCGATCACGCTTGCACGCGCGTTGTTTCCATTCTTTGCTTGATGCCTTGAATTTTGTGAAGCACGGCATCAACGTTCGCTTCCGTGCCCAACAGTTGAGACAAGGTGATTTCCGACAATGCATTGTCAACAATCTGATGTAGCTCCACGATCACTGGTCTGATTCCGCAATCGCCCGTATGTACACAAGAATCAAGAACGCCGGCGTAACTCTTGCAGTGCGTCTCTACACGTTGATCATCCAGAACACTTATGACTTCGTTCAAATGGATATCGGAAGCGGACCGTGCCAGCCGGTAGCCGCCCTTCATCCCGCGTTGTGACTGCACCAGTCCCGCTTTATTTAGAATCCACATAAGCTTGCCCGCATTCGCGACGGAGATTCCCTCCAATCGCGCTATCTGAGCGAGGTTCAACGATTCGCCCTGCGAATCGGCGCGGGCCAGCTGTAGCAGGCAGCGCAAACCGTATTCTTCTTGTGCAGATATCTTCATTAATTAACTCAACCAGCGGTTGTGGAAGCAGTTTAACTAATCCTTACTTTATAGTCAACATTACTAACGTGCTGAAATTCCTCAGGATAATTCGCTATTTATTGGTGAGTCAGGTCGGGTTAAAGAGTGAAGTGGAAGTCTATAAAACCGCTGATCCGGGCGGGTTTGCCATCGCTTGAGAACGCTTCAAAGGCCCATTGCCTGGCTGCGTCTTCCGCGGCTTGTATTAGAAGACGCGGCCCGTCTGAACTTTCAACGGAAATCACTTTGCCGGTCTCATCTACGATCACGTGAACCCTTACTAATCCGGCAGCGCCAGTTTGTTTGGCGGCGGCAGGATAACGCGGCAATACTCTTCTTGTTGCCTTCGCATTTAGAGAACCCACGTCTCTAATCGTTGGTTCAGCGGGTGAATCAACTTTGAGAGGTTCAACATTCGGAGTCGGTTCTGAATTGGCCGGTGGTGAACCGCTAACCGGCTTTGCGAGGTGCTGTTGCTCTTCGGTGGTAGCTTCAGTCTTTTCCGCAGCCTTCGGCTCAGGATTTCGCCGCGTGGAGTATGGCGAAGTTGAAGGAGCTATGTTCGCGGGAGATTTACCAGGCCGTAATGGGGGAACGCCGCCCAGCGAAGCGATCTGCGTTTGCGACGAAGCGAGTACTTCGCGAGCTTTTGCGTATTCACTTTCCCACCTGGCTTGATCCTCACTATCTTTGGCGAGCGACAACCGGATCCCCAGCACATCTTCAAGCAACGACAGAGAATCGTAAGCACCTCGCTCACGGGAAATGTCTTTAGCCTGCGCGATCATTCGCTCAAGCAGCGAACGCAGATGATTCAAGTCGTTTAGAGCTTCAGTCGGCAGGGTTGTGTCGGCAGTATTGATACCGAGGTTGCGGTAACGAGCCAAGTGGGTGCGAGCTCCATTTACGGCCTGGCCTGCCAGCGCAAAGTAGTTCCTGACGGAGTCATCATTTTTTGCGGAACGGGCCGCAAAATTCTCTTCGAGCAACGCTTCGGCCCTCGCATAGTTTCCTTCTTCGAGACAAATGCCCATTAACATCACCGAAGTGATGTTGCGAACTGCGTAGTCCGGCGTTGCTGCGCGCACCGACTCCAGCTCGCTGGCAGCGGTGTTAAGCTGATGTGCGGCGATTAATGCCCGGGCGCGTTCAATCCGGGATTGCAGCGCTTCCGGAGATTTGTTTGGGTCGGGAGCTGACTGAGCCCGCAGGCCCGTAGAGAAAATAATTACGAAGGCTATTG
>DIYZ01000236.1:0-5502 GCA_002427845.1 Chloracidobacterium sp. UBA6041 | reverse complement strand
TTTTCACTCCAAATAAAACGGAAAAGCGAGCCTAAGGCTCGCTTACCAAACCCAGCTCATTTGTCGGGTTCCTTATTATGATGCGATTAGTGTTTGATGGCAAGTGCCCCGGCTGCGCTACTGCTTCGTTTGTCCTCCCAGGCTGCCGAGGCTTTTCATTACTTGATCGCGAAAAACACGCGCGCTCCGCTTGATTGCGGCTTCATCGAGGGTTAACAGTCGCCGGTCGCGCATTACGATCCGGCCGTTAATTATTACTGTCAGAACGTCGGAAGCCTTGGTTGCATATACGAGGTCAGAATAGACGTTGTAGAGCGGTATTTGATTGAGTGAATCGCACTCGACAATGACCAGGTCAGCGCGCTTACCCTTTTCTATTGAGCCGATTTCCTTTTCCAGATGAAGGGCCTGCGCGCCGCGAATCGTGGCGAGTTCGAACGCCTGCTCAGCCGAAATCACTTTGGGATCGCCGCTAAACACTTTATGAAGCTTGGCGGCGGTGTCCATCTCTTCCCAGATGTCGAGATCATTATTCGAAGCCGCGCCGTCTGTGCCCAAACCGACCCTCAAGCCTTCTTGCAGCATTTTCGGAACCGGCGCCACGCCGGACGCAAGTTTCATATTTGACTGCGGATTATGAACCACACCCACGCCCACGCGTTTTAAAATCCCAATTTCCTCCGCGCTCGGCCAGACCATGTGGGCCGCAATTACGCGGTCGCTCAGAAAACCAATGCGCGCCAGATAATCCACGGGACTGGCGCCCTTTGCCTTCACACTGTCAGCCACTTCCCGCTTCGTTTCGGAAATATGCGTCACGATGGGTGCGCCGGTGCGATCGGAAAAAGCCCGAATGGCCTTGAGGTGTTCTTCGGAAACGGTGTACGGCGCATGCGGCGCGATGGCCGGAATAATTAACTCGTGCCCTTTCCACTTCTGAACAAACTTTTCGGCGTAAGCCATCGCCTCGGCGTTTGTTTTGTTATCCGCAACCGGAAAATCGATTATCGTTTCACCCAAGACACCTCTGACACCCGCTCTGGCGGTTTCATCGGCAATCGCGTCTTCGAAGTAATACATGTCGCAGTACGTCGTCGTGCCCCCGCGAATCATCTCCGCTAAACCCAATCGCGTACCGGCACGAACAAATTCTTCGGTAACGTTCTTCGCTTCAGCCGGAAAAATGTATTTGGTGAGCCAGTCCTGAAGATCGAGATCATCGGCCAAACCTCTAAACAACGTCATTGGGATGTGGGTGTGACCATTGATCAGACCGGGAATGATAATTCTTCCGCTCGCATCTACTGTCTGTCCCGCGGTATATCTCGCAAGAATGTCTGCGCGGGAACCGACTGCCACGATGCGCCCACCGGCAACGGCGACACCCGCGTCTTGAATGACGCGATGGTCGTTGTCCATGGTTACGAGCGTGCCGTTCAGCACGAGAAGATCTACTCGCTTCATGCGCGCCCTCCTCCGTTGTGCGGCCGCTGGTACGACGTTGGCAAGAACCGTAACGATGAGCGTGACGATAAGAAGTGTTTTCTTCATAACTTAATAAGATGAGTGAGACGGCGTTGAGCGATCCCCAACCCCATTGTCTGCCGCCTTCAAGTCCTGGGCGCTTCTTTCGCGGCGCCGCTGAGAAATCGTGCGTCGAAAGCGCGCGGCAAAAGTTCTTTGATGGTAACTATTTGCGTTTCACCATGAAGGTTCGCGAGCATGATTGTAGCGCTCTTACAAAACTCCCAGATGATTTGCCGGCACGTACCGCAGGGTGGTGTTAGGGTGCCGGTATCGGCAACAATGGCGAGCTGCGTGAAATCTCTTTCGCCTTCAGACAAAGCTTTCCAAATTGCCACGCGCTCGGCGCAAACTGTCAGTCCGTAGCTGGCGCTTTCGACATTGCAGCCCGTGTAGACTTTGCCGGCCGCCGTTTTGACCGCAGCGCCCACCAGGAAATTTGAGAATGGTGCTATAGACCGCAGGCGGGCAGTCTTAGCTTGTTCCACCAGCTCCAACAAACTTTCTGCACTCAAGATTGGCCTCCAACCGAGGTTAAGGCGCTGGCCAACCTCTCACGAATTTTTCCACTAATAAGATCTATGCTCACAAGATTATGACCACCTTCCGGAATAATGACGTCAGCGTGACGCTTAGACGGTTCGACAAACTGCATATGCATCGGCCGCACTGTCGCTATGTATTGTTCAATTACTGATTCTACCGTGCGACCTCTTTCGGCAATGTCACGGCGCAAGCGACGAATGAAACGAATGTCGTCGGGAGTATCAACAAAGACTTTTATATCCATCTGCTCAAGCAGACGGGGATCGGCAAAAATGAGTATTCCTTCCACGATAACGATTGGCTTAGGTTCTACCGGCCGCGTTTCATTCAATCGAGTGTGCCTCTTAAAATCGTAAATCGGCAACTCGATTGGCTCGCCGGCCCTCAGCCTGCGGACGTGGTTGACAAGCAGATCGTTGTCGAGCGCATCGGGATGATCGAAGTTAGCAACCTGACGAAAGTCGAACGGGAGATCTTTGAGATTAAGGTAATAGGAGTCCTGCTGAATGAAGACGACTTCGCTCGCTTTAACGGTTTCCAAAATGCGATTGGCGACGGTGGTCTTGCCTGACCCGGTGCCCCCAGAAATACCAATTATCAGGCTCATTAAGAACTCGGCTCTTTCCTATATATCCGTTTAGACCCCGCACTTGGGCGGCGAATAACGGGGCGCACGAGTGCGCCCTCTAAAGGAGGAACGTTTACTAGCCTGGCATTCTCGCGATAAGCCGGCGAAGCAATTGAGTGAGAGTAGCGCGAACTCGCTGGCCAGTCTCCATCACTTCCTCATGGTTTATCGGATTCTCACTGATGCCCGCCGCCATGTTTGTGATGCAGGAGATGCCTAGAATCTTCATGCCCATTTGCCGGGCAACAATGGCTTCCGGAACGGTGCTCATGCCTACCGCATCCGCGCCCGTAGCGCGAAGCATATGAATCTCCGCCGGCGTTTCGTAGCTCGGACCAGCAAGCGCCGCATAGATGCCGCGCCGCACCGGTACGCCGAGGCCACGAGCCTCTTCGATCACCAACTCCTGCAATTCCCGCGAATAAACTTCTGACATGTCGGGAAAGCGTGGACCAAACCGTTCATCGTTAGGACCCCGCAGCGGATTAACGCCCATCAGGTTCAAGTGGTCACTGATGACCATCAGTGCACCCTGAGTTAATTGCACATCAATTCCACCCGCAGCGTTCGTCAGAATCAGTGTCTCGACGCCGAGAAGTTTAAAAGTCCTGATTGGAAAAGTAACCTGCTCGAGCGAATAGCCTTCGTAATAATGAACCCGTCCCTGCATGGCGATGACCGGAACCTGCTCGACCTTGCCACACACCAATCGACCTGCGTGCCCCACTGCCGTGGAAGTCACAAAGCCCGGTATTTGCTGATATGGGATGCTGACAGAATCTGCAAACTCTTCAGCAAAACCTCCGAGCCCGCTTCCGAGCACGATCGCGATCCGCGCCTGCGCAGTGGTGCGCGCACGAATAGTATGCGCTGCCTTTTCAGCGCGCGAATACAGATCCGACTGAGCCATTTGTTCCGACTGTTTTCCGCTCATCTGCAAAATGATTGAGAAGGATGCTGCTATTTTTCCTTCTGGTAGGGGATTCCGAGAGCCTGGGGAGGCCGCGATGATCCGATGAGTCCTGCAAGGACAATAATCGTCAGGACATAAGGGACCATTTGAATAAACTGCACCGGGATGTCTTCGCCGGAAGGAAGCTTCACCACGCCCTGCATCTGAATTGAAATCGCTTCAGTAAAGCCAAACAACAGGCAGGCGAGCAGCGTTTGAAAGGGGCGCCACTTCCCGAAGATTAAAGCTGCCAGGGCTATGAAACCACGGCCTGAAGTCATGTTGCGAGTGAAGAGCGACGATTGGCCGATTGAAAGATACGCGCCACCGATTCCCGCCAGCGCTCCCGACAGCAGTACACCCGCGTATCTCATACGTTCAACGCGAACGCCGGCGGCGTCCGCGGCTTCGGGATTTTCACCGACTGAGCGCAAACGCAGTCCAAATGGAGTCTTGTAAAGAACGTACCAGCTAAGTGGGACCAATGCGAACGCAATCACGATAGGCGTCCACGGTATCAGATTCTCCCTGGCGATTTGCGGCGTCGATCCTGAAGAAAGAAAGAAGGCGCCACTCAGGAAAGCAGGCATACCGATCATCAAAATGTTAATGGCGGTGCCGGTAACGACCTGGTCGGCCTTATAACGAATGCAGGCGACCGCATGAATGGCCGCGATCAACATGCCAGCCAACATGCCGGCGACCAGTCCCACAAACGGATTCCCGGCAGCATAGGTAACGGCGGCAGCGGTAAACGCTCCGGCCAGCATCATTCCTTCAAGAGCGATGTTGATCACGCCTGAGCGCTCGGAAAACAATCCGCCGAGCGCGGCCAGTATCAATGGAGTCGACAGCCGTATAGTTGACCAGATGAGCGCAACAGTAAAAATTTCTGCCATTGATTTCCCCTCTGAGGGATTTACACCTTTGAGCGTCGCAAGAGGCCGAATCTGCCGAAGGAACCACGGAAAAACGCTTCAGCTGCAACAAAGAGAATTATTATGCCCTGCAAAACCTGGACGATGTCTTTCGTGACGTGTTCAGAGAAGCCATCGACGTAGATCCCGCCTCGCTGGAGAACACCAAACAACAAAGCCGCGAGCACCACGCCAACAGGATGATTGCGACCTAACAACGCGACTGCAATTCCAGTGAAACCATAATTGTCTGAAAAACCATCGTAGTAACGATGGCGATAACCGAGCACCTCGTTGATACCCACCATGCCCGCGAGTGCGCCGGATATCGTCATGGCAACAATGATCTGCTTGCGAATCGAAATGCCGCCATACTCCGCCGCGGTGGGATTAGCGCCCGTAGCGCGTAACTCGTAACCCCACTTTGTGCGCCAGAGAAAGAGATAAACCAACACGCAACAGACGAGTGCGAGAATGAAGGCAACATTCAGCGGGATTCGTTCGGGCAGGCCCGGAATGAACTTGCCCAGCCGCGCGATGTGTGCGCCCGCGCCGATTTCGGAAGTCTCCATAATCGGATCGCCCGGCGTTTTGTAGTGATACTGCGTAAAGTAGCTGACCAGCGCGACGGCGACGAAGTTCAACATGATCGTGTTGATAACTTCGTGGGAACCGAAACGTGCCTTCAACACCCCGGGGACGGCGCCCCAAACACCGCCGGCCACAATGGCCGCCAAAAAGCATAGCGGTAAAAGTATCCAGCCGGATTGGCTGGCGAAAGTGATTCCAACCCAAGCCGTTGCAAACGCGGCAACGTAAAGTTGTCCCTCGGCGCCGATATTGAGCAGACCACAGCGAAAGGCAACAAGCACCGCCAGTCCGGTGAAGATAAGAGGTGTCGCATAAAAAAGTGTGTAACCGATTCCATCAGGCCA
>DIYZ01000062.1:71820-72100 GCA_002427845.1 Chloracidobacterium sp. UBA6041 | reverse complement strand
AGATGTGTATAAGAGACAGGGGTACACAAGACCTTAAGGTCCTCCGCGGAGGGCAAAAGTGGTTTGATAGATTGCCGGATGACTACCTCCCTGGCGCGCGACGCGACTCAGTAACAACCCAACACCTGATCGGCATGAGCGACGGCAGGGCCTCCGTCATGCTCGCACACCGCCAGGCCTTTCACTTCCTGTTCCCGAGTTTCGTTAAAGCGCGACCTTCCGCTAAAGGTGCACCGGCGGAATTCCCCGCAATGTTCACAGGCAAGTGGCCGCTGCGCGA
>DIYZ01000062.1:71279-71513 GCA_002427845.1 Chloracidobacterium sp. UBA6041 | reverse complement strand
GTGACAAATCTAATGACTCTCGAGCCTGGATTAGGCCAGCGATACATCTTTGATTACGCGCTTAATGCTGCAACTGGAAATTTCGACGATGTGGCAGGGTGGCGCCTCGGTTCGACATTCAACGTGCCATTGCGCGCTGTATACGTCACAGTGCCGCCCGCCGCTTCAGAGCGCAGTTACTTCGGGGTGAATCAGCCGAACGTCGAGATCGTAACCGTGAAGCAGCTTGCTGAT
>DIYZ01000062.1:51747-71029 GCA_002427845.1 Chloracidobacterium sp. UBA6041 | reverse complement strand
TTGCAACTTACGACGCCGGTGCCAGTGCGCGCCGCCGCCTTGCTTAACCTGACAGAGGATCGCGTGCTGGAAAATGTCACGACGCTCTCGCCGCTAACGATCAAACTAAAGCCGTACGAAACAGTCACGCTGCGCATAGAGATTGAACCTGCCCTTTGATAACAGCCACCGGGCTAAAGAGGACGAAGCTTTGCCAAGACCTGAGCCGCGCATCGGCGAGAATGTGAGTGAATACAAAATGAGCGACCCGAAGCGGAGAGATTTTCTGAAAATTGCGGCGGCAGGGCTTGTGGTACCGGCGATTCTGCCTGAGTTGGCACTAGGTGCTAGTGACCCCAGTCAACACGGTGCGGAGCAACGCACGCCACGCGGCGCGGTTAAGGCTCCCGTTCCCACTGATTTCCCGACGGTGGATTCAATGCGGAGCATCACCATGACGCATAAGTTCGGCGACCTCTTCAACCCGCCGGGGCTGACTAATCAATGGGGCTGCGCGCAAGCCGCAGTTGATGCCGTCGCGGTTCGCAGCATCGCCTTTCCGCCATTCGCGCAGGGCGAGATGAACGTCGCGCCGCTCGGCTCGGGCGGCGAACTGTTGACCGGAATCCTGTTCGTCGACGGCGAGTATTTCGCAGCGACGAAGACACCCATCGAGTTTGTCTGGCAACCTGACCGCATTGAACGCCGCACGCTCTACAAAGGTTTGGAGATCTCGAGCGTCACAATCGTGCCGTTCAAAACGATGGCGGTCGCCGTGAAGTTCACGGTCGCAAACAGGTCTAATCAACGGCGTAAGACCGAAATCAAACTGGCGGTCAACGGCGGCGCGGCGAAATCAGTAGCACCGTGGAACGGCGCGGTTTCGCCCGGAGAGTTTGACAACGAGCGCACGGTTGATCGAGCGCGCGGTGCGATTCTCTGCAAAGCCGTTCATAGCGAGGCGTTCGTCTTACAAGGCGCATCGCCGAAAGCCGATCAAGTTTTACCTTCGTGGCTCAAATATAATTTTGATCTCGCACCGAACGAGGCGAGGTCGGTCGTCTTCGTCAACTCGCTCGGCGAAAGTAGAGATTTCGTCGAAAAGAATTACGACGCGATCATCAACAGTTTCGACGCCGTGTTGAAGACGACGACAGACGAATGGAATGCGGAACTCAAAGCCGCTTTCACGCCGAACAACGGGCGTTATTCCGGATATTTGCCGACACTCGTGACGACGGACGAGTCGGTCAAGCGTTTGTATCACTCGGCGTTGATGAGCGCGCTCTATTTCAAACGCACCACGCCGCACTCGGTTTACGGCACGACCTATGTCACGCTTCTGCCGCGCTACTGGGAGACGGCGACGTTTCTGTGGGACATCAGCCTGAGCGCGATGCTGCTCGCCCTGCTCGACCCGGCTGTCCTACGCCGGATGATTGAGACGTGGATGACGGTCAACATCCACCAGCATTTCGGCACGGAGTTTCTGACCGGCGTGGGTATCGGGCCGTGGTATTCGGTGAATGATTTCGCCATGTCGCGGATGGCGAAGGAATACCTGCGCTGGACGGGCGACCAGGCTTGGCTCGACAAGGAAGTCGGCGGCGTTAAGGTCCTGGATCGCCTCGTCTCCTACGCCGAACACTGGCGCGCGCTCGACACGAACAAGCACGGGCTGGCCGATTACGGTGGCGTCAACAACTTGCTCGAAGCTGTTTCGAGCTACGTGCACGAAGTCGCCGGGCTTAACGCAGCCAATGTTTATAACCTGCGCTTCGCCGCCGAACTGCTCGACTACAAGGGTCAAAAAGAGAAGGCTGCCGCGCTGCGGAAAGAAGGCGAAGAACTGGGCCAGCGCGTCAACCAGCTCTACGTCGACGGTCGAGGCATCTGGCGTTGCCGCCAGCCCGATGGGAGCTACAACGAAGTGCATCACTGCTACGACTTCGGCACGACGCTCGTAACCATCGGCGATCTCATGAGCCGGAAGCAGAAGTCGGAGATGGTGCAATTCTTCCGCGCGGAGTTGCAGACGCCGACGTGGATGCGCGCGCTCTCGACCAAAGATCTGGATGTGACTTTCAGCATCCGTCCCGACCATCAATGGACGGGAGCATACACGGCCTGGCCGGCGCTCGCGCTGAGCGGGCTGTTCGTGGCGGGCGAAAGGGATTTGGCGTTCGACTGGATGAAGGGCCTCGCCAAGACCACGATGCAAGGCCCTATCGCGCAGGCGCATTTCACCGAGACCTTTCTCGCGCCGGAAGCGAACGGCGGCGCGATCAAAGCGCCGTCAGACCAACCCTTCATCAACGACTGGGCTTGCGTGTCAGGCTGCAACTACCTCGAACCCGTTGTGGACTCAATCTTCGGCGTCCGCGCAGGGCTATTCGGCAACATCACGGCGCACCCGAACTTCGGCCCGATGGACGCGCGGGCAGAGCTGCGAAATATCAACTATCAAGGGAAGACCTACACAGCTACGAAGCAGGGAATTGAATTGACTTGAGGAAGATCAATTCTGATAGTGGCTTATGCGGAAGATTGCGTTTTCAACTCTAGTTATTCTCTTGTGTTTCGTCGCGGTCAGCGCGCAAGATCAGCCGGCTTCCGCGTGGGCTACCGACGTCGGCAGCCGCTACTGGGTTCAGCCGGACATAGTCTATCAAGGCGCCAATAACAGTCTACTCAAACTTGACGTCTGGTATCAGCATGACGTAACGACGCCGAGTCCGACACTGGTTTATTTCCACGGCGGCGGCTGGATTTTCGGTACCAAAGAGGGAAGTGTGTTGCAGTTTCTGCCCTTTCTCGAAAAGGGTTGGACGGTCGTCAATGTCGAGTACCGCATGGCCAGCAATTCGTTGGCGCCCGCGGCAGTGGAAGACACACGCTGTGCGCTGCGCTGGGTTTACCGCAACGCTAAGCAATGGCGCTTCGATACCAGCAAGATTGTGTTGACGGGCCACTCTGCCGGCGGTCATCTTTCTTTAATTACAGGCATGCTGTCCGAGGGCACTGGACTCGACAACCAATGCTACGGCGAGGAAAAGTTGAACGTCGCTGCGATCATAAACTGGTATGGCATTGCCGACGTCAACGACTTAATCAAAGGCAGCAACTTGAAAAACTATGCGGTGATGTGGATGGGCAGTCAGCCGAACGCTGAAGAGATCGCCCGCCGGGTCTCGCCTTTGACTTACGTACGTTCGGGCTTGCCGCCGATTCTGTCGATTCACGGTGACAAGGACGACGTCGTGCCCTACAGCCAATCCCTGCGCTTGCACGAAGCGCTCGACAAAGCGAAAGTGCCAAACCAGCTACTCACAATCAAAGACGCTGGACACGGCGGCTTTTCGCAGGCTGAATACGTAAGTAGTTATGAGACGATCTGGACGTTCTTGCGGCGGAACAAGATTATTCAGTAGCTTTGGCTGCCATGAGAATCACTGACATCCGAGCAACGACCGTGACTGTGCCGCTCGAAGCACCACTGCGTCATGCCAATGGCTGCCATTGGGGGCGCTTCGTCCGCACCATTGTCGAGGTCGACACCGATGAAGGAATCACCGGACTCGGCGAAATGGGTGGGGGTGGCGAGTCAGCTGAAGCAGTATTTCGCGCGATGAAGGGTTACCTGGTTGGCCATGATCCGGCCCGCATTGAGGAGATGCGCTACCTGATCGCGAACCCGACTGCGTCGCTTTACAACAACCGCACGCAAATCTTAGCGGCGCTCGAGTTTGCCTGTCTCGACATTCTCGGCCAAAAGTGGGATGTCCCAGTCTCTGAAATCCTTGGCGGGCGTTTGCAGGAGCGAGTGCCATTCGCCTCATACCTGTTCTTCCGTTATCCGAGTTCCAAGGATGGTTCGGGTGAAGTGCGCACCATCGAACAACTCGTAGCGCACGCGCGCGAATTGAAGGACCGTTACGGCTTCACGTCACACAAGCTAAAGGGCGGTGTGTTCGCGCCGGAATATGAGCTTGAGTGCTACCGGGCCGTCGCCGCGGCGCTCGATGGCGACAGTTTTCGTTTCGACCCAAACGCGGTCTGGTCTACTGAGCAAGCCATCTGGTTCGGGCAAGCCATCGAAGATATTAAGAACGATTACCTTGAGGACCCTGTCTTCGGCCTGAATGGTATGCGCCGGACGCGCGAGAAGGTGCGCATGCCACTTGCTACTAATACTGTCGTGGTTGGCTTCGAGCAGCTCGCGGCAAACGTGCTCAACCCCGCTGTCGACGTGATCCTGCTTGATACAACCTTCTGGGGCGGTATCCGGCAATGCGTGAAGGCGGCGGGCGTGTGCGAGACGTTCCAACTGGGCGTTGCTGTCCACTCTTCTGGTGAGTTGGGTATCCAGCTGGCGACGATGTTGCACCTCGGCGCCGTGATTCCGAATCTCTCTTTTGCAGCGGACGCGCACTACCACCACCTCACTGACGACATCATCGAAGGTGGCAAGTTCAAGTATGAAGGAGGCAGCATCAAGGTGCCCGAGGGACCAGGATTGGGTGTGAAGTTGAACCGCGACAAGCTCGATGAGTACAGCGAGTTATATAAACGTCTGGGAGGCTACCCTTACGATCAAGATCCACTCAGGCCGGGATGGGCTCCAACTGTTCCTAATAATCGCTGGGCTGATCCGGCGAATGACCGCGCGCCAGACATACATCTCTGAGTTTCTAGACAATTCCTTAGATACACTACTGTTCAAAGTGTAGTCCACAATATGTCCGCAACGCATTTTTTGCGCCGCTGTAAGTCTAATAGATTGGAAGTTTACGTAGGAGTGCCTAATTACTGAGCTAGTGTGTCGCTCTTGTGTTTTGGCCGACGATTTTCTTATGCGGGAACGCCTGCGGCAAAGAGATGCGCTTGCGCTGACTTGCGACCTTCTAGCTTTCTTAGGGGCGAGTTATTTCTTTAACTTTTTTAAGAGGGCTTGAGCTTCCGGATAGTGTGGTTGGGTGTTGACGACGTTTGCGAGAGATAGATTTGCGGCGGTGAATTGACCCGCGTTGTATTGGTTCAAGCCGAGTAGCCGCTGCTGGGTTCGACCTTCTCATCGTTCGCTCTCGATTTGCGAGGCCTCGAAGGTTTGACTCTTTGTTTCATCTGTCACGTCCTAGGCGTGTTAAGCGCGCTTTGTAATCTTCTTCAGGTTTCAAAGTTCTGATATTTGCGTCAGCTTAACAAGGAGCTGGCTAATTCGGGCTTGGCTGGCCGAGTCTGGCAACAAATAACCAGCAAGGGCATCGATGAACTGTCGGGCCTTCAGCATCTGACCGACGGCGTCTCCGATGTAGGACCGAACGTCTTCAGGTGCCGATCGCAGTTCGTCCAGGAGTTCTGGTCTGCCGTCGACTACTGTTATTAGATCTTCAAGATCATGACTCGCTAAGTAATCGCCTTTGCCTCGACCTTTGAACGCCTCAAGCTTGGTTGCACAAAAATAGGGAGCCGTCACAACGCGAATGCGAATGTCTCGTTCGATCTCAAATTCATTGGCTGTGTCCATCGCTGCCTTATACCAGCGGTTAGAGAAGCCAAGAATCTTTTCGTCCAAAGGCATGAGATCCAACTTGATCTGACCATGTTGCCAACGGCAAATGGGAGCGCCCTCACTGGCGTCTTCGGTGAAGCCAAGTTTATGAAGCCTTTCGCCGAAGGTTGTGTACTCCACGTATGACGTGATCTCAGCGATAGCATCTACATCAAACGTGGGGCGAACCTCGGCTGCGGCCTCATCGCTAACGAGCAAACCTGTGGCGCACCCGCCCACAAATACCAATTCATCAAGAACTGGTCTCAATAGTTTCGCGGCTACTTTGAGGAGTTCCAGGTTTCGGTTAGCCATCGGCCTTCTTGCGCAAGAGTTTTTTGAGTTCTTGTTCGGCCAATTTGCGCTCGCGAGTACGGCCGTCGCGGAGGGCGTCCACAAGCGCTAATTTTTCGTATAGCGACGCATCGCGCATGGCGGCAATCGGCACAGTCTTGTAGAGGGGTGCCAACGCGATTCCACGCCTCTTCCCGTCTGGATGGGGCCAGACCGGAATTGGTTCATCGCCGGCGGCAATCAGTCGGTTCAATGGCGCCGCCGCGTAAGAGGTCGGAACGCCGCGCGTCGATCCGCCATGCTCTGCAGGAAAGGCATATTTGACTCCGTGAATAAGGAACTCTTCGAGCGCGCTCACGTTCGGACGGCTATTCATTTCCGACCCATGTACAAGATGCGCCGCCTGAGCACGCTTGAGCGCCCCGTGAACCTCAGAAGGACTCATGGCAAGGTCAGCGGCAATCTGTGCGAACGGCGGCCTATTCGTTCCGTATCCACAGAGCTTGAGTACAACAACGATGTCTTGGGGTTTGAGCGCCATGTGGCGATTATACATTCGCAATTCGCGAATAGCGAATGAGGTAGGGTTACGTGGAGAGCGGTGTGATCTGCCGTTGCCTGAATTCGACTGTCACGTCCAACCAAAGGCTGGTCCCTGGATTGTGGGGGTAAGAGTCTTGCCGTTACGGACTAGGGCCATGCGAATCCGCTTTAGTAATGGTAACGCCAACAGGGTAACCGTAAGCAACTTCCTCTCCAGGTTGTGGAGTTTGATCGACAATCAATCCGGGCTGAAGTGGTAGATCGCAGCGTGTCGCCAGCAGTTTAATGTTCAAGTTAGAGGTGTGAAGTTTGGCTTCGGCGTTTTCATAACTCAATCCTTTGAGCGACGGAACTCTGGTTTGAGCTGGTCTCGACTGGCGCTCTCGCCGTATGTCCAAACTGAGGGCCAAGAGTGCGACTGCCGGCAAGATTATATAGACAATGAACGCTGCGGTCGCAAGGACTGTGATTAGTAATTTCTTGTTGCCTCGCATGCTGTAGCCAACGAGTACGCCAAGTAAGAATCTCATTTGTTGTGCTCCTTTGGATCTCTCTTATGATCCGCAGGTGACGCTTTCCGCCCTTATTTACTCTGCTTAGAGGCTGTGACAGAATTTAGGCAGGCGATCACCAATTGATGTTTGATAGAAAACCAAAACACCCCGGCTGCCATTAGAGGAACGGCAGTGGAGCGACTTGACTTGAGCAACTGAATTTTAATATTGCCCCAGAACTAGTCACAATTACTTCTTCGCTTTTTTCCCGCTGACCTAAGTCTTCTTCATCCGTTCCGAGCGGGCTTTCTTCTGGGCTGCTGTTTTCTTCTTGCGTGCTGTGTGTTAATAGTTGAGTGACGTCGGGGAAAGGCCTTTGGGGCGTGAGAGAAGGGAATCAGGTGTTGGGCCGAAAGAGCCGCAAATCGATTTTGCCGGAATTCTGCCGGAATGCGCTTGGCATCTATGCAGTCTAAGCAGCGTAGGTTGACTTCTCTAGCCGCGACAATCAGACTTTGCACCGCAAAAACGTATTATGCGTTTTACCCGGCGCGTTTTGGTGGATTGACACGGTAGGGGTCTGGGGTTCAAATCCCCACGCGCCTACCAATTTTATTCGGTTATTTCGTTACTTTTGTCCTGCCTTCAGCGTTGGCCGCACCGTTTGGCAGACTTTTGGCAGACTCTCAAAAATTGCCTTCACACAAGATTCCCACTCCAAAAAGGATTTGGCAGACTTCAAGCGGCGAAAGTCTGGACTGAAGGATTCTTGGTGAACTGCGCCTTTGATAGTCATTGCTTTGGTCCGCTACGTAGGATGAGATTGGTGGCGATTATTAATGGGCTCTTCTATCGATGGCTCTTCAGAATCGTTTCCGGCTTAATGCGGTAACAATCAATCTTTGACAGCGGTTCCCAGTCGAAGCGAGCCTCGCCAACACGATGCTTGAGCCGCGCGTTCTCTTCGCGCAGGTGCTCACACTCCGCTATCGCCTTAGCGAGTTCAGCCTTCAGAGTGTCATCGCCCTTCACGCATCAACTCCTGTGGAATTTGGACTATCCCTCCGCAATCCAGGGTGGTTAACCGCCGTGCTTAACCACGTCCTGTCGTCGCTGTTGCGCTGTTGCTGTGGGGAACAACCACCTTACAACTCGATTGACTGCGATATGCTAGATACAGCATACTGACCTCGTGGACGAACCTCCAAAGATCAAGAGTATAGTCTGGATAGGGTCGTCAAGGAGAGACCTAAAGGCTTTTCCCGCGGAGGTCCGAGACGTGATGGGTTACGCGCTATATCAGGCCCAGATGGGAAGCAAGTCTCCATCCGCGAAACCGCTCGCGGGATTTGGTGGAGCAGGCGTTCTCGAAATCGTGGAGGACTTTCAGACGAATACTTATCGTGCCGTCTACACCGTGAAGTTTGCGGAACGGGTGTACGTGCTACATGCCTTTCAGAAGAAATCAAAGAAGGGTATTGCGACACCGAAGGCTGATGTTGATCTTATCAAGAAACGGTTAGGGTTGGCGGAACAGGATTACAAAACGCGGTCAACGCCCCAAGGACGTGACAAATGAAAAAACAAGTCAACGCTACCAAGGCTCGCAAATCGAGAGGGAACGCTGAGAAGGTGGAGCCCGGAAGTGGCAACGTCTTTGCCGATCTTGGTTTCCGAGACGCGGAAGAGCGCCTATTGAAAGCAAAGTTAGCAACTAAGATTGCTCAATTGATCGAGAAGAAGGGTTGGACCCAAGCTCAGACCGCCGAGCGGACTGGCCTGGACCAGCCCAAAGTATCGCATCTTCTACGTGGCCGGCTTTCAGGCTTCTCAGCGGACCGTTTATTCGCGATCCTGAATCGCCTGGGTCACAGCGTGGAAGTTCGCATTTCAGCAAAGGAACGAAAGCCCGAAAAGACTCACACGCGCGTCATGATCGGGTAAACGTAATTTGGCAGACTTTTGGCAGACTACGATTACGCTTTATTCAATCCGTGCAGTGTTGAATGACTTCTCAAGCCGCATTGGTTAATATTCAACGCGTGAGCAAAGATTGCGCGCTGTCCGAGGTGACCCGGGACGGCCTCGACACGGTAGGGGTCTGGGGTTCAAATCCCCACGCGCCTACCAATGTTTTCAATGACTTAGATGGGTGACGTTCCCTTTCCTTTAGAGCCCTACCATATTACGGTTGGGGTCTGGGGTTGAAACCTACCATTAAACTTGGTGGCGTCATCAGTTAGCGACGAGCCGCCTTCATTCGCCTTCAGATAATTTGCCGGAAGGTGAACCAATTGGTCTCCACGCTACGGAATGATTCGATCAGATTCCTGAAGCTCACCGTCGGGGCTGCGCGTTTTGAACACAGGTTCCGCTGGTAACCCTCCCCCACAATCACGCTTCCCGTTTTACAAATGTTAGAACTAAACGAAGCTTGCCGCGTAAAATAAGAAGAGGGGGCTTTTCGCTTATGCCAGAACTATGACCAGACACAGCGCTTAATAGTTCTACTTGGCAACGCGCTGCGGACCAAGACGCCAATTGAATCCACCTAAGGTACAGGACGCAGACCTAACTGGAAATGGAGTTTAATGGATCATTACCACTTCTGACTTCGTGCCTTCAGGTTGAAGATACAATCTCACACATCGGTGGGTGGTTTTCCCCAATAATGCTCCACCATAGAAACCGATTTCGCGTAGTGCGCCTCGGTATGAGTTTTGCGGTTTTGCAAAGCCTAGAAATGGGAGTCTGCATGACAGCTAACCGGAACAGGTCAACTTAGGATTAGTAAACTAACAAGACAATGAAAACGATTCCCGTCGAAAAACCTCTCAAACCAGGACAATATTATGGTGACATGTTTAGGCGTCTCGACGTTTCAGGAGTGTTGTTGACAGAAGTGTCATATCAATCCGGTCACTGGACTCCGAGTCATACACATGAACGTGCCTACTTCTCATTAGTGCTCCAAGGGATAGCCGACAAAATTCGTGGCATGAGCCGCAGTAGGTATCAAACGTCATCTGTATGGTTTCATCCCTCGGGAATGTTGCATGATGAACAGATCCGGCGACGTGGCGGTCTGTCCTTTTTTGTGGAAATTGGTCCGACATTGTTGGAGCACGTCGATGGTCACACCAGGCTGCAAAAGGAATCGATCGCTTTTAACGGGGGCCTGACTAATAAACTGGCGGCGAGACTCTACCGCGAGTTTCGGCAAAGGGATTCGGCTTCGCACATTGCGATCGAAGGTTTAGTGCTTGAGATGTTGGCCCAGTGCTCACGAGACCGCACGACGTCTACGAGAACAAATATTCCCCGCTGGCTGGCCGAAGCCAGAGAGATTATTCATGAACACTATTCCGAGAGCTTGAGCTTGTCGGGAATTGCAAAGCTGGTACAGGTGCATCCCGTGCACCTGGCCACTGAGTTTCGGCGTTTTTATCATTGTAGCGTCGGCGACTATATCCGCCGTCTAAAGATCGAAAGCGCCTGTCTCCAATTGTCCGCGTCTGAAGCTTCCCTGGCTCAGATAGCCGCAGGACTTGGCTTCTCTCATCAAGCCCACTTTACCCGCACATTCAAGGACTACATGAGTCTGACGCCGTCCGGCTACCGAAAACGATTTCTTAAATCTTAATCTGAGTTAAAACCCTTCGATTGTGAAAGACATAGAAGCGGTTCGGATCATAATGGGACTATTCGTCTATTGGCATCAGAAAATGGGCAATGCGCCGAAATCTCTTGCCACAACGCAATTGCTTTGCGGTGCCTATTAGATGAAGGAATCGCTGGTCTCTCAAAGGAAGGGGAACAGTCATGCGCGCACTTTTAGCTTCAGCTACTCTTTTACTAGCGGTAACGACGATGACCGGGCTATATCCCGCAGGCCACCACATCAACTCCGCCAAAAACCCAAAACGAATTAGTTACTGAGCTAATCAAGGAAGCAAGGGCTGCAATTCGGCATAAAGATTTCACCAAATCGGCGCAACTGCTGGAGGAAGCCATTGCGAAAGCCGGACCCGAGCCGGGATTGCTCTACGACACGGCTTGCTCGTTGGCTCTCGTAGGCGATAAGGAGAAGGCATTTCAGTTCTTATTCAGCGCCATTCAAGCAGGCTATCACCGCACATCTCATCTGAAAACCGATAGCGATCTGGATTCGCTGCACGATGATGCGCGATGGGCAAAGGCTATTGCTGCATGCGATCACCAGGAGGTGAAGTTCATAAAGGATCACAGCGATCCAAATAAAGCACGCTTTATCACAACCGACATAAGTCGCTTTTGGCTGGCTTATGACAAGGCAATGAGTGTGGCGCCCAAAGACCGGGCAGCGATTCTTCAGCGAGAATATATTGACCGCGGCACTCCAGGCTTGAAGGACTTCAACCGAAGTGGTCGGGTCAGCGCGGAAGGGTTGGCAAAGGCGATCGAGAGTTCTCCGAATTTCTTTAAAGCAATTCGGCCTCTCAGCGCCGGTATTGATAGACAACGGGCGGAAACGATAAGGGCGTTTCGCAAACTCAAAGAACTCTATCCTCAGGCCATTTTCCCTGATACTTATTTTCTCATAGGTGAAATCAGTTTCGCGGGAATGGCTTCTGGCAATGGCTTGTTGATCGGGGCGGAAATGTTTACACGCTCGCCTGATATACCAACCGCGGAACTCGGCGACTGGGAAAGAAACACGATTATGGAGCAGAGTGAAATCCCGCCGCTGGTCGCTCATGAGTTCGTCCACTTCCATCAGGCTTATGGCTCGCAGGAAAGTTTGCTTTGCAAGTGCCTGAATGAAGGGAGCGCGGATTTCATAGGCGAACTTATTTCCGGCCGTCTACTTACTCGAACGCAGAAGGCCCACGTGTGGGCAGATGCTCGCGAGCGCCAACTTTGGGATGAATTTCAGAAAGAGATGGATGGTACTGATATATCTCACTGGCTTTACGCCGGCAACGAGAAGGGAGATTCGTCCGGTAGATCTCGGCTACTGGATGGGCTACAAAATCAGCGAGGCCTACTACCGAAGAGCCGCTGACCAGAAACAGGCCATCAAAGACATTCTAATTGTGAAGGATTGTAAGGAATTTCTAAATGCCAGTCATTATGAGGATAGATTTGTCAGCTCGTCGGGCACTCAGTAGCTCTGGTGCGGCCACAAAACTTCGGTTCAAAGGATATTGGTTCAAAGCCCGAGCTTTGCGAATCTATTCGCAACAGGAGAACGCTATGAAAAAGATTTTGCTCTTCGCCTTCTTATGTTTTCTTTGGATTCCTAACGTCAGCGCCGCACCTGCTGACCTTCCTTCTGTAACGCATTATTCAATTCAGTTGCGATTGTTCCCAAAGGAAGAACGACTTGAAGCCGTCGCTAGAATGACTGTAACAAACAAGACTGGTCAGTCATTCTCCGAACTGCCTTTCCTTCTTTATCGGCTGCTTGATGTCCAAAAGGTGAGCGACGACAAGGGTTCATCGCTCACCTTCAACCAAACGATCACCAGACTTGCAGAGGCTAATGTGAAGAATAATCTCCAGGCAAACCTCATCAAGGTTCAACTTCGAAAACCGTTACCTTCGGAAGGGTCGATTGATATCACGATGAGCTACAGCGGCTCGATCTATGGTTATCCGGAAGTAATGGCGTATGTGAACGATCGCGTAAGCGAGAAATACTCTCTGATCCGCCCCGATGCGCTCGCTTACCCGATGTTAGCGCATGCGACACAGGAGAGTTTGCACAAAGCTTACGGCTTTGATGTGCCATTCACTTATGATCTCACGGTCACCGTTCCTGCCGGGTACGTTGTGGCTTGTGGCGGAGCGCAACAGAACGTCTCAACAAAAGAAGACATGACTACTTTCATGTTTAAGAGCAAGATTCCCACCTGGCGAATTGACATAGCGGTGGCAAAGTTCAAACTACTCAATGACGCAACAAAGAAGCTCGCAGTTTACGTCCTGCCTGAGGACGAGAAAAATGCAGCCGATATTCTGGATGGCGTCAGCAAAGCGGTTTCGCTCTACTCTAAGATGTTTGGCGAGCTGAAAGATTATCAGGGCTACACTGTCATAGAAATACCCGACGGCTGGGGTTCGCAGGCATCGGACTATTATCTTCTCGAGACAGCAGCAGCATTCAAAGACCTGAAACGTATCGTGGAGGTCTACCACGAAGTCGCGCATAGTTGGAATGCGAAGACCAAGCCAGAAGTCAGGCGCACGCGCTGGTTTGATGAGGCATTCGCCGTGTACTTTCAGGCGCTCGCGCTCCGTGAATTCGAAGGCGAGAAGGCGTATCAGGCAGAGCTGGACGACGACCGGGATTACTTCATCAAGCGCGTTGAGAGGGATCAGAGGAACTTCGACACCCCAATCGCCGAATACGGTAAGTATGAGCTTGGCGGCAACTCTTACACCAAAGGCGCCTGGTCATTATACGTTCTGCACCAGCTCGTAGGCGAAGAACAATTCAGACAGATAATTCGAACGTTCCTTTCTGAGTTCAAAGACAAGCCGGCTGATTTCAAAGATTTTCAGCAAGTAGCCGAGCGAGTTTCACGGAGGAATTTGGGAAAGTACTTCAATGAGTGGATATATGGGACTGAGTCGTCGCAACTGTTGTTGGATAAAGTTCCTATAACCGAGATCGTCAAGCGGTACTAGAAACAAGGCAAGGATGTCTAAGATAGAAAATGAGGACTCCTCTCCAGAGGCGCACTCTCGCAAGATGCGGGCCACCCGCCCGACAGCCAAAGCACTATGAAGGGCAGGAGTCGTCGCTTCATCGCAGCCAATAAAGCCGTGCCCCCAATAGGGGGGAAACCTTCTTGCAGGCGGTTCCGTATCCCAGCTTGACAGCAGCTTTCAAGCGCACAGGCGCGCACTGACGAAGAAGCACATCATGGGCTTCCAAGGGCCACGATGGTTATGTGGCTGCCTTAAATCTTAGATTGAAATAGAAACGAAGGGACAGATCGTAGGGTTAATACTTCGCCATAAATTTCATGCAAGAACTCCTGGGTGGCTGTATCTATTTTGCTTTTTGCTTCTGCTGAAGGGATTACGGTCATCCGCGACAGCTAAGTTTAATAGCGCAAGCCATCGAGCACTGTAAGAACGCCGCTCGTGAACGGCGTCTGCATCCCGGAGCACACATGACTCGCACAACGAATGCAAGAATCGCCGGCTTCATCTTTCTCCTCTACATCGCGACCGGCATCACCAGCATGGTCCTGTCCGGCCAGGCAACCAGCGGCGCCGAAGGAACTGCCGCGAAGCTCGCGAGCATCGCATAGCACGCGTCGATTATGCGGGTGAACATTGTGCTCACGCTGCTCCAGGCCGGATACGCCCTGGTGCTGGCCGTAACGCTTTACGCGCTCACGCGCGATCAGGACCGCGACCTTGCGGTGATGGCCCTGTGCTGTCGCGTCGGCGAGGGCGTCATCGCCGCCGTTTCCCCCCTCGGGACGCTGGCCCTGCTGTCGGTCGCGACGGCGGGCACAGCGGCGGCTGGCGCGGACGCCACGGCAGGGAACGCGCTCGGTGCCTTGCTGCTGAAAATGGAAGGCTGGACCGGGCTGATCGCCGCGACCTGAATCGGAACCTTGCCTTGGTTGCGGCATTCTGCAGGCTGGTATTTGCCTTGATGTGGGGTGTTACCGCGCTCAACACGCTTGGCGCTCTGCGGCTCTTGGGTGACGCTGCTTACCTGCCAGTCTTCGAGGCAGATCAATTGCAGACCTTGGCGAGGCTGCACATCGCCGCGAGCTTCGACGCGTACTACGTTGGCCTGCCGTTCTGGGGATTGGCCTCCACGGTTTGCAGCTACCTGTGGTTCAAGTCAAGGTATATCCCGAGAGCATTAGCTGCCTTCGGTGTGATCTCGTCTGCATGGTGCGTGATCTGTGCTTTCGCTTTCATCGTTTTCCCCCACTTCGACACGACGGTTAACGCGTCCTGGTTCGACTTGCCGATGGTTATCTTCGAAATGGCATTGGGCCTTTGGCTTCTGTTCAAAGGCTTGAGCGCCGAGATAATGAAATGATGCACCCCTCGCTCCAGGAGACGAGCTTCGTAGGCTCCCAAACCAACTTGCGGGTTTTGTATGTAGGCTTCAGTCACATTTGTTACCTTGCGTTCCTACTGCTGCGTGAAAGATAATCCGCGCGAAGCTGATAGTCTAGTATCGTGTTTCGTTCAGCGCTCCCCGCTCGAAATTCAACGACACTAATAATAGTCTGAACTAGATCATGCCGTTACGACTCAACCTGCAGTGGAAAGTGCTGCTTCTCGTAGCAGGCACGACAACTCTCATCCTGTTGGTGTCAGCTTATCTGCACGGAGTAATCACAAAATCACTGATTGAGGAATACCGTTACGATGATGCGGTCAAGCAGGTTGTTACTGTCGCTAACCGTGCGCAGACGCGCGGCTATTTCAATACGCCTGATGACCTGCTTCAAGAGATAGAGTTTCTCGTAAATTCCCGGCCCGATTTTAATCAGATTGACGTTTATCAAACGACGTCAACCGGCGAGAAACTGGTGGCGACCACCGCGCCCAACTCTCCACGCCTGCCTTACCTGAATGAGCAGACACCGGATAACGAATTCGGGGAGATGGAGCGACCACTCCCCGACGTGGTCTCGGTTGAAGTTGAACGCGACGGGCGTCGCCATTGGGTGATTACGGCAACGATCAACGAGAGCCACGGCAGTGGTTATGTCAGCGCGCTTGTGCTGAAAACTTCGAGCGCGGATTTCGTTAGTCGGCTACAGTTTCAGCACAATATGGTTCTTGGCGGCGCGGCACTCGCGTCTATTGCGCTGCTTTATTTTCTATTTGCCATTTTGTTTCGCCGGCCGGCTAGAGACATTGTGTCGGCCATGGCCCAGGCCCGCTCCGGCAATTTGTTCGCGCGCGCCACAGTACGACGGGATGATGAACTCGGCACAATCGCGAAAGGCTTCAACCGGATGATTGACGACGTTCGTTCGCGGGATGAGGAGCGTGAGCGACTATTGTTGCAGGTCAAGAATTTCAATGACGAATTGCGAAACGAAGTGGCACGGGCGACGAAAGAATTGCGTGCTTCGAACGAAGACCTTCTGGAGACTCAACAACGACTCGCGCGAGCAGAGCGGCTCGCCGCAGTGGGCCAGGTTGCCGCTTCGTTGGCCCACGAAATCGGCACGCCCTTAAACGCTATTTCAGGCCACTTGAGGCTAATCGCGCGCAATCACCCTCACGATATGGATATGCGGCGGCGCGTCGAAATCATCAATTCGCAGCTCGATTCAGTGGTGAAAAGCGTAAAAAATCTGCTGGCGCGGACGCAGCGGCCGCGACCAGAGCTCCAACCTTTCGACCTCAACGCACTTGTCCAGGAACTCTTATGGCTCGTTCAGCCTACGCTCGAGGCGCATGACATAACGGGCGTCGCCAAACTGGATTCTGATTTACCGCTGATGTGGGGCAACCGCGATAGCCTGCTTCAACTATTCCTCAACCTAACGAACAACAGCATTGAGGCTATGCCGACCGGCGGCGATCTCACGATTACTACCCGGTTTGACCGCGTCGCACGAGGCGCTGAGCTGCTTTTCTGCGACAGTGGTGTCGGCATCGATCCGTCTGCCGTCGACCATTTGTTTGAACCCATGTGGACGACAAAAGAGGCGGGAAGCGGTTTTGGCCTGGCGATTGCTCACGAGATTACAACTGAGCATGGCGGAAAAATCGAGATCATTACCGAGCAACGTCAGGGCGCCACGTTCCGCCTCACGCTGCCGGTGTATGCCAAACCACCTCTGGCGCAGGAGGTCGTAACCGATGTTGCCTGAGCGGCCTCGCCTTATGATCGTCGATGACGATCCAGTGACGTGCGAATTACTTTGCGAAGTGTTCACAGGCGAAGGTTTCGCTGCGCAGTTTGTGCAGAGCGGTGAAGCCGCGCTTACCTCCCTCGCCGATGAGTCGCCGGACGTACTCGTGAGCGACATACGCATGAATACCCGCGTAGACGGTTTGGCCCTACTGGATCAAGTGCGCCAGGATTATCCGCAAATACCCGTAGTGCTGATGACGGCATTCGGATCCGTTGAGACTGCCGTGCGGGCAGTTAAGCAGGGCGCTTTCGATTACATCAGCAAACCTTTTGATATTGACGCACTCGTGGCGACGGTGCGCCGCGCCTTGGCAGCTCGCTCGATTGTCCAGCCTCAGACGCTCGCAGATCATGAGGAACAACTTGCGCTGGGCTTGGTAGGGCGCACGCCGTCAATGCTTGAAGTCTATAAGATGATCGCGCGCGTTTCGGATTCGCCTGCGGCTGTGCTGATTACGGGTGACTCGGGCACAGGCAAGGAACTGGTGGCGCGGGCCATTCACGTCCACGGCAAAAACCCTACCGCGCCTTTTGTGGCCATCAACTGCGGGGCGCTCACAGAAACTCTGCTCGAATCAGAACTCTTTGGCCACGTCAGAGGCTCTTTCACAGGCGCCATTGCCAATAAGCCAGGCATCTTTGAACAAGCCCGCGAAGGCACCGTGTTCCTCGACGAGGTGAGTGAGATGAGCACGGGTCTACAAGTGAAACTGCTCAGGGTTTTGCAGGAACGCGAGGTAGTTCCTGTTGGCGGTAGTGCGCCGATAGCAGTGCACGCACGCGTCATCGCCGCAAGCAATCGCGATCCGGAGATATTGATGGCGAGCGACAGTTTTCGCCACGATTTGCTTTACCGCCTAAACGTAATAAACATTCACCTGCCGCCTCTCCGCGAGCGCCGCGATGATATCGCTTTGCTCGTCGCGCACTTTCTACGAAAACACACTCCCGCAAATCGAACGCCGCCTCTGCTGGATGATGCCGCGTCCGCTTGTCTCAACCGCTACGCATGGCCCGGCAATGTGCGCGAGCTTGAGAACGCGATTGAGCGCGCCGTGACTTTGAATCAAAGCGGATCCATTACCCCTACTGATCTGCCTGCGAAAATCTGCAGCAGCCAGCCGGAGGTCAGCGCCGTTCCGCCAGTTGACGACCTCGCGCCTTTGTTCGCCGGTCTGCCCTCAGTCGAGGAGGTGGAGCGCCGCTATCTGCTGCATGTGCTCGAGGCAACCGGCGGCAACCGCAAGCGCGCCGCGGAAATTCTCGGCATCAACCGCAAAACCCTTTACCGTATGGTGGCGCGTTTTGGAATTGTTCTTTAGCTTCCCACAAAAAAGAGCGCCTTGTGGTTATCTCACGGAATCGCTCGAGCTCGCACAGTCTCTCTGATGTTTTGAATTTCAAGTCGCATTCTCGCTGCACCTAAAAAGCCACACCGGGAACAAAGAGTCCCATCGCAAAAAGCCACACCCGCCTCGATGAGCGTGTCGCTCACGTTCCAAGTCTTCTTGGACTGTAATCTTTTCCTAATACAAGCCAGTTTTTCTCACGGTATGCACTTTGCTGTTTAGGAACAGCGAAGATACTCCCAACCCGAAGCTTACCGATAAAGATTTCTTCTTGCGGGAGACCTTGCGCGCGTCGGTGAAGAAAGGGAAGTGCACTGAAAAAATCTCTGATGCTGAGAAACGCGCTGCGGCAGTTGCGGCACCGTTTCAACCGTCCCTTTATGGTGATGTTTGAGACGACGCTACACTGCAACATGAAGTGCGGCTACTGCGCCATTTGGCAAAACCAGCAACCGGAGGATCGCGCGGTGCGCGAGCGAGTGTTCGCGCGCATGGACGAGGCGGCGGAGTTTGGCGTCTTCGCCTGGAGCATGTCGGGCGGCGAGCCTTTGATGAATCCGCACATGCCGGACTACATCGAGTATGCCGCCCGCAAAGGTTTCTACACCTCCATGCCGACGAACGGACTGGCGCTTAAGAAGTATGCCGAGTCCTGCGTCAAGCTCGACCAGTTGGAGGTCTCGATTGACACGCTCAATCGCGAGAAGTTTGCACAACGGCGGGGCATTGATGGACTGCCGACGATTCTCAGCGCGCTCGATTACATCAAGGGCAACCTCCAACACAACACCATTCAGATCAACGCCGCAGTAGATCTTGAGAATCTGGACGATCTTCCGGCGCTCGCAGTTTACTGCGAGGAGCACGGCTTTCTGCTGCATACCGAAGCGGTACACAACGTAGTCCGCACAACCTGGAGAACTGAAGACGTCGAGATGAGGAAAGAGGAACTTGACCGCGTCGCCGCCTTCGTTTCGGAGTTGAAGAAGCAACACAAATGTGTGCGTTTCTATCGCGACTATTTCCAGTTTTACCGGAACGATGGGTTCACGCAGAAGTTTCCCTGCCGTTCGGCATCGCATCTCGTGAACATGCGGCCCGACGGCTCAATCCAGTTTCCCTGCGCGTTCGTCTCGCTACATCGAGGCGCTCCCGAGATGAGCCTGCGTGAGAT
>DIYZ01000062.1:50926-51618 GCA_002427845.1 Chloracidobacterium sp. UBA6041 | reverse complement strand
GATTTTCTGCAACTGAGTTAAGGAAGGGTCGAAGCTTTGACCACGATGACACCTAGCCTGGCTTATGCCGAATCGGCGATGCCCGCAGCAGTGCGGACGCGCGAAAGCCGGACTGAGGGGCCGCCTCTGCCTCTGGCCGTTTCGGTGCGCGATTTGGTCAAGCATTACGGCGACGGCACGGAGGCTAATCGCGGAATCAATTTGGACGTGCAGCGCGGCGAAGTGGTCGCCATTCTCGGCCCCAACGGCGCCGGCAAGACAACTTTCCTCCGTCAGATAACTACGGAGCTGCGGCCCACCGCCGGCTCGGTCACTGTATTTGGCGTTGATGCCATCGCGGAGCCGTTGAGCGCCAAACGCATGATGGGTATCACGCCTCAGGAGGCCGGCGTATTCGAGGCGCTCACGGTACGCGAGCATTTCGAATTCTTCGCGCGCTTCAAGAACCTGACAAAAGGCGAAGCTAGGGAGGCAGCGCATGAAGTGATCGCCGAACTGGGTCTCGCTACCGAAACGAACAAGCGCGTTGGTGCGTTATCCGGCGGACAGCGCCGGCGAATTCTAATCGGGCTGGCCCTATTGGGTCATGCGCCGCTGCTTGTACTCGACGAACCGACAACGGGGCTTGATCCCTCGTCACGTCGTGCTGTATGGGGCGTGATCCGGCGTGCTGTTGCCGGGGGCGCTACGGT
>DIYZ01000062.1:21290-50732 GCA_002427845.1 Chloracidobacterium sp. UBA6041 | reverse complement strand
AGGGGCGCCTGCGCGCGTTTGGCACGCTCGAAGAGCTCCTGGCACGCCTTGACCGAAGTTATCGGTTGAGTTACCGCGACCCGTTCTATCCCACCGGCGACTTCAACGTGCGGCACTGCGCGAGCTTTGCGGAGGCGCAACAGCACATATCGCGAGAACTGCTTTCGGAGTATTCGATTGCTCGCGCTTCGCTCGAAGACGTCTATTTTACGCTTACCGGAGAGCTGTTTGATAAATCTGAGGCGGAGGCTGCCAGGTGAAGCGCGCCACGGACGTCATCTGCGTATTCCGTATACAACTCGCGGGCATGCGGCGCGAAGTTGGACCATTTCTGCTGGCAGCGCTTGTCTTTCCTGCGGCCATGTATCTGTTCGCCAATGCGGTCAGCGGTGTGGGAATCAATCAAGAGCAAAATCCGCTGAGGTTCCTCGCCGGATCAATCGTGTTCTCTCTCTCTCTCACTTCGATCAGTTGGCTTGGATACCTCTTATTGGAGAACCGTTTTACCGGACGCCTCAAGCTCTTTGCGACGCTGCCCCTCGCGCCATCGTCATACGTCTTTGGCGTGCTTGTCTTCGCACTTGCGCAGGCGGCGGTGGGTACTACCGCGCTGCTGCTGGTCGGGCGGGCGATCGGCGTCAAGATGCGACCGAATTTCCCGTTGCTGGGAGTAGTGATCCTACTGACAATCCTTTGCTTGTGCGGTCTCGCTGTCGTCGTGGCTGCGTGGGCCCGCAGCTTCACCCAGGGGGCCCTCTTAACGGATACGCTGGGAGCCGGACTCATTTTCCTCGCGCCGATTTATTACGCGCCGGAGATGATGCCGCGTGCACTACGTCTGTTTGCTCAACTGCTGCCAACGACTTTTGCTGCGCACGCAGTGCAGACAACGCTTGCGGGCGGACACGCGATTGGCGGCGAGCTGTTCGCCCTTGGCCTGATGGCGGTCGCCACACTCGCGCTCGGATTTAGATTAATGCAATGGCGGGAGAATTGAAGAAGGATACAGTTAGTACCGCCTGCGGTACTGACCTCCGCATGGTCTGGTTATGAAAGTACTGGTGCTCACATTGTCATTCGGCTCCGGCCACGTTCGCGCTGCACAGGCTGTCGCGGATGAGTTGGGCCGTCAAGCGCCTGGCTCACGCGTTCTTGTTGTTGATGCGCTCGATGAGTGTCGGCCATTTTTTCGAGCGTTCTACGAATGGCCCTACTGGTTGATGCTGCGTTACGCGCCGGCGCTGTGGGATCGCTTCTCGACCGCGCGCGTCAATCAGAAGCACCAAGGCACTGCGCCGGCGTGGGCGTTTCGAATCGGTTGCCCGAAAGTGTTCGAAACGATCCAGAGCTTCAATCCAGACGTCATTGTGGCAGCCGAAGTGGCCGCTTGCGAGATGGCCGTCATCGCACGACGCACGGGACTTACGCGAGCGCCAATCCTAAGTGTGATCACTGATTACGAAGCCGAGCCGATCTGGGTCAAACCAGAGGTTGAGGCGTTCGCAGTTCCTGACGAGGACGTCCGGGCCGAGTTGATCGCCTGGGGCGCACCCGCGAACCGCATCTCGCTTTGCGGAATACCGGTCGATCGTGCGTTCGATGCAGTGCACGATCCAAGAACAATTCGAGGCCGTCATGGGGTTAACGACGGCGCGCCAATCGTGCTTTTGATGGGCGGTGGGATGGGGCCGACGCGAATGGACGAAGTCGTGCGACGAGTTGCTAAACAAAAAGTTCCAATGCATATCGTGGCTATTGCCGGCAAAGACAAGCGCGCGCGCCGAAAACTTGAAAGCTTGAACGTCGAGCTTCCCGTTTCGCTATCCGTGTTGAGCTGGACCGATGACGTGGCGGCTTTGATGCAAGCAGCGGCGATTCTGGTTACGAAACCTGGCGGGTTGACCATCGCTGAGGCGGCATTGTGCTCGTTGCCAACAGTTTTTTTCAATCCAATCCCCGGCGCCGAGTTCGTTAATGCCAGGCGGATGGTTGACGCCGGCGCCGCAGTTTTTACCAAAGGCGCGAGCGAAACTGCAAACACGATTGTCTCGTTATTGGGCGACGAGCGAAAGCGTCATGCAATGGCCTTGGCGGCAAACGTAATGGCGCGGCCCGCTGCGCGAAGAGAGATTGCCGAACTTGCTCTCGATCTCGCGGCGCCGGAAAGAGCGCAGGCACGCAGGATGACTGCGTGAAGGGTTGCGAGAGGCGGACGACAAATGATGTTAACTGCGTTGCCATTGATTGCTGGTGCGACCTGCTCAGCGGCCGGTACAGCATCAATCTATTATGCGACCTACGCCGTCCGGTCCCAGTGGCTTGGCCCAACCGTCTGGCGCGGGCGCGCGGACACTGCGGCAGTCGCGTTGACGTTCGATGACGGGCCGGCGATGGATACCGAGCGGATCCTGAATGTGCTTGACGGGTATGGCGTGCGAGGCACGTTCTTTATGGTGGGACAGCAAATCGAGCGTTTCCCACAGACGGCGCGTCGTGTCGCAGGTAGCAGTCATGAAATTGGAAATCACTCTTATTCGCACCCGATCTATCTGTATCGCGGCCCGCGCGAGACGCGAAGGCAACTTGAGCTTGCACAGCAGATCATCGCCGATGCGACCGGTCTGCGGGCCAGGTTCGCGCGGCCACCCTGCGGCGTGCGCACGCCCGCATACTTTCGCGCCGCGCGCAGGTTGGGATTACGCACTGTGCAGTGGGATGTAACCGGATTTGATTGGAAGCGGCGGGGTGCGGGACAAATCGCCCGCGAAGTAATAACCCAGGCGCGCGCCGGTTCAATCATCCTGCTGCACGATGGCGATAGTGAAGGAAAGCGAGACCGTCGCAAGACAGTCGCGGCGCTGCCAATGATCATCGATGGCCTGCGCGCGCGTGGCCTGCGCATCGCGCCGCTCTCGCAACTGATTGGAGAAAAGGAAGAGCAACTTGCCGCCTGAGGGAGACCAATACATGAGCGAACTTATAACGCCAAAAGCGATCCTCTTTTTAGATTTCGACGGCACCATAACCCAGCGCGACGCGGTAGACGTCATCCTTGAAGCCTACGCCGATTCGAAGTGGCTCACATTCGAAGCGGAATGGCGCAGCGGACGAATGGGATCGCGAGACTGTCTGCAAGCACAGATGGCCCTGGTGCGTGCGACGCGCAAGCAACTCGATTCATTGCTTGATGAGATTGAAATTGATGAAGGCTTAATAGGATTGCTTGAACTATGCGCTGAGCGCGACGTTCCAGTGCACATCATCAGCGATGGTTTCGATTATTGCGTTCGTCGCATTCTCTGGCGCACGAGCAAGCGAGTACACGCTCTTCTGCGCGGCACACGCATTTGCGCGAGCCGTCTCGAAGCGCGTGGTCATCTGTGGCGGACAGAGTTTCCTTTCTTTCATCAGACTTGTGGGTATGGATGCGCGACCTGCAAACCGGCTGTGATGCGACTCCTCAATCGCGTGCACGCGCCCGCCATTTTTGTTGGCGACGGATTGTCGGATCGGTACGCGGTAGAAAGCGCCGATCTGGTATTCGCGAAAAACGGGCTCGCCGCATATTGCAGCGAAAACTCAGTCGAGCACATTCCATACACCACGCTCGCGGAGGTGGCTCGGCATCTGGACCGTTGGTTAGTTTCGCGCGTGTTCTTGGAAGACGAAATGGAAACGTGCGCGAGCGCCTGAGATGTCAAGAAATTGGGGAGCGACACAATCATGAGCATTGCTATCAACGATCTTGGGGCAACCAGGCCGGCAACCAGCGAGCAGGAACTGCTTGAACTTGAAAGCAAGTACTGCTCGTGGGGCGACACGGTGCACTACCTGGACCCGCCGAAATTCTTTGACCGTGCGGAGGGGCATTATCTTTACGATCGCGAAGGCACACCGTATCTCGATCTGCAGATGTGGTACTCGGCCGCGAGTTTCGGCTATGGCAACCGACGACTGAATGATGCGTTAAAGAATCAAATAGATAAGCTGCCGCAGCTTGCCTGTCAGTATTTGCATGCGGAGAAGGTTGAGTTGGCTGCCGCAATCGGGCGACTCAACGAGTCGAAGTTTGGTCTTGAGGGTCGCGTGCATTTTAACGTAGGCGGTGCACAAGCCATTGAAGATTCGCTCAAGATAGTACGCAACTCTACTGGCAAGAATCACGTGTTCGCGTTTATGGGTGGGTATCACGGTCGGACACTCGGCGCTTCGGCAATTACGTCGAGTTACAGGTATCGTCGTCGCTTTGGACACTTTTCCGACCGCGCTCACTTTGTGCCGTTCCCGTATTGTTTTCGCTGTCCATACGGAAAGAAGCCGGAGGACTGCGGTCTCTACTGCGTCGATCAGTTCGCAAAGAATTTTGATACTGAATACAACTCCTTCTGGGATCCGAAAACCAACGAATCGGAGTTTGCAGCTTTTTACGTCGAAGCAATCCAGGCAACGGGCGGCTACGTCATTCCTCCCCCCGAATACTTCCCTGCGTTGAAGAAGGTTCTGGATGAGCGCAACATTCTACTCGTTGATGATGAAATCCAGATGGGCTTTTATCGGGCAGGAAAGTTCTGGGCCATTGAGAACTTTAACGTCGAGCCGGACATCATCGTTTTCGGCAAGGCACTGACGAACGGATTGAACCCACTCTCGGGGTTGTGGGCGCGCGAAGAGTTGATCTCGCCGGAAGTGTTTCCCCCGGGCGCCACGCATTCGACCTTTTCTTCCAATCCGCTGGGCACTGCCGTCGGTTTGGAAGCAGTGCGCATGATGGAAGAAGAGAACTACGAGGAGATCACCAGGAGCAAGGGTGCATACTTTCTGGCACAGATTAAAGAACTCCAGCGACGCTATCCGAAGGTGGTCGGCGACACCGATGGCATTGGCATGGCCCTGCGCATTGAGATTTGCGGCGAGGATGGTTATGACCCTGACCGCGAGTTAACTGATCGCATCTTCGCCGAAGGAATGAAGGGTGATCTTGATGCGCGCGGGCGCAAGACGGGTCTGGTGCTCGACATTGGCGGCTACTACAAGAACGTCTTTACCCTCGCGCCATGCTTCGACATGACGGAGGAGGAGATTGATATCGCCATCGAGTTATTCGAACAACTCATTCGCCGTTGCGCGCCGGAGAGAATCTGAATCCATTTTCCTAATGCTGACGAGCATCATCGAGCAGATTGAGCGGGTAGTGCTGCGCTTGGAGCCGCAACACTCCGTGCGTTTTCTCAACGTGTCGCCGCCATGGGCGATTGAGGCGATGCAGCGCGCACGCTTCCAGCGCACGCTTCGTCTGGCGGCCGAGCGTTCCTCGTTCTATCGCGCAGCGTTCAAGCGGTATGGCATAGACGTGCGGCGCGTCGAGCATCCCTCCGACCTTGGCGACTTCTACACGACGGGCGAGGACCTGCGTGCGCACGGCGCGGAAGCTTTCTTGACCGGGCATGCGGATACTGCCTTTGAGACGACCGGCACAACTTCGCCCGAGCCGAAGCGTGTCTTCTTCTCGCAGCGCGAACTCAACGAGATGGGCCGCCTTTCCGCTATCGCTCTTTATCATTTGGGAATGCGCCGCGAAGACCGCGTCTTGAGTGCTTACGATTGTTCATTCTGGGTCTCGCCGGCGGTTTTGCGCATGGCCCTGCAATACCTGAAGTGCTTTCACGTCGAAGCCGGCAAGATTTCGCCGGAGGAGTTTTACGAACGGGCACGTGCCTATCGGCCTAATGTGATTTTCGGCGAGCCTTCTTGGATCGTGCGCCTGTCGGAGTTAGCGCGCGAATATGGGGCCTGGCCAATGAAGCTCCTCTTCGGAGGCGGCGAAAACATTTCAGAAGAAGCGCGACACATCGCCGAGAGCGTGTGGAATGCACCCCTTTACCTTAGCTACGGTCAGACCGAATCATTCGGCACGCTTGGCGCAGAGTGCGAACGCAAGGACGGTTACCACCGCAACGATCTCTTCTTCTTCTTCGAGACGCCCGAGACGGACGCCGATGGTTACGGCGAACTCGTCTATACGACCCTCGCGCGTGACGTCATGCCGCTCATCCGTTATCGCTCGACCGATGTGACAAGGCTGGTTGACGAGCGTTGCTCGTGTGGGTTGTTCGCCAAGCGACTCGCCAAGATTCGCGCTCGCTGCGATGAGATGGTTGTATGCGGTATGGGAAACGTCGGGCCTTGGGTGTTTGAGGAGATCTTGCGCGATGTCGACGGTGTGAGCCCTGACTGGCAGGCTGTTGTGCGGTTGGAAGAATGGCGCGACTTAATAGAACTGCACGTTGAATTGGACCGCAGTGGTGGCCTGAACGGAGTAGAACATACGGTTCGCGAGAATCTGCGCAAGCGATTTGACGGTTTTTGGAAAAACTATCAGATGGGTCTGTACGAGTTTCGCGTGATACCTCACCCGCGAGGAACATTGCGTCAGTCAAGAAAGCTGCGGCGCGTGCTGGATGATCGGCAGCTTCAGGACGAGTGCATAACAGTTTGACGCAAACGGGCAGTTTGTTCGACAGTGTCCAGACTCCCTGGCCGAGTGGACAAATGCGAACTAGAATTTTTCGGAGCCTGCTCACTGTCGCCCTCGTATTCCAGGCAATCAATCCGATCATTGCCAAACACCACAACGCTCCCACCGAAATAACCATACAGTTCAAGCCAGGCCACCCGATTAATCGTTTTGTCCCTTCCGTTGTCTTTGGCGCGGCCATTTCACCGAAGAGAGAAATTCAAGTCATGCCCAATGGGTTTTGATCGACCTGGGGAAAGAGAAGCACGTAAATGCCATTCGTCTTTTTTGGGGTGCGCCATTCGCTACTCATCTTGCACCATTTGCTGATTAACTTGACAATACCGACGGAAAGGAAGAAATGAGAGGCGCTGGAGATCACCGCAAAAGCGGATCGATGAAACTGATAACGCGTTAATGGTCAAAAGATATTCATCAAAGAGGAGCTTTTCAAAATGCGCCTGAAAGACAAAGTCGCACTTATCACTGGAGCCAGCAGCGGTATTGGGAAGGCCATTGCCACACGCTTCGCGGCTGAAGGAGCACATGTTGTTGTTAACTATCGCCCAGGAAGCGAAGTGGACGGCGAAGCGGCACAAGCCGAAGCAGCATCGTTTGGGCCATCCTCGATCGCTGTTGCCGCAGATGTTAGCAAACGGGAAGACGTGGAACACATGATGGAAGAGATCATAAAACAGTTCGGTCGCCTTGATATTACGATCAATAATGCAGGCATCGAGATTAAGAAGCCCTTCCTCGAGGTCGCCGATGAGGAGTGGAACAAAGTTATCGCGGTCAATCTCTTCGGCTCTTATCTAGTTAGCCAGGTGGCTGCGAGGCAGATGGTCCAGCAGGGACAAGGCGGGAAACTGATTTTTATCTCATCTGTGCATGAAGACATTCCATTTCCGGAATACACGGCTTACTGTGCCTCAAAAGGTGGCGTGCGCATGTTAATGCGTAATCTGGCAATGGAACTGGCTCAGTACAAGATCAACGTCAACAACATTGCCCCAGGGGCAATCGCCACCCCTATCAATCAAGCGGTACTTGATGATCCCACCACAATGAAGAATGCCATCAGCGAAATTCCGTGGGCACGCTTTGGCCGACCAGAAGAGGTCGCTTCGGTTGCTGTCTTCCTCGCAAGTAATGAAGCCGAATATGTCACCGGAAGCACCTATCTCATTGACGGTGGCCTGACCCAGCAAGTGACTCTATTTTAGATCGACTAACTCAAAGTTAATAGCACCTTCACCGAAGAAAAGAAAATGTCGTCGCTACTAGACGAGGTTCTAAGAGTGACCCCTACGTCGATCGTACTTGAGTGTGCCAGCACGAGGACGCGTGAGATTAGTAGGAGCTTCAACGCCTCGATTCTTTGAGAGGCGTTTCGTGAATCTTCGTCGGTTTACCAAGTGCACAACTGCCTTTGGCAGTGCGCTGCGCTCGCTTGTTTATAACCAGCCGCCGGTAAAGCCAGCCTGGCGAAGTCCCGAGACAATGTAGGGGCAGCTTTTCATCAAATCCCACAGAAAGCCTGTGCGATGATTCTCGATCATCAAGACGATCGGTCCTTCATTGATCCCGTAATGCCAGGGGGAAAGCCAGCCGCATTGCTTCCCACGCTCGGAGGGGAAAGTAGGGTTGAAAGTAGCCTCAAGACCGTAAGGGTGAGCCACGCCTACTTCAATCTTGTTGAAATGTTGAAGGGTCGGAACGACGATCTCCGGCGCGAACGGCAGCGAAGCGACGACAGCCCAGGGAGCGACCGTGCCATCATCGGGACCCGCGGCAACGCCGCGCGCCACGTAATCAAAAAAGACACGCTCGACCCCATTGACCAGATGCGTTGCCGGGCCAGGACCTTCGCTCGCCGTCAGCCCCCAGCAGTATTCGCCGTAGCCTGAGAACTCGAACGGGTTGTGTATTGCGTATTGTTGCTGCACATATGTTGCACGGCGGGCGTTCTCGAAGTAATCCAATCCATGTTCACGCATGAAGTCGTCCTGGAGGCCGTGAAAGTCTATCCACATGTGAGAGAGTTGGTGTATGAAGAGGGGGCCGGCATGTAGCAATTCATGGCCATAGAGCTGTTTCCATTCATAGGTGCTGGCCCACGCCTTATAGCTCTCGGCAGGAAGCGGATGCGTCGGCGAGCCAAGGCCAAGAATGTAAAGTAGCAACGCCTCATCATAGCCTTCCCAACGAAAAGGCAAGAACCCACTCTCCGGCTTCCAACCCATCGTTACGGTTGCTCCGCCGTTCTGGGCCCACTGCCAGTCTGCACGCCGATAGAGCGCGTCAGACAACGAACGGATCTCATGCTCGTCCTCTGAATCGTGACCGAAGTAGAGCGCGGCGGTGAGTGCCCCAGCGAGAAGAAACGTCGTATCAATGGTGGAGAGTTCACAGTTCCATACGCGCTTCCCGGTTTGCATATCGAGAAAGTGATAATAGAAACCACGATAACCGGTCGCGTCGACCGCGGTTCCTTGTGGGCTCTGCCAGAAGAAGCGCAACGTGGTGAGAGTTCGCCTTACCGCTTCCTTGCGCGTGATGAAGCCGCGCTCTACGCCAATTGGGTAGATGGCCAATGCCATACCGATAGCGGCAATACTCGCAGGCCAACCTTCTTTGGTGCTGTCAACGACCAGACCGTTGGTGAGGTTTACCTCAGTCCAGAAATACTGATACGTTTTTCGTTGCAGGCGGGCCAACAAAGCGGCGCTGTCGTTTGGCTCTTTAGTCATGGCTAAGGATTTGTTTAGGTATGGTTCTCAGTTTGAGGTGATTCTGCTCTGAGCTCTAAGGTTATAGCTGCCACCGCATATGGCGGCACAGCAACGTCGAGCTGAATTGTTTGATTTTCAAACTTCCAGCTAAGCGGCTCTTTCACCAAACCAGAGGTCGCCTCTAACTGCTCCACTTGTAAATGAGAGAGATACTCAGGCTCTCCCATCTCGTGCCACAGTCGGCGCGGATTCGCGTGGTCTTCATCAATCCGCTCAATGTATATGGTGCGCGGCTCGGACGCACTGGTCAGACTTATATTTACTAGTTGAGTCGTGATCTCATGACGCGGCTGCGCGTAATTCGTGAGGAAGATAGTAACGGCACCGTCTTTACGGATAACAAAAGCGTCTACCGTCTCATGCGTTCCTTCTACGGTAAGCAACTCCGTACCGAGGCGATGCAATAGCTGAAAGACTCGATAAATCGGCTTCGGGATACCGTAGAGGTTGAGCAATCCGAACCCGCCATGAAAGGGAACAGAGGGGAAATAGTTCTCTTCGAAGATGTCCGTGAATGTCCAATAACTATACCCGTCAATGAAACTATCGGTCTCCAACGCGATCTTGGCAGCGAAGGCCGCGGCGAACGGCTCGTCGTGAAAATGGTCACGCGGGTTCGACGAGATGTTCCATTCGGTGTAGTAAACAGGTCGCCCGCCAGCGCGCTCGCGAGTAAGTCTGGCTTGGTCGCGCAGCAATTCGCGAGGACAGTTGGCTAACTGCTCCTCTGTATCCGCCCCTTCAAAGCCGAGTGGGTCCGTGGGATAGATGTGCGTGCTGATGAAATCTACGGGTAGATCGTTTTTCTCGCAGTAATCGAGGAATTCCTCCACCCAGGCATTCATAGCCGTGACTGGGCCACCTACTTGAAGGGAGGAGTTGACGGTCTTAATAGCCTGCGCTGTATGGCTGTAAAGCTTGAAATAATCGTCTTGAGTTCCCGGCCAGAACGCTGGAAGGTTCGGCTCGTTCCACACCTCAAAGAACCATTTGTTTACTTCTTCAATACCATAGCGTTCTACCCAGTGGGTCACTAATTTGCGAATGAGAGTCGCCCAGCCGTCGTAGTCTTTTGGCGGCGTCACGTTTCCACGATAGTGGAAGACGATATCATTGCCGGAAGCGAGTGTCTCCGGCATGAAACTCAACTCGACGAAGGGGCGCATCCCGATAGAGAGCAGAAAGTCCCAGATGCGATCCGCATTGAAGAAGGAGTAGAGGAGCTTTTCCTCATGACAGATAAGCGTTCCCATGTCGTCCGAGAGCAAGCCGTGAAAGCGCACATGACGAAACCCCAACTCGTCGTGGCATCGCCGCAACTGTGCTTGCCAGTCCGCGCGCAACGCTACCGGCGCATGATCGCTACCGACGGTGTGCTCCCAGGCATGGTTGAGCGGCGTCGTCACGCCAGATAAATTGCAACTGAAACTAATAGTCATCCCTCTCCTTTGGTTTGCTCCTGCGTCGGCGCATTTTTCACTTCTGCGGAAGTCGATCACATTTTTACATAGTCACTCACAGATTCAGATGTTCAGTCCACTTGTGCGCTCGAGGGTACCTCGTATTGAGCGTTCCTTCTAAGGCAAAAGATATCGTTTTACTCCAAGTCTTTGTTCACCCCAGTCCGCTATTTTGCCAGCCGAATGTGAACTCTTTGATCTTTGTCGACCGGCCTTCCGTCACGAACCTACCACCAGCAACGAACACATCAGCCGTTCCTTATGGCTCGTCCAACAATCGGGTGCCTGCCTTTCAAGATCTCTAATAGTGTGCTTGCTACGCTGAAGCGTAGGAAGCAGCGCATGCTATTCTGGGTGCCAAACGAAGAAGTCGTTTCCATTTGATTTCTCCGCAGCAAGAGGTCGATGTTAACTTGCGTTGTTGAATAGCGCATCGAGTATCAGCGGATAGAGAGTATGGCGTTGATTGCCTCTCTGTTTAGCAATTGGTTACGAAACGGCCTATCCATTGGTAGTGGACAGTCGACGGTTTCTTTTCGTGCGTGAATTCACGGGCGCGCAATGACGGTAGCATGCAGCCCTTCCCGCAACGAAGGATCATCGTTTTGACTCACCGTGATGGACAAATCGGCCACATTGTTCTGAGCTTCGCTAGAGAACAAAGCGATGAATATAGGTTCGAGATTTCTATCGCTTTTACTATTACCTCTGGTATTCCAATCGCCGCAAGATAGACTCAAACAACATTATGAGGCTGCGGAAGCGCAAGCCCGCGCGGGCAATTTCGCTGGGGCTGAAACCGAATACACTGCAATCCTGGCCGAGGGATACCGCGCGGTTGGAAGAATCTACTCGACGCAGCAGAAGCATAAACAGGCAATCGCGGCGGTCGAGGCCGCCGCTCTCTATCAACCGGCTTCCGACGAAACTTTGTCAGACCTCGCAATCACTTACTTCGAGGCAGGGCTATTCGACAAAGCTCTTCAACCCCTGAACCAAGCTATCGCCGTCAACCCCCAAAATCCCAGCGCTCACAGCATGCTGGGTAAGACCTATTTTGCCCTTCGCGAATACGAAAAGGCTGCCGCGGAACTTAAAGTGGCCCTGGAGTTCGGTTCGAATGACTTCGATACCAGTTTCACGCTTGCGATAGCGTACCTGCAGCAGCGCCAGTTTACTGATGCAAGGCGAGTCTTTGATTGGATGCTTTTGCACCTCGGCGACCAGCCGGAGCTTCATGTCGTGATCGGTCGGGCATTTCGAGTGGCCGGCCGTCTGCCTGAGGCAATAGATGAGTTCAAGAAAGCCATCGCGCTCAATCCCACTCTGGCGCGCGTCCACGACAACCTGGCGCTCGCCTATCTAATGAATGAAGGCGCCTCCCGCCTGGTCGACGCGGAGCGAGAGTTCAAAACCGAGTTGGTCTCAAACCCGGACGAGTTCTTTGCCAACTATTATCTCGGCATCGTTTATATCTTCCAAAGAAAGTGGGAGCTCGCGATTGCCTTTCTAAAGAACGCCTCTCGAGTCCAGGCCGACAATCCGGATCCCTATTTTCAGCTCGGCCAGGCTTATCAGGAGTTAGAGAAGCACGATCAGGCGATAGAAGCGCTCAAGAAGGCCATCGCCCTGAATCCGGATCTGGCCCACAACAAATTCCAGGTGACCACTGCGCACTATCGGCTCGCACAATCTTTGCTCAAAGTTGGGCAGGTGGAAGCGGGACAAAAAGAGTTGCGGTTAGCGTCGGAACTGAAGGCCGAAGCCTTCAAGATGGCGCAAACGTCGGGCACCGGCCCATCTACTATGGGCACGTCCCAATTGCCGGAGCAAGAGGATAAGCTGCCGGCGACGGGTTCAGTCGAAAGCACAACAACTCCCTCGAACGTGCCGGACGAAAAGGCGATACGAGAGTTGGAGAGCGCCGAAGCTTACTATGCGAAGCTACTTGCTGCTACTCACAGCAGTATCGGATTGCTGCGAGCGGACCGAGGGGACTTCCGTGCTGCGGCGGAGCAGTTTCGTCTGGCGGCGAACTGGAACCCACAGCAGCAGGACCTCGATTACAACCTGGGTCTGGCATACTTTCGATCAGAATCCTACAAAGACGCGGTTCCTCCGTTGGAGACAGAAGTAAAGACTCACCCACAAAATATCCGTGCCCGTTGGCTGTTAGGCTTGAGCTACTTCAAAACCTCAGACTATTCCAAGGCCTCCGAACTCCTGGCTGACGTGATCGCTTCAGGATCAACCAACGTTGATCTCTATTACGCGCTCGCTTCCTCTCTCATCAAGCTCGAGAATACCGAGCTCGCCGGCCAGACAATTCAGCGAATGGCCAAGGTTACCGGCGATTCGCCCGAACTCCACGTTCTTCTTGGACAGCAGTATTACGCCCAGGGTGATAATGCTCGAGCGGTGGAAGAGCTCAGTGCGGCTGTGGCGTTGAACGGACGAACGAGACAGGCCCATTACTACGCAGGATTAGTCTATTTGAAGATGAAGAGATTTGACGAGGCAACCCGTGAGTTCGAAGCAGAGCTGGGCCTCAACTCGAACGACCTCGAAGCTAAGTACCAACTCGCGCACACGCTGCTGATCCGCCAGGAGCTTGCGCGCGGCGTCCAAAAGATGCGTGAAGTCGTAAAAGCGGAACCGGGTTTTGCGGATGCGCGCTATGAGTTGGGCAAGGCACTACTTGAGCAGGCAGTAGTCCAGGAGGCGGTGGACAATCTGGAGATCGCGGCGAAGCTCGACCCTCAAAATCCGCTCGTTCACTATGAATTGGGTAGAGCGTATATTGCCGCTGGGCGCCGCGAGGAGGGTAGGCGCCAGAATGAGATGTTCAATCAGCTCAGAAAGACGGCCCCGAGCCGGAAAGATCACTAAGTCAAGCATATGGGATTGGAACCGAAAAAGTTTCTGATCAGAGCGCTAGTCGCTCTGCTGATGATGGTGCCCTGCAAGACAATCCATGGCCAGTCGGATGCGGTTCAGTTCATCGATATCACAGTCCCGGCCGGTATCACCTTCAAACACGTTTGGTCGCCGGAAAAGAAATATATAGTCGAGTCAATGAGCGGCGGAGTAGCGCTCTTTGATTATGACAACGACGGCTATCTGGACATTTTTCTGGTCAACTCTCTGACCGTGGAACTGCTCAAGTCGAACAAGCGAACCAGAAGCGCCCTCTATCACAACAATGGCGACGGGACGTTTGTCGACGTCACCGACAAGGCGGGAGTGGCCGATATCGGGTGGGGTATGGGCGTGGCGGTTGGCGACTACAATAACGACGGTTTCGACGACCTTTATGTGACCTGCTTAGGTCCCAACCATCTCTTAAAAAATAACGGCAACGGCACCTTTACAGACGTCACTTCGAAAGCCGGGGTTGGCGACCCACGATGGTCCACTGGAGCTGCATTCCTGGACTACGATAATGACGGCAAGCTCGATCTCTTCGTAACGAATTACGTGGGCTTTGATGTCAACCACCTACCCGCGTTCGGCGAGGGCCTGACGTGCCAGTTCAAGGGTGTTCCTGTGCAGTGTGGTCCGAGAGGCCTGCCGGGAGCAGGTGACACGCTCTACCACAATAACGGCGACGGGACATTTACCGACGTGTCGAAAAAGGCTGGCGTTGACGATTCTATCGGTTACTACGGGCTTGACGTTGTCGCCAGTGATTTTGATGGGGACGGCCGCGTAGATATTTTCGTCGCCAACGACTCGACGCCGAACTATCTCTACCATAACAACGGGAATGGCACGTTTAGCGAGATCGGATTCGAATCGGGCTTGGCGGTCAACGGAAATGGCGCCGAGCAGGGGTGCATGGGCGTGACGGTGGGTGACTATGACCACGACGGAAGGCTCGATGTATTCATCACCAACTTCGACGATGAATACAATGTGCTTTACCGCAACGTTGCTCGCAATTCTTTCACGGACGTTTCCTACGATGCCGGAGTGGCCATAGTAAGCCTTTCTTATGTCGGCTGGGGAACTAAGTTCTTCGATTACGACAACGACGGCTGGGTCGATCTGTTCGTTGCCAACGGCCACGCCTACCCGCAGAGAGATCGCTATCGCCAGCGTAAGTTATTGCACAGGAACAACCATGATGGAACCTTTTCGGAGGTCGCCATGCAGTGCGGCAGCGCCCTGGCAGAAGAACGTGCGAGCAGAGGGACCGCCTTTGGTGATATCGACAACGATGGTGACATTGACGTCATCATCAATGATCTGGACGGGCCCCCACAACTATTGCGCAATGACGGGGGAAACCGGAATAACTCGGTGCTCGTTAAAACTATCGGCGTGAAGAGTAATCGGGACGGCATCGGTGCGCGCGTGAAGGTCGTCTCGGGCGGCCTGATACAAGTAGACGAAGTGCGCAGCGGCGGCAGTTACCTATCGCAGAATGATCTGAGACTGCACTTCGGCCTCGAGAAGCGGACTGCAGTCGACCTCATCGAAGTACGCTGGCCCAGCGGCGTTGTCGACACCGTGACCGGTGTCCGCGCGAATAAGGTTGTGACGATTAAAGAAGGCAAAGGTTTGATTGAGCAGAAGGACTTCGCACAAAAAGTCGTGCAGCTACGAAATCCAAGCTAGCCCGCGGCAGCGGGCGACAGCCTAGAACCTGGGGTGGAGCGTAGCGGAACCCCAGGAACCGCGGACCGAAAGACCGCAGCCCGCGGTAGCGGGCGACAGCCCATGATTACGGTAAACGCTGTCGCCCACTCCGCGGGCTGTCATTATTTTTGGACTATTGACCTGGGGTTCCGCTGCGCTCCACCCCAGGCTTTATGCTGTCGCCCACTCCGCGGGCTGGGACTCGGTATCCACGGTTAGAATTTCTCGCTGCATCAATCTCGACTTTTTGTGCAAAGCCGAGCAGAAAGACTTCACTGTAATTAAAAAGAGCACCGCCGTAATCTTCGTTCCCCCTAACCGCTCTATCAACTACTCCCTTGCGGGTGGCGGTGGGGCATACGCGGGTCAGTGACGGCCGGTCGTGTGAAGTTGACGGGCCGAACGCGTCGCTTGGTATAGGTTTTCTCGAATTCTTTGATCTCGATAAACTGATTCGGCGCGACGTCCTTGAAAACTTGTCGTGTTCGGCTCGCGGGCCACATCACTTCGATGGAAGCTATCGCTGTGGCCTTGCCAATCCCGATGTGTTGCATCAGCGGTGACGCGCCGAACGAGCCGCCGCTGGAGACTTCGCGATATCGAATCGCGTTCGCTTGCCCGAGGCCCGCAAGCGTCAGCTTGATCTTGGCTCCAATCGCCGCCCTGTTGCTCTTCACGCCGACTAGCTTGATGGAGATCCAACGGTTTGAGTGCCCGGGGTTCATGAAAAGCACGCTGTTGTACTTGTCGCCCGGAACCGCGCCACCCAGGTTTTCGAACAGATCTTCATTGCCGTCGTTGTCCACATCCGCGAAGGAGACTCCGTGCCCTTTCTGTAGATGTCCGGTTCCACTTGAGGAACTAATATCGACGAAATATTTTCCATCGTGATTCCGGTAAAGAAGATTCGGCATCAAAGCCGTGTAAGTCGGAGCGCCGGTGCCGAGATAGAAGTCGAGAAACCCATCGTTGTCTACATCTCCGAAGTTTGCTCCCATCGCCGCAACTGCGCGGTCGAGACCGGTCTCACGTGTGACGTCGGCAAAGGTCCCCTTGCCGGTGTTGCGGTACAGCTTCATGGAATCTCCCTGTCTTGGCAGTCCGAGGTAGGGTCGCACCCACTCGCCACTAGCAAAGTAGTAGCTTGCGACGAACAGGTCGAGACGACCGTCATTGTCGTAATCCCAGAACCAGGTTGGGAAGCTCCACTTGGGCTTCTCGACGCCCAGCTGGGTCGCGACTTCCTCAAACGATCCATCGCCCCGGTTATGATAGAGAAAGTTATCCTCTCCATAGTTTGAGACGTAGAGGTCTGGGTAGCCGTCGCCATCATAATCTCCCCAAGCGACGCCTTTCGTGAACGCGACGCGGTTAACGCCCGCCTTTGCCGACACGTCCTCAAATGTACCGTCACCTTTGTTGCGGAAAAGCTGGCTTGGCGTGTGCTCGTGTCCGACGTAGAGGTCGACCCAGCCGTCATTGTCGTAATCGGCCCATGCCGCCGAATGAGTGGGATGGTCCACACTCAGAAGGCCGCTCTCAAGTGTAACGTCAGTGAAGGTGCCGTCGCGGTTATTGCGCAAAAGCGAGTTACGCATGGGCCATTCCCATCCGCCGCGCATAACGTAGATGTCGAGCCAGCCATCGTTGTTAAAGTCGGTCTGGACGATATTGATTCCCCCGAGCTGTTCGGCGAGATGTGAGCGCTCAGAGACGTCCGAGAACGTACCATCGCCGTTGTTGCGGAACGCTCGCATCGGCTGACACGGATCGAAACTGCTCTCTACAATGTCGAGAAATCCGTCGTTGTCGAAGTCGTCGACGATTGAGCCCCCAGCGTCGCCAACCTTGTCGAGACCGAGCGCCGGAGCAACATCGACGAAGCGGCCGATGTTCTCTTTCGACTCAAAAGCCGCAGGCGGGATCAGGTAAGCCTTCGGAACCTTGTCCGGATATTCGCCGAGCGTCTGGTAGGCAATGTTGAGGAGCCAACGTATCTCCAGGCTCGACGGTTCGCGTTCGAGATAGCGCTTGAAATACTCAATGGCCCGCTCCGAGCCTGACCGCAGAGTGTGGCGGGCAGCAAGCGATAGCGGAAAGATGCACATGTCTGCGTTGTGACGAATCGCGCAATTCTCAACCTCGCCCCGACGCATGTGGGCGATACCGAGGGCCGCCAGGTCGATGCTTTCCATGGCCGCAAACTTGGGGTCTTCGGTCGAATGCTGATGGGCGATTCGGACACCCTCTTCGAACTGAGGGATCGCGCCCGCGATGTCGCCTTTGTAAAGGAAGACAACGCCCATTGCATTGTGGAGCCGCACGGCAGCGGCCGGATCGGCCGATTCATCCGCACGGGTGAGCGCGCCCTCGATATTGCCCGTAATTTCGTCGATTGAGGCCCGCCTGACATCACAGAGCGTGCTCAGGTTGGTTCGCTCTGCGGGCAGCCTCGCAAAGCTATCGATGAGATTGAAACCAGAGAAATCGGGCAGGCCTGCATCTCCCTGCGCTTGCGCTGGCGGCTGCATCTGCGCCCGGCCGGTCGGCGAACTGAAGGCTAGCAGCAACAGAACGAGGATCATTAGCAGTAGCGATGTTTTCAAGTTTTGAGCTCCGCCGCGATCTCGACTATCCTGGACGGGATTGTAGAAATGAAGGTACAGCCTGGACGGTATCAGTAGCAGCCAAGCGGTGATTACTGTTATCTGCGGTGGTGTAGACTACTACTTCTCTATCTTCGATTCTTCCGATCGAAAGCGGCTCGGAGGTTTCGGAAGCTTGAACAGATTCCGCCGCCGCTAATTGGGTCTTCGCCAACACCAACGCCGAAGACGATGCTACAAGGAAACCACGACGAGCTATTTTCATAATTGAGGACTTTAACACAACTAAATGCGTGGAGGGTTAGGGACTTTAATGAGACATTAGAGAGGTACAAACGCCGGACGGTAATTAAGAGTTTAGGTTATGCGGAAGTTGGCGTCGCGTTAGGTGGTGACAGAGGTCTCAGCCGTGCGCTTTCATCAGCAGGCCATGAGTTTATAAGTAAGCGTCCCGAGGTTGGCCAACGGAAGTTCGTGAGCGAGGCGGTTGAAGGGAAGATTGTAGAAATAAAACTCTGCGATTCAGTCGCACAGAGCAGTTAATGGCTTTACAGAGAAAAGTGAGAATTGCAGCAAAGAGAATTAATCTATTCTTGCGTAGCGGACGATCGCAGTCTTTGCGTCCTCGTAATCCCGGGTCTCCTAACTACGGGCTTGGTCGGGACCTGGTCCCGCGAATTTACAGAGGCACCGTCACCGTCTTTCGGGTTTCTAAACAACAGTATTACCGTATTCGTGACGAACAGCTAGGTTGGGGCCGGCGTGCGTTAGGAGGCGTGGGTGTCCATTTCATCCCAGGAGAGCACTTCACCATTTTCCGAGAGCCCCATGTTCAGGCTCTGGCTAAAAACTTGAGTGCCTGCATCCAGAAGGCACTCGAAAGTAATTGAGAGGCATCGGGCTGGTTGGAAGGTAGCTACAGTCTGGTTTTGACAGACTTTTGGCAGACTACGCTTGCGCTTTATAGGTTTTATACAACGTGAACGTGACTTCTCTAACCGCTTTTTAAATTCTAATAGACGATTCAACTACGCCATCTAGTTGAAACTTCAAACCTGCTATATTCGCGCTTCTACCTTTCGCAGCGTCATCGAACATTTGGAGTTAATCCAGGAATTGAGTCTCGCGCGTTCCGTGCGCATACGTGTAAATGAGGAAACTGTATTAGAATAGATGACACGTGACTAGCAGGATTACATTAGCTGTGAGCTGTCGACGCGGGAACTGTCGCCGCGCGTTAGGCTACTTGCTGTCTCTCCTGATCGTCTACGGGGCGACGGCGGAGTCTGCGCACAGTCACGGCCGCGTTTCGCCGGAACGTCCCGGCGTAGCCGCCATAAGCGACGCGGGCGGATCACAGTCTTCAGACAATGGCCATTCTCATCATAGAGAATGCTCGATGTGCCAGTTCCAGCAGCAACTCTTCAACGGCCTCGTCCACGCGCCGCTGTTCGCGCGCACGCCTTTGGCGGAGATTGCGTTTGTTTCCACACTGACAGTTTTTTATCCCTCAACTTCAACCACGCCGCCATCGGGTCGCGGGCCGCCTCTCGTCTGAGCCTAACTCGGCGGCGGGCTCATCTGATTGCCCGCTCCAAATATCACCGAAGCCAAATGGTCAGCCTGCGGCGGGCCTGCCTTGCCTGCCAATGATTGGCCTACTAGCGGGGCGGGGTTTCGCACCGCGCAACTAAGAACAATTCCACAAGCGAGTGAATGCGAGGTGATCGGATGTATCAGCGCGCTAACAATTATCTGCGCAATTATCTGCGCCGCTTCGGTGAGCGATGCGATTCTGTGGTTTGCCAGGGCCGATGCGGCTTGCCCCGATGCGGCCGTCGGCAAAAGAGTCGTTGCGCGAGTTACGTGGCCAGCCTGCTCTTACTCACCCTTACAACCCATCCGATCCTGGCGCAAGAAAAGTCGCCCGAACCTTTGAAGGGAATCAATGCCGACATCGCTGCGATGCCCCGCGCTCAGCAGCAAACGCCGGTGCCTCCTGCGAAACGGTCTATTACGATTTCGGACGCCGTGTCGATTTTCTTGCAGCAGAATCTTCAGTTGGTGGCAGCCCGCTACGACATCGACACGGTGGACGCGGAAAAACTGACTGCGCGGCTTCGTCCTAACCCTGCGGTCAGCGTCGGCTTTGCGGATATCCCTCTTGATTTCAGTAGAAACTTTGTCAAACCGCAGACGTTCTCCTACGGCATCTCGCAGACCTTAGAACTGGGGGGAAAGCGACGAAAGCGAATCGATGCTGCCAACGCAGATTCCGAACTGGCCCGGGCCGAGTTTCAAATGGTCCTGTGGCAACTGACCAACGATCTGAAGAAGAAATTCTACGCCGTGCTCCTGGCTGAGTCGTTGCTCAATCTGGCAGAAGAGAACCAGAAAACATTTGCGGAAACGATCATGCACACGACCGAGGTTTTCCAGCTTGGCGAGATTTCAGGACTGGACCTGCAGCGGCTCGAAATTGAAAAATTCAAGTTCGATACGGACGTAGCCAACTCGGAAAAGGATTACGAGCTCGCCCTGCGCGACTTGCGGGTCACGCTGGGCGGAGACTATCAAGCTATGGATATAGAGGTCGCCGGGACGATCGAATATTATCAGCCTTACCAGTTCTCGCTTGCCGAGCTGCGCGACAAAGCGCTGGCTGCTCGACCTGATTTGAAAGCCGCGCAACTCAGTGAGCGCGCCGCCGACGCGTCCATCCGCTTGCAAGACGCTCAGCGTATCCCTGATGTCACCGTAGGAGCCGGCATCGACCAGGTTCCGCTTGGCGGCAGCAGCTACAACGTTGGCGTCGGCATTCCGCTACCAGTGTCCAATCGCAATCAGGGCGAGCGAGCTAAGGCCCTCATCCAAAGAATGAAGGCGCAAAACGAACAGCAGCTTATTGCCAATCAAGTGCTGAGCGATGTGGACAAGGCACTGGTTGCGTTTGAGATTCAGAAGCGGCGAGTTGAGCTTTACCGCACAGGCGTACTTACAAAGGTCGATGACATTCAGAGGCTGACGGAGTTTTCTTTGAAGGCCGGCGAAAGCTCTACGATTGAGTTGCTGGATGCGATCCGCACGCGGCGCGAAACGCTGGCCGGTTTTTACCAGACGCTTTTTGATTACCAGGTGTCGCTGCTTGACCTTGAGCTGGCGACCGCAACCCCTCTGCAAAAGTAAGTGCCCCCGCGAGAGGATGCCCGAAAGGATGCCCGTATGTTCAACCGAAGAGTAGTTCATGCCCTTTTGATTCCGCCGCTTCTCATGGTGTTGGTGTGTCAAGGCTGCAAGAGGGCTGCGGATGCTCCGTCGAATGCTTCTGGCCCACAACCGAGCGCGGTGACATCGGACTCAGCGCAAAGCCATGCAATAGAGATCGAAATAGTAATACCGCAGCCCATCGCCGGGACGATACACGCCACGGGGAAGATCCTCGTCTCGGAGGACCGCATGGCAAACATCGGCCCCGTCCATGAAGGCAGGCTCGTGCGTCTTTACGCAGGCCAGGGCAGCAATGTGAAGAAAGGTCAGAAGCTGGCCGACCTTGAATCGGCAGACATCGATCAGGCCGAGGCCGATTATCTCAAGGCGCTCGCGGACTCTGAGAATGCTCGTCGCACGTCAGTGGCCGAGGTCAAGTTCGCGCAGGCCACTTACGACCGTACCAAGATGCTGTACGAGAAGACGATCACCGCGGGGAAAAATCTCCAGGCTGCCGAGCATGACCTTGAGCTGGCGAAGGCGGCGGCGGCAAGCTCTGTTGCAGGGACGAGAGCGGCGCTTACGGCCGCCCGCCGCCATTTGCTCATACTCGGTTTGAAAGAGTCAGATGTTGATGCGCTGGCAAGCAAACCGAGCCTGGCCGCCGTCTTTTCTCTCACCTCTCCAATCGCAGGCATCATAGTCGAGCGCAATGCCACGATTGGCGCCACCGTAGGTTCGGACGCAAACCTGTTCAAGATAATCGATATCTCAAGTGTCTGGATCGACGCGAACGTATTTGAAAAGGACCTCGAGCGCGTGAAGCGCGGTCAGGAGGTCAAGGTTTCAGTCCCGGCCTTTCCGGGATCGAGCTTCTCAGGCAGGGTCATTTTGGTTTCCAGCGTGGTGGACCCGGAGACCCGAAGTGTGAAGGTTCGCACAGAGGTTCCCAACCCGGACGGCAGGCTCAAACCGGATATGTTTGCCAATGTGCAGATAATCACCGACCTGCATCGCACCGCCATTTCGATCCCCCAAGCGGCCGTGCTCGATGACGGCGGGAAAACAGTTGTCTTCGTAAGCGAAGGCAGCGGCTACAAGAAGCGCGTGGTGACCGCGGGGATACAAGGCAACGATCGGGTTGAAATTATCGACGGGCTAATAGCGGGCGATAAGGTGGTCGTGAAGGGAAACTACCTGTTGCTTCAACAAAGCAAGCCCGAGCAATAGAGGGTGGGAGCAGTTAACGGGTTTCCTGTCAGAACCACCTGCGGTAGCGGGTGGGTTATTGCGCACCCGGTGAACTTTGCGGGCAAGAACCAGAACCCACCCGCTACCGCAGGTGGTTCTGACAGGAGACCACTCCTAACCGGAGTGAAAACCGCAGTCGAACTATGAACCTTTAGCTCCCTGACATTTGAGTTCAGTTAGCTTGAAAGTTTTTTGGTTGCAACTATGACCGACAATCTCATTGCCTTCTTTTATCGCGAGCGATTGCTTGTTGCCGTCGTTTCGATGCTCATCGTGGCCGGCGGGATTCTCGCGCTTTCCAGGTTAAACGTCGACGCCTTCCCGGACGTCACCCCGGTGCAGGTAGAAATCGACACTGAAGCACAGGGACTGGCGCCACAGGAAGTCGAGCAACTCATAACCTTTCCTATCGAAAATGTGATGAACGGGATTTCGGGAGTGGTGCGGGTACAATCGGAATCCAAGTTTGGTTTGTCGGTGGTTACGGTCTATTTTAGCGACGACACAGACATTTACTTCGCGCGCCAGCAGGTCTTCGAGCGCCTCTCGTCCGCAAAAGATCACATCCCTGCAGGATTCGAACCTCAGATGGGACCCATCACCACCGGAACCGGCCAGATTTATCTTTACCAAATCGTTGGGCGCGGAAAGAGCAATCAGGAGCTGCGCACCATTCAGGACTGGGTTATCAAACTGCAACTGCGCACAGTGCCTGGCGTCGCCGACGTGCTGAGCTTTGGCGGGGACGTCAAGCAGTATCAGGTCATCGTGGATCAGCAAGCGCTGGTCAATTACAACATCCCGCTCAAAACGCTCTTTGAAGCCATTCAGTCCAACAATCAAAACACCGGGGCGAACTTCATTGAGCATGGCGATGAGCAGTACGTCGTTCGTGGACTGGGATTGGTCAAGGATATTGAAGACATTAAGAACATCGTCCTCGATTCGCGCGGTGGCACTCCTATCCTTGTGAGCGACGTTGCGAAGGTTGAAGTCGGAAACGAGATCCGCCAGGGTGCGGTCACCAAAGACGGTCAGGGCGAAGTCGTCACCGGAATCGTGCTGAAACGAATCAACGAAAACACCAAGCAGGTGATTGAACGCATAAAGGAAAAAGTAGTCGAGATCAATAAGGCTTTGCCTGAAGGCGTAAGCATCGTTGACTACTACGATCAATCAGAGCTGGTCGATAACAGCATACACACCGTGGTCAAGTCGCTGATCGAAGGTGAGGCGCTGGTTTTGTTGATTCTGGTGTTGCTGCTCGGCGCCTTCCGCAGTTCGCTCATCACCGCCGCAGCCATACCTTTCTGTATGCTGGTTGCTTTCATACTGATGTGGTACTCAGGGCTGTCGGCGAACCTCATGTCGCTCGGCGGACTTGCCATAAGTATTGGCATGATGGTGGATGCGACGGTCGTGATGGTCGAAAACATTTATCGCCATCTTGAAGAACACTGGGAACACTCCGTACGCGATGCCATACTGGTTGCCGCTCAGGAAATCGGACGACCGTTGTTTTTCGCGATACTCATAATCATAGCCGTCTTTCTTCCTGTCTTCACTTTGCAGGGCATCGAAGGCAAGTTGTTCAAGCCGCTCGCGTACGCTGTCACCTTCTCGATGATTGGCTCCATGTTAATGGCGCTATGCATAGCTCCGATGCTGTGCGCCTTGTGGTTGCGGCTCAAGAAAGGCAGGGTCCGCACAAATCCGATCGTTGGATTCGTCAAAGGGATTTACGTTCCCGTCCTCAAGTGGGCCATCGCTCACCGCTATATCGCGATCACGATTGCTGCGGCCTTGATCGTGTTGAGCGTTGCCAACGTCTACATCCTGGGCAGCGAGTTTCTGCCCACGATCGATGAGGGCAATATGCTGGTGCGGGCCACTATGCCTGCAAGCATCTCGCTGGCGCGGGCGATCGAAGTCTCGTCCCAGATCGAAAAGTCACTGCGCGAGTTTCCCGAAGTCGAAACCGTCGTCGCCAAGATCGGGCGCGCTGAGTTGGGCGGCGATCCGGAGAGTGTAAGCAACGACGAAATATACGTCCGCCTGAAACCGAAAGATCAATGGACAACTGCAAAGACCAAAGACGAGCTGGTTGATGCCATGCGCCGTCGAGTGGAAGGGTTTCCCGGCGTTGAGTTCAACTTTTCGCAGGTCATACAAACCCGCAACGACGAACTCATATCGGGCATCAATGCGCAGATTGCCGTTAAGATTTTTGGCGAAGACCAGGAGCAGCTGCACCAGGTGGGCGAACAGATTCGTGACGCCATGTCTCACGTTCGCGGCGTCGAGGACCTGGCGGTTGAGCAGGTTGCGGGTGAGGAGCACCTGGAGATCGAGCTTGACCGCAATAAGATTGCTCGTTACGGGCTGAACATAGCCGATGTGCTCGAAGTCGCCAAGATTGGCATAGGCGGTGACGAGGCCACCGATGTGCTGGAAGGCCAGCGCCGCTTTGCGATCTTCGTGCGCCTGAAAGAAGACTTCCGCAATCAGGTTGAAAAGCTCAACGACATTCTGATCTCCGCGCCGGTCGGCGGACGCATACCGCTCGGACAGTTGGCGACGTTTCGACTATCGAGTGGCGATTCGGTCGTCAGCCGCGAGAACTCTCTGCGCCGGGTCGTGGTGATGTGCAACGTAAAAGGGCGCGACATCGGCGGCTTCGTTCACGACGCGCAAGCGGCGGTTGCCGCGCAAGTCAAAACTCCGCCTGGCTACTTCATCACCTGGGGCGGGCAATTCGAAAACGCGCAGCAGGCGGTTCGCAGGCTGCTGATTGCCATACCAATCTCGCTGCTGCTGGTGTTCGTGCTGATCTATACCTGCTTCAATTCGCTGCGGAACACGCTGACGATCATCTTCAACATACCCATCGCGCTTGTCGGCAGCACAATGTTCCTGCTGATCTGGGGATTCCCGTTGAGCGTTCCCGCGATAGTTGGATTCATTGCGGTCTTTGGGATCGCGGTGCAAAACGGGATGGTGATGGTGTCTTACATCAACAAGCTTCGCAATGGTGGAATGGAGTTGCACGACGCCGTGATTACCGGCGCGAGCGTTCGCTTGCGGCCCGAGTTGTTGAGCGCGTTGATAGGCAGCATTAGCCTCATACCGTTTGTCATCTCGTCCGGCACCGGCGCCGAAATCGAGAAGCCGCTGGCGATCGTCGTGGTCGGGGGAATGCTGATGAGCCCGATTAAGATCGTGATTCTACCAATGGTATACGAGTGGGTAGAGCGCGGCGCCGCCCGCCGCGCCGCCCGAAGAGCCGAGACCACTCTCGACTAAAGTCGCGGTTCACTTTAGTGCCACTGCTGGGCGCTGGCATGACCGCTCATGGTATTGTCAAATTAACTAATGACGTGTTTACGCCACACGCAGTGACTGCTGACCTCTGAGGGGAAACGATGGCGGCGATACAGTGGTGCAGCAGCTAGCATCGGCGCATGCGAGATTGAACTTTCACCAGGGATGGGCTTATAGGTCTTCCAGGTTCTGGTTACTCATCCTGTTTCGCATTACTGTGCGGTTGTTCCTTATATGGCTCCTTTTGCCCGCGCCGTGCCTGGTCGTACGAGTCGTAGATATTCGGACGAGAAAGCACCACGCGATACTCAGCCAACGCTTCGCTCCGCTTGCCCGCAAGGTCAAATGATTGAGCCGCTCGGAGGTGGGCCCTTGAGACGGTGCCGGCGTCTGCGCCTCTCACGGTCGTTGCTGCAAGAAACTCTCCGGCGGCGCTCTGCGGCTGGCCCATCAGTAGAAAGGCCTCACCATAGCGAAAGTGTATCAGGTCCAAAGCGCGCGGGGCGGCGCCTGCCGCAGAGCGCTCGTGTAACATCGTCTCGAAAGTACTCAGGGCTTCGCTCTCCATCGTCTCCGCCTCTTTAGTCTTGCTTGCCCGGCGCTCGATCGCTGCCTGCGAAACCAGAGTGTCCGCAGTTTCCAATCTGAACAGATAGTTGCGTGGATACTTCCCCTGAAGTTCTCGCGACAGCGCTAACGCCTCCGGGAAACGCTTTTCCTTTTTGTAAATGGCAATGAGCAGGACCTCGGCATCGGCGCGCGTCCACTGCCCCTCCTTCGCGACACGCTCGAGCGTCTGAATCCCGCGCTTCTTCGAACCATGTGGTCCGGCAATGCTTGCCAGCATTCTTACGGGTAGCGGCAGTGTGCCCACAATGTAGTCGTACATCCCAATGGTTAACTCAGCATCATGGAAGTTTGGATCAAGTTTTATCACGTTGCGATGTGTGTCAACACCGCTTGAGCCGAAACGCAGCGCCGCTATGAAGCGTCGCTCCACGGTTGCTGCGAACGAAGCCATCAAAGATTCAGTCGCTCCGAGCATATAGAGCGCCTGCGGATCGCGAGGGTTGCGCTGCAATCTCGCTCTTGCAAGTTGCGTCGCCTGGCGCGTCAGATCGCGAAAGTCCTGGACCACGCGCGGATCAGGTCTGTCTTCTGTCTCCGCATAGAACGACTGCGTGCTGTAGATGGCCGCTTGCAACCGGCGTGCTTGATTCAACGTCTCCAGCCAGAGCGTCGTGGCGAGCATGTGTGGGCCAGTCGGATCGTCCGGATACAGCCGGGCCATCTCTTTGAACTTCTGCCGCGCAACTTCATAGTCAAGATTGAAAAGAGCCTCAGATCCCTTCTCTTGTAGCTCATCGAGCCGCGGAGTAACCGCAGTCGTTCCTGTCTTGCCGTTTCCCGATTGCGCAGGGGCGCTGACGAACGCAATCATCGAAAGCAGAAACAGAAGAGGTAAAATCGAATACTTCGTTAGCATTTGTCCAAGACTTAGTGGCACCTCTGCCCAGGCCCTGACGTCTTCATGTGCCTATTATCGCCAGTTTTGCTCTGGCAAGGTAACAACGCAATCAGCGTGCTCTTACGTGTTCAGCCAAATCTGTGGCCACTGCTTCCGGGTCCTCCTGGAGCGAATAACTGACCGGCTCGCCGATGATCACAGAGACCTCGCCCGGCCAGGCAAAATGTCTGCCTGCGCTTTTGAGCTCCCACAATCCGTCAATCCGCATCGGCACCACTGGGGCAGCTAGTTTCTGAATTAACAGACCTGTGCCCGGCATGAAAGGATTCAGTGCTCCATGCTTTGTGCGTTGCCCTTCGGGAAACACTAGAAGACTAAATCCGTGGTCCATCATTTGACCAGCAAACATGAAGCTCCGCCGAAAGCCGCTCTTTTGCGGCATCGAAAAGACATTGAAGAAGAAAACGACTGACACGTACTGGAGCAGATAGAGCAGGCGAGTGAACAGTCCCGTTCCAGGTTGTGGATGAAGCCATTCTCGCAGTTGCTCTCCGTCCATGGCGATCGCCATTCTGGTTCGGAATCTTCCCGGAAGCGCCAACAAAACCAACGCGTGGTCCACCATCGTTACGTGGTTGCAGATGAACACTAACGGCCCACGAACGTTGCGCAAATATTCCTTGCCCCTGATTCTGGGCCAACCCATGACGCGCGTGACCGGCAGGACAATGAGGTAGAGAAGGGTAATTCGCAGCCAGCTCAACGGCCAACGCTGTTGCCATTGTGGATAGGGATACGGCGTTGCTTCTTCGTGCCGGCCTTCGCGAATTATCTTTTCAACTTCGGCTAGCGTGGTTGCATCGGTGAAGGCAGCTTCATCGATCTCTAATTGATAACGATCCTCGAGGGCACTCAACAACTCGACGCGGCCGAGCGAATCGAGCTTTAGATCCGCTCCGAGCTTTGCAGATGGATCAAGCGTTGCTGATACGTCCTTGCTGATGCGCGCGATGATCTCAACGAGGTTGTTCGAATGACCGATTGCAGGAGCAACGGCACTGCCGGAGATCTGACCCGCTCGCGCTAACTCAGCCCTCACGACTTCTCCGACAACGTGCTTGCGGACCTTTTGCGTGGCAGTACGCGGAAAATCTTCGCCGGGCCAAACAAACCAGCGACGGATTTGCTGATGCGGCGCGAGTAATTCATTCACCTGGTTGACCGCGGCTTCCGCGTTCGCGTGATCGTCGCGGAGTATCATCACAGCGAGCGGTTCCGGCCCATGTGGCCCTTCGATTTTGATGACCACGCCCGCTTTTATCTCAGGTTGGCGACCCAACACGAGCTCAATGTCCGCCGGGTAAATGTTCACACCCGCTGAGGTGACAATGACCTCTCTTTTTCGGCCTTTGAAATAGAGGCTGCCTTCCTCGTCGATCTCACCAACATCGCCGGTGCGAAACCAACCGTTTTCTGCTGCTCTTGACTGCTCGTTGTCTCTCCAGTATCCAGGCGAAACGTTCTCTCCGCGCACCAGAATTTCGCCGTTCTCGGCCAGTTTCACTTCCTGGCCCGGCAGCACTTTGCCGATGGAACCGCGCCCCTGCTTGAACGGGTGGTTGACGCTAACGAGTGACGCAGTCTCAGTCATGCCATAGCCTTGAATCACGGCAAAGCCAAGCCGCTGCCAGAACTGTTCGGTGTCCGGATTGAGCGTAGCGCCGCCCGAGATGAAGGCCCAGAACTTCCAACCGAACATGTTGTGAATCGCGCGAAACGTCCACCAGCGCCGTAGAAAATTTCGGCCGGCCGACGAGGCAATCGTGTTCTGAAATCTGTCCAGTTTTCCACGTGCCTCGTAGTCGCTCTCGATCTTTTCCCGCAGCGCATCGAGAATGCGCGGCACGGTGATGACGACGGAGATTCGCTCGCTTTTGACCGTTTGAACGATCTGTGATGGACTCAGAGACTCTTGAAAGAAAACCTCGCCACCGAGCAATTGCGGCACGAAGACGCCCATGAATTGTCCGAAGACATGGCTCAGCGGCAGCAGATTGAGAAAACGTATCGGATGAACCAGGCGCTCCCATTTCAGATAGCGCTTAATCTCCCGCTCGAGCGGCGTCAGATTCGCCATGAGATTGCGGTGAGTAATGAGAACGCCTTTAGGCTCAGCCGT